>DATMTU010000113.1:0-1522 GCA_035564035.1 Dongiaceae bacterium
CTTTTACCAGACAACTTTTCATACCAGAGATTATGTCGAAGAAAAATGGTCGGCATACTTCGAAATCGAAAGCTACCTGGAAGGAGGTGTTCACAGCCACCATGATTTGATTACGCTACGCAAACGCTAAGTCGCAATAACTTATAAGGAAATATGTTATGCACAAGAATGTTCGAAAGCTTTGGCAAGCCGCACTACTCATCGTCATCACCTCAGCCACCTCTCTCACAGGTGCTCAAGCCCATGAAAGTGAATTAGTGCCCATTAGAGGCCCCATACCACCTACATTGCCTGCCTATCCCTCAGCCTCATTGAACAATGGCATCATTAGTTTTACTGCGGATACAAATGGGTATCCTATGATTACGACATTGTCTATCCTTGGCACTCAAGTCATGCCATTTGACAATGTGGGCGCGGGATTCCAAATGGCAGCCAGAAGCACAGCGGGTAACGCCTACAATCCGACCCAAGCGGGTGATTGCAACAACGTTGCCTCTCCTCTTAATAATGAGACGATCCCGTGGTCTCCTTCTGACCTTAATCTACCTTCTGCAAATGGCATACTATTTGACGTAACGCCGAGAAATTACGACGGCGGAAGCACGACAGCCTGCCTGACTTCGCAAGTACCGCTCCCATATACATTCACCTTTGGTGCAACACTGGGAGACGGCATTCAAATAGCCAAGCAAGGCATGATAGTCGACATGTCTATTACCAGGCAAGCTGGTAGTCAGCCGCTAGAGCTCAACATTAGCGAATTGCCTTCAATATATCCGCTCGCATCTATATTCCCTTATGCGTACTGGAGCGCAAATGGCGTTACATTTAATGCCCTGAATTACAACGGGTCAAATGATATCCACTCATGGCCGTACACGCAAAACATGTATGTTACCGGTCAGGCAGTAATGCTGTGTTCAAGTGGAAATGCGATCTGTATTGCTTTGTACTCGAATAGCACAACGCAGATGCTCATCAGTCATAGGCAGGGCGTTCATTACGAGCTTGGCTTAATGACACTCATCGCCGCACAAAGTGGGACGATCAGCGACTATAACACGCACACGGCCAGAAAAATTCTCGCCGTTGGCACACCCGCAACAGTTAGTGCGGTAATTGCAGGCGCCAAGGCAACCATAACGAATTGGGGCGATATTCATTAAGATTCTTATGCCGTACTCCGACCTTTGGAGTACGGCATGACTATCCGCATCCGCTGCCGATTTCCTGAAACGCGCTTTTGATCACCCAGTTTGCCTAAGAAGAGCGCAACGCTAACGAGGACGCTTGGATGCGCAACCTCAGCCAATACAGCTCGAGCAGCAGAGGCAATTAGCTTAGGGTGGTGTCCGCGGAACCGGCAGCAGTCTATACAGGTGCCCGATCGGCACTGCCGAGGAGGCTCTGAATCACGGGGAACCTCAGTGTCAGCTTCTATTCGATCGGAAAGTCGCAACAAAAAGTCGGGAAATAGAGACGGATCGCCCCCCCCCTCCCCCGGCTCATTGATCCACGC
>DATMTU010000114.1:0-7126 GCA_035564035.1 Dongiaceae bacterium
TATAAAAATCAATGTTGGGAGGCTTATAGATTTCTCGTTCGAGATTCTCGCCGCTAAAACCACAGAAAGGGTTATACCTCATGGCAAAGAAAGCCGATTTGCTTGCCGAGGCCAAAAAACTTGGTCTTGAAGTAAGCGAGAAAAACACCATCGCAGAAATTGAAGCGGCAATGGCTAACGCTGCAGAAAAAGCAGCACCAACCGCTGAAGAAGCTGTTGTTGACGCCGAAGCTGAAGAAGCGGTCGCCGAAAAGGAAGAAACTTTCGCGAAAGCCGGCAAACGCTCTGCAAAAGCAGCCGCTGAAGCTGAAGCAAAGGTAGAAAAAGAACTCCGTAAGGAAGCAGGTGACACCACTCCGCAAGATGGTGCTGAAGAAGTTGTGAAGAAGGGTCCAAAGCCAGTGACTCGCCCTGTCTCGGAACGTCGTGGTAAAAACTACCGCAAAGCAGCCGAAAAGATTGAAGCAGGCAAGCTTTACAGCCTCGACGAAGCTCTGAAGCTCGCTGCTGAAACTAACCCTGCTAAGTTTGATGCGAGTGTTGAAGTACACGTTCGTCTGAACGTCGACCCACGCCAAGCTGACCAAAACATCCGTGCAACCGTTAGCCTGCCGCACGGTACAGGTAAAACTATCCGCGTTGCCGTATTTGCCCCTGAAGCTGACCACAAAGCAGCTAAAGACGCTGGCGCTGACGTTGTTGGCGACGAAACCTTCTTAGCACAACTCGACAAGGAAGTTTTGGACTTCGATATTCTGGTTGCTACCCCACAATATATGCCAAAACTTGGTAAGTACGCTCGCCAGCTTGGGCCACGCGGCCTGATGCCTAACCCTAAGAGTGGTACAGTAGCAACCGACGTCGCTAAGGCAGTAAAAGAAGCTAAGGCCGGTAAGGTTGAATACCGCGTCGACAAGCAAGCAATTGTGCACCTCAGTGTGGGCAAGGTAAGCTTTGGCGCCGACAAGCTCATCGACAACGCCAAGGCCTTCTTCGAAAGCCTCCAAGCGCAAAAGCCATCAAGCATTAAGGGTGGTTACGTAAAGACTATCGCTATCAGCACCTCTATGGGGCCTGGTATCAAGGTAGAGAATTTCGTTAATTAATAACGAAATAGCCAAAATAAAATCCGCTCCATAAGGGGCGGATTTTATTTAAGCAGCGATAGTTTACTATTCAACAATGTGTCGGGCGTGTGCTACGACAGCCTGGTCGATGTCAGTCTCAACATCACCTTCCCATAGTTCGAAATCACGTTCTTCGATTTCGCCACCGAGGCGCCTAATAGTCTCTTCTAGCTCAGCGATCCTCTTTTTATTCCTCTGATCTTCTTTTTCAAGCTCTGCTTTTTTAGCAACTATTAACTCCATTGCCGTATCTCGGGCATCATCATAAGTTTCGGCAATGTAGTGTTCGGCGAGGTCTCGAAGACCATCTTCACCGGTCGCCAACATACCCTGGATGTGTGAATCCATGAAATGGTGCGCATCTGCGTGAATCTCCAGCTCAGGGATATCTTTTCTACTATATTTATACTCTCGGTACGTGGTAAAGTCCGGCTCAGCAAAGCGATTTGCGCTTGGGATGACTTTACGCTTAATCGTCTCTGCCATTGATGCTTCGGTGTTACGTCGATCCTCAAGGACAGTCTGGAGACTGGTGCGAATATCTTCAAGATTGATATAACCTGCGGGGTTTTTCTCACGATCACTCGTGTAAAGTTGTGCGATAAGATCATTGCGCACACGGCCCATTAAGTAGTAGTTCAGATCGTCAAGTGATGCGTGGATGACGCGGAGAAGTTCACCACTAGCTTCAGCTTGAGGTTCTTTTTGCTCAACGATATCGTAGCCCGGTATCACCACCTCTTCCGTATTCCTCGGCAGTTCATTAGGTTGGGTAACAGGCTCTGTCTCACTCCGGGGTACAGCAAACTCGCGCGTTAAAGTTGCTTCCGATCCATGTGATGCCATCATGCCTTTGATGCTCCCGTATTTGACTAGGTTTTGTATTACTAAGAGCGTGGTGCGATCGTGTTGATGTTATGCGCGTTCTTGGCTAAAAGTGTAGCATAAGTGTCATAAAAACACAACAATTATTGCCTGGTTATTTTTTTGAACACCATATATAGTGGTGAGTGGTGGTGTGTCACTCGGACACGCCTTGATCCTAAGGAGGACACCATGGGAGGTGTCATTATCGGGGACGATCGGCCCCTGACTGCGGATACTTCAACGTCGCAGTCTGCCATTCCTACGCCGTACGAGGATCTTCTTCATGATATCCTCGAGCATGGTCGCCACAAGGACGACCGCACCGGCACGGGTACGATCAGCAAGTTCGGCACACAGATCCGCTACGATCTGGCCGCCGGGTTCCCGCTGATCACGACCAAGAAGGTCAACTTCAAGTCGGTGGCCGTGGAGCTGATCTGGTTCCTGAGAGGAGACAGCAACATCCGGTACCTGCTGGAGAACGATGTCCACATCTGGACGGAGTGGCCTTTCCGCATCTGGCTGGAGCGGACAGGACAGGACGTTCCGACCGTCGGGTCTGACGAGTGGAAGTCCCAGATGGCCGACTACGAGCAGCGTGTGCTGAACGACGACGCGTTCGCCGAGCAGCACGGCAACCTCGGACAGGTCTACGGCGCCCAGTGGCGCAAGTGGCCCACCACTCAAGGTGGCACCATCGACCAGATCGCCGACGTCATCGCACAGATCAAGAAGAACCCGGATTCACGCCGCCACATGGTGACGGCCTGGAACCCTGAGTTCGTCCCGACCAGTGCGCTGCCGCCCTGTCACGCGCTGTTCCAGTTCTACGTGATCGACGGCGAGCTGTCGTGCCAGCTGTACCAGCGTAGCGCGGACATGTTCCTGGGCGTGCCCTTCAACATCGCCAGCTACGCACTGCTGACGATGATGATCGCCCAACAGTGCGACCTGAAGCCCGGCGAGTTCATCTGGGCGGGCGGCGACACGCACATCTACGACAACCACCTTGAGCAGGTGCAGACGCAGCTCAGCCGTGAGCCGTATCCGTACCCCACGCTGGAGTTCGCTCGGAAGCCCGATGACATTTCGGACTACCAGTTCGAGGATATCCTCCTCAACGACTACCAGCATCACCCGTTCATTCGGGGAGCCGTGGCGGTCTGACGGTTGGATGAGGTGTCCGATGTGCGCCACCACCGATGGAGCCGGCCTTCGGGGAATGAAAGAGTTCCCTGGAGGTCGGCCCATCGGGCTCATCTACTTTCGCGATAATCTCATCAAGTATGGGGTCACGGCGAAGATAGGTGACAAAGCTATACAAAAATCGATTTAGTTCATCTCTGTTATGAAATTCTCTTTTGCCGTCGACTTTCCACTCAGATACTAAGAGGGGAAGGAAAAATGCGTCTGCGCCGGGAACTCGGGTGACTATTTCGGTTGCGTAGACCCGGTCAATCGTCGGCAGTGCTTGTTCGTACACCTTTGCGCCACCAATCACCAACGACTCGGCTTCTGCCAATTCATAGGCTTCGTCAAGGCTATGGGCCACCTGTACACCTTCTATCGCAATATCCGACATAGTGAGGACGATATTCTGGCGGTTCCTTAATGGCCTATGTCGTTCATCGATCGATTCGTAGGTCGTGCGGCCCATGATAACCGTCTTGCCGGTGGTGAGTTCTCGAAAGTGGTCCATATCTGCAGGCAGCTTTCCTGCCCACGGCAACCGGCCCTCACGCCCAATTGCCATTGTCTCGAGACTGTATGCAACCACGATACTTCTCATATCTCTATTATATGGTACAATCTCTGTAAGAAACAACTGCTCTAAGGGGAAGCGTGTATGGGGGTTTATAGTAATCTCGAAATTGAAGAAGCCATTAAGAATGGCCATATTATTTTTCATCCGTATCAGCCGGAACATATTAATGGCAGCAGCGTCGATGTGACACTTGGCGAATGGTTTTATCGCACCGACCGAAAAAGCCCTGCCGCTGTCTATAATCCTTTTGACAAAACAGAGGTAGATCGCTACTTTGGCGATGCGCAAAAAGCAATTCTCCATAAAGACTGGTGCAAGCAAACCGGCAATAAGCTACTCGAAAACATCCCCGAAGACCACCCTGTTATCGTGCTTGAGCCAGGTGAGCGTATTTTGGCACACACCCAAGAATTTATTGGCATTTTGCCCCCAGGCACCACAAGTATGCAGTCGCGTAGCACCTGGGGCCGTAATGGCGTTGCTGTTTGTTTTGATGCCGGCTGGGGCGACCCGGGCTACGTCAACCGCTGGACAATGGAAATCTACAACTTAAACCAACGCCACAGCGTCGTGCTGCCGGTTGGCGAACGTATTGCCCAAATCGTTTTCATGCACACCGGTGAGGTAAAGGGTAGTTACGATAACCTAAGCGGCAAATATGCCGCTGGTACCAACCTTGAAGAACTTATTAAAAGTTGGGAACCCCAGCAAATGTTGCCACGTGCTTGGAAGGATGAGCGACGCGCACCATTGATAGTCACGAAGTGGGAGAAGGATCCGAGAGAAGAACGTGCCTGAACGTGGTAAGTATATTGTCCTGGAGGGTGGGGACGGCACAGGGAAGTCAACACAAGCGATTATGCTCGATGGCCTATTGAGGCTCTCCGGTCACGATACACTTCAAACACTCAATGATGAAACTGGTCACCTTGAACCAGTCCAAGAGCCAGGGGGAACCCCTGAAGCGAATGAAATTCGCCGTCGCATTAAAGACAAGTCAATCGCTCGGACACCTTGGGAAAATGTGGAATGGTTCACTGAAGCGCGAAAATATATCTGGTTTGATGCAATTGAGCCGGCTCTTGCAAGTGGCAAGCATGTCATTACAGCCCGAAGCTGGCTTTCGACCTTGGCCTACCAAGGGTATGGTGAAGGTATTCCTATTGAAGATATTGAAGCCTACACCCGTGAGCATGTCGGTGAAGCCTACATGAGCCCCGATTTCGTTGCTATTTTCGCCATTAAAAATGAGAAGAAGCGACGTGGACGCCTTGTTAATAGAGGAGGTGATGCCCATCAGCTTGATACGTTCGAGTCGAAGCCGCCAGAATTTCAATCTTCCATGCAGGGTGGTTATTTACAGCTTGCTGCCGATAGAGGTATTGAGATTATTGACGCAGGGCGACCAAAACTACGTGTTTTTCGCGATGTCCTGAAACATGTCGAACCACTCTTTTTATAAAGAGCTCGCTATTCCTTGCTTTTTACACCGTAAATAGTTTCATTACGGGCCAAAATAAGCCCAGAAGGCAATTCGCTATCAACAAGCCACCTCACAGCATTCAAAAACTCTGGTAGCTTTGCAATATCCTCGTTATCACTCTTTGCTTGCCTAATACGTTCAACTAACGACTGGTCAACGCAAGCAGACGGGCTCATATTAACAATAGCCGTGGTTCGCGCCTTCACCTGGGCGCCATATTTTGTCATTCCAAGGCGGCGTTTCATACCGATTCGCATAGCGCCCACATGGCTACTTTTAGCGATGTCACGATCAAACCCGAGTACCTGGAGCCCGTACATTTGATCAAAATGAGGCGAAGCGTCGGTACCGATAAGTTCACCGACCTCATCCCACATATGCGGCTCAAGCTCGCGGCGAAAATCTTTCACAATAGTAAGGTTTGCATACTCCGCCGAAAGCATACCAAAAGCTTGGCGGGCTATTTCGTTTTGTGCTACCGTCCCGCGTCCATATTGAATGTTTTCGCAAGCAGCATTCATTTCCTCTTCGGAAACGCCAACGAGTTCCCCTAATTGGGGCGTTTTGTGTTTTCGGTGGAGATAACTCACCCCATTAAGGCCTTCTCGTTGGTTCATACGTGAAACAATGGCCGGTATAACAAAAGTAGTAATAAGGTTAGGCTTCACATACGGGCCAAGTTCATGGCGGGCCACTCGTTTGAAATTATGACTCAAGGCATCTTGCGAGGCAATAAGCTCTGGGCGAGCCTCTTCACCAACAATAAGAAGGGGTGCTGCCCGAAAATCATCAAAATCGGCCGTGGTTAGTTCCATAATCAAATGTTAATTATACCACATATCTAAAGATAAGTCCACAAATGGAAATCCCCGCCGTAAAGGCGGGGTGAGTGAACAAAGTTTCCATACTATAACAGAGCGCCGCGAGTGGGTGGCCAGCCTCCCTAGAGGAGAAAGACTGGCCACCCGGAACCTTCGCGGTTACGCGGTGATGAGGCCGAGCTCTTCGGCGACTTCAGGAACGATGCTTCCGATGATCAGGTCACCGTACTCGCCTCGCTCATGCCGAAGTTCGATCAGGTCCAGAACACCGATGGGCCCGGTGTCGGTACTCATCTGTTCGCTGGCCTCTTTGAGGCTCACGTTGAGTTCCTGAGGACTGGTGATCTTCCCTCGTGCAGCATCGAGCACCACTTCATCAGCGATCTCGATATCTGCCAGCGGAAATGCCATGGCCACGCGGCCTCCTTCCGTTAGTCGCTATAGAGCTGGATGCCGGCCTGGGAGCGGGCGATGTCCGTCCAGGAGGTTTCGCGGGCATTGCTGCCTTGCGAGTGCTCATCCACAGGAGCCCTGAAGAGTGGCTGCTTCAGCGAATCGAGGGCACGCTGCGCCGGGCTGGCCGAGGCCGCCGAAGTGCTTTCCTGCGTCGATGTCATAGGTACTCCTTTGTTCGATGTGTAGAAGGCGGGGTTGCCAACTACAACCGCTTATTATAAAGTGATTTTACCATAAAAGCAATACCTCCACCCCTGGTGGTTGACACGGCGCGCCCTGTTTTGTATAATGCAACGTGACATACCAAAGACAGTAGCTGTCAAAGGGAAGTGCGTTATGTATCCTCCCATGACTTAATCCGCTACCGAGGAATTGTAAAATATACATTTCTAGTCTTTGGCAGTGCGAGAACCAAAGACTTTTTTATTTCTTTGGCCCATGCTCCATCTGGGGCGGGGAAGCGCCTCGACTACCGCTGCCGAATGTCTGCAACTTGAAAATCAGGCCGAATATTAAAAACCAAGGAGATTTTTATGGCAATTAGTCGCGATAAAAAGAACGAGTTGGTTGCTGAACTTACTGAGCTTCTGTCAAGCGCAAAAACAAC
>DATMTU010000115.1:0-4361 GCA_035564035.1 Dongiaceae bacterium
AAAATTACTGAAAAAAACTCCACGAAATCGGCCATTCCTCGCAGGTGGCCGATTTATTTTGGCACGAAAATAACCGCCCTAAACAAAAAGCACCCACATAAATGGGCGCTTTCATCATTCCATGGTGGAGCTGCCGGGTACTGCCCCCGGGTCCAAAAGGTAACCTGGTATTCGTCTTCAAGCATAGCCTTGTTCAAGCTTTTTAGGACCACCCTCGCCTCAAAACAAGGCAAAGATAGCGAAGATTGTCCCGCTGAAAGATTTCCTCATGCTAAGCAGCTGCCCTAAACGTGAGTAAGCTGCGTAAATATAACACCGACTCCCCTACGCGGCCTCGAGAAGAACGATGGCTAAAGTAATTAAACTAAAGCTGGTGCAAAGGTGTTTACCTTGAACGCGTTAGCGAACTCGGCAAACTTAGCCTTTGCAGTAGCAAATGTGTTTGCAATTAAATAAACACCTTACGGGTGTGAAACGACTTGCAGAATACCCTGTTAAAGTCCTCTCGTCGAAGCGTATGTCAGCCCCACGGGTAAGTCTATTATACCACGGTCGACCTCTTCTCACTTTTCATCATTTTGCGTTGATAGTTCATGACTTTTTGCTGGTTTGATACGTAAGCTAAAGATATGAATAGCCAAAAAGTTCGCCGCACCGTCGCTGCTATTAAAGCCGTCGCCCTTACCGGCTTCGATGGCGTTATTATTGATGTCGAAACAGACATGAAAGCCGGACTCCCGTCTTTACAGATTGTCGGTATGGGTAATAAGGCGATTGATGAGGCTCGGCAGCGGGTCCGGAGCGCTATTACTAACTCGTTCTTAGAATTTCCTGCTCGCAAATTAACCGTTAATTTAGCCCCGGCCGAGCTCCCCAAAGATGGAACACACCTCGACCTACCTATTGCCTTGAGCTTACTAGTCGCCAGCGGGCAGCTCAAGCCTTCTGAGGTACTTGGGGCCGTATTTGCGGGTGAGTTAGCCCTCGATGGCCACCTGCGGCCTATTAGGGGTGCTGTCGTGATTGCCGAGGCGGCAGCCCGCTTTGGTGCCACTACCCTATTTCTGCCTGCAAAAAACGTTGCTCAAGCCCGTTTAGTGAGTAGCGTGAAAGTTATTGGGGTCGAAAGTCTCCAAGGCTTATTTCAGCACTTACGAGGGGTTGAGCGGCTTCCAGGGGTTACGGAAGTGTTAACCCCCATCCCAGAGGTTCTCACCTTTCAGCCCTCTGAAGCACCCACGCCTACCATCGACGATATTATCGGCCAAGAACACGCAAAGCGAGCGCTTGCTATTGCCGCTGCCGGCAGGCATAACCTGCTTTTCTCTGGGCCGCCTGGTACCGGTAAGACGCTCTTGGCTCGCACACTCGCCGAGCTTTTACCCCCGCTGGTCGAACAAGAAATTATAGAGGTAACAAAACTCCACAGCCTTGCCCAAAGTAGCAACGGCGAGGTTATTACCCGTGCGCCCTTCCGCGCACCCCATCACTCCGTCACGTTACCTGCTCTAATTGGCGGTGGCTTGCGGTCACAACCGGGTGATATTAGTTTGGCCCATAAGGGTGTTCTGTTTTTAGACGAATTGCCTGAATATCCACGTGTAACGCTTGAAGCACTGCGTCAGCCGCTTGAAGATCGGACCGTCAGCCTATCGCGGCTTTATCACCACATCACCTACCCTGCCGACGTCATTTTGGCGGCAACAATGAACCCGTGTCCCTGCGGTTTTCTGGGCGATACCCACACCGCCTGCACTTGTTCGGCTGTGCAAATTGATGCGTATCGTAAGCGTGTTTCCGGGCCACTCCTCGACCGTATTGATCTTCGTGTGTCTGTTTCAAAGGTCAATCATGAACAATTTCTTAATACGAAATCGTTGAATAAAAATCAACATTTAACAGTGGTTAAGCTCGTTAAAAATGCTCGAACCATGCAACATAAGCGTTTTAATCGTAGAGATTATTACAATGGCCATGCTTCCCTCGCCGAAGCTAAAAAGTTGTTCGCCCTTCAGCCCATGGCGCAGCAACTTTTAAGAACTGCGGCGCAAAAAATGAACCTTTCGAGCCGTGCCAGCCTACGCGTACTGCGTGTCGCGCGGACCATTGCCGACCTTGCAAGCTCCGAAAAACTGGAGGAACAACACATCGCCGAGGCCCTGCAATTTCGCTAACTTCTTGGCAACGGCCTCATGGTTCGGCCCCACCCATGTAAGGCCCTTGTATTCCCCCGTTAAATTTGCTAAAATAGCCTCTGAGTAAAAGCTCAAAACGGCCGAACAAAGTAAGAGTCGGCTGATTTTAGGTAAGAAGCCTTGCACCAAGCAAGACAAAGGAGAGGTTATCAACCAACAAATTCGTATCAACGGGCAGATTCGTGCAAATGAACTACGCGTTATCGGAGAATCAGGCGAACAGCTCGGTATCTTGAGCCGCCAAGACGCGCTCAAAGCCGCTGAAGAGGCTGGTCTCGACCTGGTTGAAATCTCACCAAATGCCGACCCGCCGGTTGCAAAAATCGTCGACTGGGGTAAATACCAGTACCAAAAGATGAAAGAGGCTCAAAAGAGCCGCCGCAACAACAAGCAAAGCGAACTCAAGCAAATGCGTTTCGGTTTGAAAATTGGCCAGGGCGACCTGGACATCAAACTCCGAAAAGTGCGCGAGTTCCTCGCTGAAGGCCACAAGGTTCGTATCCAAATCTTCTACCGCGGTCGCGAGATGGCCCACAGAGAACTTGGCTACGACATGCTTACCAAAATCGGCACCCTCCTCGAAGAAGACGCCGTTTTCGAGCACCAGCCTACTATGGCCGGGCGCAACCTTAGTGTTGTTATCCGCAAAAAGTAGCAACTGGGCAAGCCAGGCGTACAACCCTGGAAGAAGTAAATAAGGAGAATATCAATGCCAAAGCTCAAGACCCACAAGGGTACGGCAAAGCGCGTCAAAATTACCAAGACCGGTAAAGTGACCCGCCAACGCGCCTTCGGCGCTCACCTTCTTGCTAAGAAGAGTAAGAGCCGCAAGCGCCGTATCAACACAACTGCCACCGTCACCGGTGGTACCGCTAAGAACATTAAGCGAGCTCTGGGCGTCTAAGAGAACAGCCGGCTATAAAGCCAAGTTCCGCCTACGACTATAAGGAGTAAAGACTATGCGAATTAAGAAAAGCGTCACCGCACGCAATCGCCACAAAAAAGTTTTAGCACAAGCAAAGGGTATGCAACACAACCGCACCCGTAGCTTCCGCCTTGCCAAGCAAGCGGTTACCCGTGCACTCGAATATCAATACCGCGACCGTCGCAACCGAAAGCGCGACCTTCGTGCCCTTTGGATCACCCGTATCAACGCGGCTGCCCGTATCGAAGGTACTACCTACGGCAAACTCATTGCTGGCCTTAAGGCTCAAAACATTGAAGTTGACCGTAAGGTACTGGCTGAACTGGCCGTTTCCGAGCCACAGGCCTTCAAAGCTATCGTTGCCGCAGCAACGAAGTAGCACCTATTCTCCTTACACAAAGAGCCCCTCATCACTGAGGGGCTCTTTGTTGGCAGCCAGCCTGTAAGCCGGGTTTTGTCGAGGACGACCATCTATCTACTTATACCATTGCTGATATACTCAAGCGGGTATCGGCCAGCGAGCGGATCACTCTTTGATGCTGACCTCCTTGCAGCCGACAGGGTTTACCTTCTCCATATGTCACCATATGACGCTGTGGGCTCTTACCCCACTCATTTCACCCTTACCTCAGGTAACCACCGAGCCTAGTAGATACACCAGACCTGATAGCACCCTTTTTATGAGGCGGTTTTGTTTCTGTGGCACTTTCCCTAGGGTTACCCCCGGTCGCCGTTAGCGACTGTCGTATCCTATGCTGCCCGGACTTTCCTCTTGCTTTTTAAGGGCAAGCGGCCGTCTAGCGGGCTGCTCGAGTGCCATTATAACAAGAATAAGCGGGATTTTCCAGAGGCCGGCTAGTGTCGTTACTTTCTCGGACGGCTTCGCGCCACGGCTCACCAGGGCCTCTGCGCCTGGTTCGACTTGGGCTGCAGATGTCGCTCGAAAATAACGGCACCAGCCTCCCCTCCGTAAAAACTACTCTGCCTTTTCTCGTTCGTGGGCGTCTAGAGTTTTATTAACCATCCCATCGGCAAGTTGGTTGAACTGGCGGTTCACATGGGTGAAGGTAACCCGGTCGAATGCTTCCATTAATAAGCGGATGCGCTCGTGGACAGGCCATAGTTCGCGGTTTTTAATTTTGTAGTAGCCTTTCATTTGGTTAACGACGAGCATACTATCAATTTTGAAGTCCACTTTTTTAATGCCCAGCTCTTTCGCTTTTTCAAGGCCAAGGCGCACG
>DATMTU010000116.1:0-9478 GCA_035564035.1 Dongiaceae bacterium
GCAAAGCAGCGGCGGAATCCCTGGGCTTAATTCTACGGGCGGCTCAAACGGTATTCCACCAGACCTTCAGAGCTATTTCGGCAATTAATTAATCGCCGGTTTATTATCGAGCGAATGCCATATATACCAACTGGCAATTGATTCGTAGGGGTGCCAATTATTTTTCTTGGCAATTGCTTCAATCTCTACATCACCGGGGCGTGTGGCGAGCTGATAGAGTTTTTGTATACCGTTTCGAATGCCCAGGTCGCCAACGGGCAATACATCAAACCGTCCCATGCAAAACAGTAAAAACATATGAACCGTCCAAACACCGACGCCTTTAATTTGGATAAGCTCGGCAATAACTTCCTCGTTCGGAAGGCTATCGAGATGGTCAAAATGCACCGTTCCATCAAGTACTTTTTCGGCCAAGTCGCGAATATAGGATGCTTTTTGGCGCGATAACCCGACGGCACGGAACTCGTCGATATCTTTTTCAAGAATTTCTTCCGGTGAGGGGAAGTCGCTGGTAAATAAAGCCTTGAAGCGGTCAAGAATAGTCGCAGCGGCTTTGACGCTCAGTTGCTGCGAGATGATACTTTCTACTAACTCCTGGTAATACTGGGTGTGTGGCTGAAAAGTAGGGGCAGGGGCACTGGCAATAATAGCGGCAAGAACAGGGTCGTGAGTACTGAGGTGGGAGACACCTGCCAAGAGCTTATTGCGCCATTCCATCTACAGGTCAACCGATGAACCGTCGAGGCGTTTATAGACGGCACCCAACGAGTGGGCAGTACTCCCGATCAGCTTATCGACCAATGCTTTACCTTCATTTGAGAGAATCGCATCGTGTGTTGGAAAGGCGAGGTGTGGTTTGACGGCATTTAAGAAGTCGATTGTCTCGCTGATTTTGAGCCATGGTGCACTGACGGGAATGGCTAGTTCAACCACCTGCACGCCTTCAGGAATGGCAAACGAGTCACCGGGGTAGTAGAGGTGGCTGTCGACGAGAACACCGAGGTTTGGCGGTACTTGCATGCTACTTGAAATTGAAGCGTGTGTTCCGCCGAAAAACTGGAGCGTAAAAGCACCAACGGTGTGGGTTTCGCCAACATGCGCGGGGATAGTAGGGTGATCACTAAATTGCCCGGTGATTGATTCGTGCGCAATAATAGCTGCTTTTGGGTTGGCGGCAAGTATTTTACCAATCAGTGCTTGGTCCAGGTGATCTGGGTGCTCGTGAGTAATGACAATACCGTCAACATGGCTTGGCATAATAAAGTCGTGGGAGTAATTACCCGGGTCAATTACCAGGGTGGTACCTTCTTTTTCAAGCACAAGGCAGGCATGTTCAAACTTCGTAAGCTTCATATATCTAGTATAGCAGCAGGTTAGTTATCTATGTCGTTATCGTATACATCTGGATTGTAGCTCGCCAGAAAGTCTTTTAGTTGTTGGCGCCTTGCCTCATCGTAAGTTCTTGACTCTACTCCCGTTATGTCCGCGCCGTCTGCCTGCATCCTCCCGATAATCGCTCGTTTTATGTATTCACTCCGTGTTTCATACCGAATAATGGCCTCTCTATCGAGTACTTTTACTAGTTTTTCGGGCAGCGAGATGGCTATCATTTTTGAGCTCATATAGAAAGTATATAGAGCCTATATAAAATCTTCATGAACTCCAAAGAGCATAAGCTATGTCTCGTTCGCAAAACGACGCTGGATGGGACATGCTCACGAGATGCAGGTAAGGGTGCGGTATACTAAATGCCGTGGATAGTTCAGCTTTTCAAGAAATTGTTTGGGAGAAGGGTCGGGAATTGTTTCGCCCAATGCCGTGGCGCGAAGACACTCGACCTTATTTTGTATTAGTCAGCGAAATTATGTTGCAGCAAACACAGGTCGAGCGAGTAGTGCCAAAGTTTGAGGCGTTCATCCGGCGTTTTCCCGATATTGCTTCGGTAGCTCAGGCATCGCTTGCCGAAGTATTACAGCTTTGGAGCGGCCT
This sequence comes from Dongiaceae bacterium, assembly GCA_035564035.1. Taxonomy (GTDB): domain Bacteria; phylum Patescibacteriota; class Saccharimonadia; order Saccharimonadales; family Saccharimonadaceae; genus Microsaccharimonas. Next base: position 1,990 of record DATMTU010000116.1, read on the forward strand.
TGGCTATAACCGCCGAGCCAAGTTTTTGCACCAAGCAGCCCAACGCATTATGGCCGATTATGGCGGCAATTTTCCCGAAACGGAACGCGAGCTCATGACGTTACCTGGGGTTGGCAAAAACACCGCCGGTGCCATTTTGGCCTATAGCTTTAACCAGCCGGCAGTTTTTATTGAAACAAATGTGCGAACCGTTTATTTCCATCATTTTTTTGAAGACCAAGCGCTCGTGACTGATAAAGAATTGGCGACCATTGTTGCGCAGACTGTTGATACCGAACATCCGCGTGAATGGTACTGGGCGATTATGGATTATGGCACCTCTTTAAAACAGACCGGAGGAGGACGGCTTGATAAAAGCCATCATTACAAAAAGCAATCACCGCTGAAGGGAAGCGTTCGCGAGGTACGCGGACAAATTTTGAAGGCATTGGCCACTCAATCATATAGCGAGGATGCCCTTAGAAAGTTATTGGCAGCCGATGACCGATTTGTTCTAGCGCTTGAAGGGCTCCAAAAGGACGGGCTGGTCTCACAGACCGATGGGCAATTACATTTGTCCCTCTAACAAGGTATAATGGATAAGATATGCGACGCTTCATGATAAGCCTACTCTTGAGCGCATTTGTTGTGCTTGGCTCGTTCGGTCTGGGCTCTTTTGTATATGCCGATACAAGCCTTACGCCCGATCAAACGGCAAAGATTCAAGCCAACTGTGTCACGATTAAGAACACCCTCAACCAGCTGCACGCCAGCGATGCGCTGCTTCGAGTGAACCGTGGCCAATTGTACGAATCAATGGCAACTAATCTTATGGACACCTTCAATACCCGCTTAAGTAATAACAGTCTAGATAATAAAGCGATGACCACAGTAACTGACGCGTATCGGTCGCAGCTTAATACTTTCCGGTCTGACTATATTGCCTATGAACAGAAGTTATCTGACGCAATCACTATCGACTGTACGAAAAACCCCTCAGGCTTTCACGACGCAATTCAGACAGCACGGGCACTTCGTTCAACAGTCCATGACGACGTCACAAAGCTCGGCCGTTCAATCGATGATTATCGGTCATCGGTGAGCGATTTCTTCTTGAATTACCAAAGGATTTCACAGTAACCATGAACGAAACCAAACACCCTGTTCTCTCGAAAGACGACCTGACCATCTGGGCTCGTCATCGCCTCACACTCCTTTTAATTGCAACGATAGTTATTGCGATTATCATGACAGTTATCAGCGTTATTATCTATAACATTAGCGGTGCCGCGCAGCTCGATTTGAGTCGCCCAGGCTATCGGTCGGTCAGTAGCCAGGTTGAGAAAAACGACACGATCACAACATTTAGTAGTGCAGGCCCGGTAAATAAAGATACTATCCAGCAGTTTATGACTGTTTACGACCAACAAGCCGCCAAGGCCAAAGGTGTCGACGCTTTTAATGGCGACCCTTTGAACCCTGACGTCCTTGAGTTTGGTTCACCGGATGCAACCGGTACGAATAACCAGTAGTTGCGTTACGAGAGGTGCTCAAGCATAAAAGCGCGTTCTGCTAGCGGGCGAACGCTGGCGCTGAAACTATTGCGACCAGGTCGTTCTCGATTGAGGTATAACGGCATAGCGGTTTCAACCTGGTATTTGAGCCGACTTTCAGGGGTAGGGAAGACACGATTAGCACGGTTTTCTATAATCAGGCGACGAACATCACGACCAACGCTAGTAGCAATACCAGTGGGCAGTTCAAAGTGTAAGTCGCGCACGGCAGCTAAATCTTTACTGCCCGCATAAAGCCCTTCCACGATGACAAACGGTGAGAGTGCTGATTCATCATCGAACTCTGGCTCTTCGGTTTCGAAGTTGAAGTGGCGTTTGATAAGTGGGTAACCTTCGGCCAGGCGCTCAAGGTCGAAAGCTAACTCAGCAGTGTTATAAGTGCGTGGGTCATCCCAGGCGGTCCAAGGTGCGCCATAGGTTGTTTCTAACTTTGTTTTACCAAAGTGGTAGTCGTCGGTCGACACAACGAGAGGGGTAAATTCGGTACCAAACAGGGCGGTGATTTCCTCTTGAATCGCCCTGGTGACGGTCGTTTTTCCTGAGCCAGACATACCGGTGAGCCCGGCAACAACCTGATTTTTACCGGTTACATATCTTGCTACCATTTCTTTTGCGATGCGTTTTGCAAATACGCCGAGACTTTCAGGGCTATAAGGGCGCTCAAAACCATTTTGCTCGTGCGCGATGTAACTTTTATTCAGCGTTTTGTCGCCACTTCGGTCTTCAACCTTTCCTTCGAGTAATGCCAAGATGGCGGCGCGCTCAACGGCATCGTGTGTTTCAACTTCAATAATGGGTAGGTCTTGGCCTTCGATGAAGTCAATGGAAAGCGCATTGCTGACCCGATTGCGTAGTTGCTTTAAGACAGGGAAGCGAGGATTGTCGGCGTAGAAATGGTATGCTTCTTTACTAATTTCCGTTTCAATTTCGAGGCTGTCAACCACACCATCCACCAGCTCTTCACTTTTTTGTTTTAAGGTCGAGGTATAGAGGGGGCCTTCTGGGCGATACTCACAACGGACACGAAGTTCAAACTCTTCGCCGAATTGATTCAGGTAGATTTGCTCAATAGGGATAGCGCCTTCACGATAGTCATTAAATGCTTCAGGGTCAAGCGGAACCAGCTTCTTCTCGCGTTCGCGACGGCTGGCAAACTCAGGGCTATTATTTGCATGCTCAACGTTTTTCAAAGTTAGTTCTTTGTCGACTAATGTCATAATAATTTCTCCTTTATATTATCAGATGACAAGGTTAGTATATGATGGTATTCTGATAGTGAATAGAAAGTTTAATTTGAGTCAAAAATGATTGAGTCTGTCTCTGTTACCCACCATATTCAAAAACATATCATTGACGTGTTGATGTATCATCAAACGGCTCGTTTTCGTGACCTGCGTCCGCCTCGGGTTGATACGAATTTATTCACATACCACCTGAACGCTTTGGTAAAGGGTGGCCTGGTTGATAAAGCCGAAGGTGGGTATACCTTGAGTACGGACGGTCTGTCGTATGTTGATAGGGTGAGTACCGAAAAGAAGATTATCCGTTCGCAACCAAAAATTATCACCATGTTAGTGGTGCAAAACGGTGACGGTGATATTTTGTTACAGCGCCGCAATAAACAGCCCTACATTAACACCTGGACATTACCATACGGAAAAATCCACGTAGAGGATAAAACCGTAAAAGATGCCGCGCAGCGTGAAGCCTTTGAAAAGCTTGGCCTTGAAAACCCACACGTTGAACATGCTGGCGATTGTTATATTCGTGTTTGGGCGGGCAAAGAATTACTTTCGACCACGTTGACCCATGTGTTTCGCGCCTATGAAGATACGGTGGCCGAAAGTGACGATTTGGTCTGGGCACGCCCACATAAACTTACTGATTACGATTTAGCGCCGTCAGTCGAACAAATTATGACTCGCACTTTTTTTAAAGACCCCTTCTTCTTTGAAGAGTTCGACGACAGTTTGTATAATAAAGAGCATGAATCTTAACGAATACCAAACCCTTGCCCTGCGCACTGCTAGCCCCAAAGACAAAAAGAACGAATTATTCCATTTACTGCTTGGCCTTTGTGGCGAGACGGGCGAAATTGCCGAAAAAGCTAAGAAGATCGTCCGCGACCAAGAAAGCGATTTTTCGAAATTTGATAAAGATGATCTGAAAAAAGAACTCGGCGACGTCTTGTGGCACATTGCCGTCATTGCCGATTATTTTGATATTAAGCTTGAAGACATTGGCGATACGAATATCAAAAAACTCGCCAGCCGTTTAGAGCGCGGCGTTATTGCCGGCAGTGGCGACAACCGTTAAATAAGCTGAGGACGGCTGGCAAGTTGTTCACGTGCCCAGCCATCGATTGTGCCAGCACCCATCATAAGCACAAGCTGGCCTGCATCACGTGTGGCCTGAATGTCGTTCCATAGCGCACGATTTAACTCGGCGTAGTCCACTACCTCTTTATTCGTCAGGTGGGCGGTCAACTCTTGCGGTGTTAACGTTGGCTGGTCGGGGTTTTCGCGGGTCAGATACGTTGGCAGCCAATACACCTTTTCGGCCAGTTCAAACTGGGTTGTGTAGTCGTTTTTAATAAAGTGCTGGCGCCAGTTTTGATGGGGCTGATAGACCAATACTACGTGGTCGGAAAGCTCACGAGCCATCTGCAATGTTGCGGCAATTTCTTCGGGGTGATGCCCGTAATCGGTGTACAAATTATCACCAAGCTTCTCGAAACGACGGTCGGTACCAGGAAATTGTTCCAGTACTTCGCGATTTTTCGATGCGTCACCAAGGCCAAGGTACTCAAGGCCCTTCAGCACCAGTGTGGCGTTGCGGCGGTTGTGTTCGCCGGCAATGTGTAACTGTTCGACTTCGCCTGCTTTAAGCGCCCAGACCGCATCAGTTTGCGGCTGTTCAACATAGGCGAGGTCCTTCTGCCACCCAATAGTGTGGGTGGACTGTGCAATATACTGCCGAAAAGCCGCTTGGTAATCGACTTCGGTGGGGTAGCTGTCGGGGTGGTCGTAATCGACTGCGGTAAGCAGTGATAGGTAGGGCGAAAAATGCAGAAAGTTTTTATCGTACTCATCACACTCGTACACAAAATACTGACTGGCTGGGTCGTAAGCACCGCTTGGCCCAAATGAAAGGGTGGTGCCTACCGAATAGCTTACGGGTATGCCAAGTTGTTTTAGCGCCCACACGGCCATGCCGGTCGTGGTAGTTTTTCCGTGGGTACCAGCAATAGCAACCAGCTTCAAGTTATGCGCTTTAATAAATTCGGCCAAAAACTCGTCGCGTTTGCCAGTGCGAATGCCAAGTTCTTTGGCAAGCAGTAGTTCAGGGTGATTGGCGGGCAGGGCGGAGGTATACACAAACCAATCAAGGGGTTGTTTTTCGTGGCAGGCACGCAGAAAAGCGCCGTCTTGCCCAATTGCGACAGGGATGCCTCGGATTTCCAATTGTTTGGTAACAAGGCTTTCGGCAAGGTCAGAGCCCATTACTGTATGGCCAGCGTCGTGAGCAATTTCGGCCAAAGGGCCAATACCAACACCGCCGAGGCCGGAAAAGTAGACGTTCATGCCTTCAGTATACCATTTCGTCACCCGGAAAAGCTTGCGGGCAACCTTTTCGCCTGGTGCCTCATGCTATAATAAAGAAAGTAAAAAAGTGGGCAATATAAACAGTGGTCAAAGCATTTATTTATCGGTTATTACAGCGGCGTCATTTTTGGCGCTATGCTTCGTTTAGCGAGGTTGCCGAACTATACGCGTCACGCATGCTTCGTATGGCAGCTATTTACATTGCCGGGTCGTTTATGTCGATCTATCTTTATCAAAACGGTTATTCGGTAGCGCATATTGGTATTTTTTGGGCAGCTTTTTACCTTTTTAAGTCAATCATCGCCTTACCAACGGCCGTGTTAGTAGGGTGGGTAGGGCCAAAACACGCCGTGCTGGTTTCGAATATTTTATACATTCCAGCGATGGTCTGTTTTGCCCTGCTTCCGAACTTTGGCTGGTGGCTCCTCATCCCAACCCTTATTTTGCAGGGCATATCGGCGACAATGTACTCGATTGCCTACAATATCGATTTTTCAAAAGTAAAAAGCGCTGACCATGCCGGTAAAGAAATTGGCTATATGAACATTGCCGAAAAGATTACGACGGGTCTGAGCCCGCTGGTCGGTGGTCTGATCGCCTTTATCTGGGGCCCGCAAGTTGTCATTATTGTGGCAGGCGTGTTATTTGCCTTCGCGGCTGCACCGCTTTTTCGAACAGGCGAACCGGTCACGACGCGACGCATGTTGCAATTTCGCGGTTTTCCGTGGCGGCTCGTTCTCCACCATAGCCTCGCTCAACTTTCGGTCGGGTTTGACGTGTTTGCCTCTGGGACGGTGTGGACGCTCTATGTTGCGACGATTATCTTGGGTCTGAGCGGTGGGAATAAGGTCTATGCCCTGAGTGGGCTGCTGTTGTCAGTTATTTTCATCGTGGCGCTCTTAGCGTCATACGTTTATGGCCGATTGATTGACCGGCGAAGGGGAGGTGAACTGATGCGCGTTGGTGCCGTTGTAAATGCCCTCACGCACTTGTCGCGGCCTTTTGTGGTATCTCCAATCACCGTCGCCGGGTTGAACGCAGCCAATGAAGCCGCCACGACTGCTTACACGTTGCCATACACGCGGGCTGTCTTCGACAATGCCGACTTATCAGGGTCGCGGGCAACGTATATGGGCCTTATTGAAGTGTTGTCTAACTTCGGTGCATTTGTTTCGGCCGTCGCTTTAGGCCTTATAGCCATGAGTTTTGGGGAAGTCACGGCGCTGAAGAGCTTCTTCTTCATTGCGGCCGGCGCGGCATTATTAGTACTGACCGCGCGTTTCCCTCTCTATAAAAAATAGGCTTCGTGCTACAATAGTGAACAGTTGATGATAGGTGGGGTGCCTCGAAACCGTGACTGACAAAAGTCGAATCAGAAAGAATATAAAGGGGCTGCAACGGGTAAAAACCTGGCAGCTTGTTATTTTACTGATCATTGTTGGTTTTGTGGCCGCCACTTTCTTACGTCTCAATAGCATTGGCATGGTGCAGCGGCGTGAAGCGGTTATTAGCGCCGATAAGGATGGTGATCAGAATACAATCATCCAAAGGTTGTATGATTTACAGCAATACGTCAGTGGTCACATGAATACTGATTTAGGGAAGGGTGTGTACCTAGAACAAAGCTACAACCGTGCCTTGCAATCGTGGCAACAAAACTCTTACGGGGACGCCAATCCGAACGGCAATATTTATAAAAAAGCACAAGAAGTTTGTGCGCCACAGTTCCACTACTATTCGTATGCATACCTGCAGTGTACCACTAATGAACTAGCCAAATATCCTGCCGCCAAAGACCCCGCCAGTGACACCAGTAAGCCTCGCCAAGAAACTTACATTTATAATTTCGTGTCGCCTATATGGACGCCCGATTTCGCTGGCTGGTCAGTGGTCGCTTTCTCGGTTATTCTGCTCCTCATTATTGTTCGCTTGGTGAGCCTCGGGGTACTCCAAATGATGCTCAAACGGCGTTATAAACGAATTTGATGTTGACATCACTAAGGGGGCGCGCTAAGATTACCCCTGTATAGCACTAATAGGAGGTATATACCAAGCCATGGCTTACAGTCACACAAACTCAAAGGGCGTTACTTACTACTTGCACAGCACCGAAGTTACTCTTCGCGGCGGCAAGCCACAAACCATTTACTTCTTTGCAAAAGTTGCAAAGAACGAAAAGGGTACTCCAGTAGAACTGCCTTCAGACCGTGTTGTTAAGGAAAACCCACGTAACGGTTTCCTTACTGTTTCAAAGAAGAAATAGTTTTTATAAAAAACTATTGCACCATAAGCAGTTTGTTCCTATACTAAGGTCAAACAAACAGGTGCCAG
>DATMTU010000117.1:0-2598 GCA_035564035.1 Dongiaceae bacterium
CGGAAAAACTTACAAACGCGAAGAAGATACCTTCGATACCTGGTTTAGCAGCGGCCAGTGGCCATTTATTACGACAGAATATCTTGAAAACGGCGACCTATCACGCTTCTTCCCAACCGACTTCATGGAAACCGGCATCGACATCCTCGACCGTTGGGTCGCCCGCATGATTATGCTCAGCCTCTACGTCACCGACAAAATTCCTTTTAAAGACGTCTACCTCCACGGCATGGTCCTTGACGAACACAGCCAAAAGATGAGCAAAAGTAAGGGGAATGTCATCAACCCAATGGAACTCGTGGCTGAATATGGCTCTGACGCCCTTCGTTTAGGCCTCATTGCCAGCCGTAGCCCTGGCCAGAACCAAGCGTTTAGCGTTGACCGTGTTATTTCAGGCCGCAATTTCTGCAACAAGCTCTGGAACATTGCTCGGTTTGCCGAAAACAAACTCGGCGAAAACTACCAGCCAGGCGAGCCACAGGCCCAAAGCTTAGCCGACCACTGGATCATCAGCGAACTCAAAACCGCTAAAGAAACCATCGAACGAACCCTCGACGACTACCGCTTCGCGGAAGCAGGGGAGGCCGTTTACCACGCCATTTGGGATAGTGTTGCCGACTGGTACATTGAGGCATCAAAAGACCAGGATAACCCCGACCTTTTGGCGTGGGTACTTGATACCTCACTCAAATTAGCGCATCCTTTTGCTCCATTCGTGACCGAAACTATCTGGCAAACCCTTCCGTGGCACTCGAGCCTTCTTATCAGTGAACAGTGGCCAGAAGCACTTCCGTTCAACGAGATTGCCGCTGCCGAATTTGGCCAAGTCCAGCAAGTCGTCACCGAAGCACGCTTCGTAGCCACCTCATTACCCGGTAATGGCCGCTACACGCTGGTTTACACCAACGACAGCCTTATCGAAGAAGATAGCGACCTTATTAAGCGCCTCGCAAAGCTTGCTGCCATCGAAAAGGTTGATCAGCCAAAAGGTCTGCGCCTCGCCCTGACAAACCACGACGCCTGGCTCGAAGTCTCTGAAAAAGTCCTTGAAGAACACCGGGAAAATCTCGAAGAACGCCTGGCGGCAACCCACCAAGAGATCAAGGTACTTGAGGGTCGTCTTTCTAACGAGAACTACGTTAAAAAAGCCCCTGCTGCGTTAGTCGAAGAGAGTACGCGACAGCTTGAAGAGAAACGCGCCTTAGTTGAGCGCCTCATCCACGAGCTGGAAATTCTTAAATAAAAAATAACCCCTCAGGACGAGGGGTTATTTTATAGCTCATTCATATTTTTTAGACCGACGGCCAGACGTAATCTTGGCCACCGCTGATAAAGGCTACTTTTTTACTCTGAACATACTTACGAAGGTCATCACGAGCAGGCTGCACTTTCGGTAGTGACGAGCGCATTGGCGCTGAATAACGGGGGAAAGAGGCACGTTCAACATGAATATGCTCAGCTTGGCGAAGCATGGTCGATACCGAGCTGGTTGAGGCCATCATTGCTGGTAAGGAAACGGCAACCGTTGTGGCGTGGTCGATGTGCATATCATGGACCACCACACCAAAGAGGGTAGCGAGGCTAAATAAGATAGGAGCTGGGTTTATAAATGGCAACATTCTTTTTAAAAATTTGTTTGTTTTTACTAATGTATAGTGTTTATACTAGCATAAGCTTGATTATTTGTCAACTAGCTATTAATCATATACACCGCTGCGCTTACACATCTTTTCACGTTATAAGGCTTGTGCTAAGGTAGGTGCATATGGATCTTATGCCGCCATACAAACACCGCGTAAAACAAAGATTCGACTCACTTTACGAAGCCGGCTGCGACCCTACTGTGCTTGCTATGTTTCATGATGTTCTCTCTGACACCGCTGACACTCGAGAGCCTTCTCGCGTTGCCGAATCGTGGCCCTATACCCAGCTTTGGTGGGAGGCCGATAACGAAACCCGAGACGAGTTTGAACACTTCTGCATGACAATAGCCGAAGATAGCTTAACACTTGCCTTGACACACCGACACACTTCAGAACCGCTCCCTACTCTCCATCACCCTATTAAAGCCGATCAACTCACACTTGTCCTCGATCAAAATGAATCCGCTCTGTACACTACCAACTTCATCCGCGCTTCAGCGCCAGAACCCTACCGCGGTGAAGAAGCTATTCGGCTTTTCCGCCCCCAGCTAGCTCATAGCATGGCCGTGTTAGGCCTTGGGCTTTACGAATACGAAAGCTACCCGTTAGAAGCGGCAAGTTAAGTTTTAGAAGGCGAGGCGTCCCGCAAGAGCAGCGAGCGCTGCGTGATCAGGTTCGTTGGTTGTTTCTGCCTTGTAATATTCTTGAGCTGTCGAAAAGGGAATGAGGTGAACATGTGCGTGGGGAACGTCTAAGCCAATCACCTTCTCACCAACAAACTTTGTGCCAAGCACTTCTTTTAATCGCTGCGCTACCTTCTTTGTTGTATTCATAACAGCAATATACTCGTCATCGGACAAATCCCAGAGGGAGATGACCTGCGCTTTTGGAATAACCAGTGTGTGACCTTCAACTGAAGGATAAATACTTAAAAAGGCGAGTGTTTTGTCGTCTT
>DATMTU010000118.1:0-1890 GCA_035564035.1 Dongiaceae bacterium
GCCCAGTAGCCGGAAGCTCTTTGCAGGGTATCCTGGGTAGCCACTAAGCGGTCGCCTTTGTCATAGACCATATAGCCCCAACCCTTACCGGGTATTTTCTTTTCTACCATCCTTCTGCGTTCATCATAGTGGTAGGCATAGATATAATTACTGAAGTTAGCGTCTGTTGCCAGTTCCGTAAATGAAGTAATGCTGCTAAGTGCAGGTGGCAGCACATAAGCTAAATCCCCGAAGTCATCATAGATATACTGGGTGGTGACAAAAGTACCGGCTGCACCACTCTGTACCTTTTTACAGACGACCTGTCCTTCTTTGTCTTTGAATTCGATGACCTGATGTCCGTTCTCATCGGTGGTGATGGTCTTATAGAGTTCTCCTGCTGCGTAGTAGCCACTTCCGGTAGCACCACTGTTGTTACCATTCGCATCAGTAGTGATATTCCATAGCCGGACTTCCGACGCGACATTTACTTCATAGTCGGTGTTAACAGTGTGTCCGCTGCCGACCGCCCAGCTGCTGCCGGGGTTAGCGAGTTGCAGGGGCCGGTTGAGTGGTGAGGCTTCAAAGACGGTCTGGCTATAAGGATTGGGTATGACCGGTATGCTGGCATCTGTCGTCTGTTGGTAGAACTGGTACTGTGCACTGCTGGTATAGGTCGTGGGATTAATAGCGTCTGAGCGGTAGCTGCCGGAAGTATCCCCGCCTGCTGCGTAGGGTAGGTAGTTTTTATCCTGCCTGCCAAAGCCATCATAGGTGATGGGGGTAACGATGTCTTTACCATCCGGTGCTGCCTGTACGGCAATGTTTTGCATGGGACGACCCAGCCCGTCAAAATAACTGATCTGCTGGCGTACTTCTGTTGTATTTAGATTGCTAATGTCCGCATCGGAAGTAGCCCCTGCGGCAAGTACGGTAGTGGCTAATATATATTGTGATTATTAGAGACCATAGTGCGGGGTAACAAAGTTACCGCCAAGCCTGCTGCTGGAGTGTTTCCACAAAGAGCGGTTCCAGACGCATTGACCGTTACCGTACCGATAAATCTGGTGTTCCAAATTACGGTTGCGCTTGTTCCCTCTCCCGTAATACTCCCAGCTGCGGCATTACTAAGAGACCAAGCATAACCTGTTGCATTAGCAGAAGGCGTTATGGTATATACAGACTGAGTAACGGCACCGTTGGAAATAGTATCTATTCCACTAACAGGCCCAGGTGCTGTTGGAAGAGATTCCGCGGTAATGGTCGGGCACTGTATCATCTGGTAGCCACAGTTGCACAGAACTAGTACACTATACGCTCCTGCCGTGCTTGTTGTAAAAGTGGAAGAGGTAGCGCCACTAATAGGTGGACCGTCGTAATAGAACCATTGGTAGGTAATGTTTGCTCTACCGTATGCCGGCGCAACGGTAGCGGTAAACGTAATAGAGCCGCCCGGGCACATAATGCCGTTATTGCTGGCTGTTACGGTAACATCACTGGTAGCCAATAGTGTAGAACCATAAAGGAATGTACCGGCCACAACAGTACCTGAACAGCCGCTTTTACTAGCTTCTACCAAATAGGTGGTGCCAGCCGCAATAGAAACATTAGGCCAGCTGATGGCAGAGCCTGTACCCGCTATGGGGCTGCCAATATCCCCGCTGGGACTACCTCCCATCAGTTGATAGCTGACACCTGACTGAGACCCCGACATCGTAATCGTTGTGGTAGATCCGCAGATAAGACCGCTGGGAGTCAGGGTATAATTGGCAAAGACACACTGGCTTCTTGCCGGGCTAACCCCTAAAAGCAAGATGGCGGCAAAGGAAACGAGGGGTAAAAATAATTTATTGCTGCTTTTTCTCATATTGCTGTAGTTTTATTGTCCTTCATAATAGTAATCAAAATGCT
>DATMTU010000119.1:0-3427 GCA_035564035.1 Dongiaceae bacterium
GGTGTGCTTAATACATGCAAGTCGAACGATGAGGCCCTTCGGGGTACATCAGTGGCGGACGGCTGAGTAACGCGTAGATAACGTGCCCTGGACTGGGGGATAACACCGGGAAACCGGTGCTAATACCGCATAAGTCGAGAGTTGAAATACTTTTGATTAAAGAATTTCGGTTCAGGATCGGTCTGCGTCTGATTAGCTAGTTGGTAGGGTAAAGGCCTACCAAGGCAATGATCAGTAGTTGGTCTGAGAGGATGACCAGCCAGAGTGGGACTGAGACACGGCCCACACTTCTACGGAAGGCAGCAGTAGGGAATTTTGCGCAATGGGCGAAAGCCTGACGCAGCAACACCGCGTGCGGGATGACGGTCTTCGGATTGTAAACCGCTGTCAGCAGGGAATATAATGACTGTACCTGCAAAGGAAGCATCGGCTAACTACGTGCCAGCAGCCGCGGTAATACGTAGGATGCAAGCGTTGTCCGGAATTATTGGGCGTAAAGAGTTCGTAGGCGGTTGCCTAAGTCTGTTGTTAAAGGCCTGAGCTCAACTCGGGTATGGCAATGGATACTGGGCGGCTAGAGTATGGTAGAGGTCACGGGAATTCCAGGTGTAGCGGTGAAATGCGTAGATATCTGGAGGAACACCAGTGGCGAAAGCGCGTGACTGGGCCATAACTGACGCTGAGGAACGAAAGCCAGGGGAGCGAAAGGGATTAGATACCCCTGTAGTCCTGGCCGTAAACGATGGATACTAGGTGTAGGAGGATTCGACCCCTTCTGTGCCGTAGCTAACGCGATAAGTATCCCGCCTGGGGAGTACGACCGCAAGGTTGAAACTCAAAGGAATTGACGGGGGCCCGCACAAGCGGTGGAACATGTGGTTTAATTCGATGCAACGCGAAGAACCTTACCTGGGCTTGACATCTACGGAACCTTCTGGAAACAGGAGGGTGCCTTCGGGAGCCGTAAGACAGGTGGTGCACGGTTGTCGTCAGCTCGTGTCGTGAGATGTTGGGTTAAGTCCCGCAACGAGCGCAACCCTCGTGGTCTGTTGTTACAGGTCGTAAGATGCTGAACCCTCAGGCCAGACTGCCGGTGACAAACCGGAGGAAGGTGGGGATGACGTCAAATCATCACGCCCCTTATGTCCAGGGCTACACACGTGTTACAATGGGTAGGAGACAATGGGTCGCTTGGCAGCGATGTCTGGCAAATCCCAGAAACTCCCCCTCAGTTCGGATCGTAGTCTGCAACTCGACTACGTGAAGTCGGAATCGCTAGTAAACGCAGATCAGCACGCTGCGTTGAATACGTTCCCGGGCCTTGTACACACCGCCCGTCACACCACGAAAGAAGGTTATGCCCGAAGTCGGTGCCCTAACCCGTAAGGGAAGGAGCCGCCTAAGGTGGAACTTTTGATTGGGGTGAAGTCGTAACAAGGTAGCCGTACCGGAAGGTGTGGCTGGATCACCTCCTTTCTAAGGAGAGCATGAATCACATTTTTGGTGATTTATACTCCTAGGTCGACGTCATAGTTATCGGTTATCCGATGACTTGTAGCAAGTCATTTTCAAGGCTTTTGTTTTGGACTTGCCAAAGACGCATTTGGACCGAGTCGTTCCGATATTCAGTCTTCAGGGTGAAAGCTCTGAGGTTTGTACCTTGACAACTGCATAGATCAAATTGAATCTCTAAAAAATTAGATTCTGTTTGCGTAATCTATTTCATTGAAAACTTCAATTAAGGATTACTCGCAAAGGATGAATCAATGTTTTAGGTAAAGCTACCAAGAGCGCACGGAGAATGCCTTGGTATGAGCAGCCGATGAAGGACGCGATAAGCGGCGATACACTACGGGGAGTTGCAAATAAGCCTCGATCCGTAGGAATCCGAATGGGGCAACCCCATCCAAGTTATGTTGGATGACCAACACCTGAATCCATAGGGTGTTTGGAGGTAAGCCAGGGAACTGAAACATCTTAGTACCTGGAGTAAAGGAAATCAAATCAGAGATTCCCCTAGTAGCGGCGAGCGAACGGGGAAGAGCCTAAACCTGACACATGTGATAGCTGACAGGCGTTGTGTGTCGGGGGTCGTGGGACCTTAAGCTAGAGCTGTTAATCTAGCAAGAAGTTACAAAACATTAGCTAATCAAACGCAGCTGGGAAGCTGGGCCATAGAGTGTGATAGCCACGTCGATGAAAGCGAAATGTCTTCTTAAGGGATCCCGAGTAGTACGGTGCACGTGAAATACCGTATGAATCTGCCAGGACCATCTGGTAAGGCTAAACACTGCTCATAACCGATAGCGAACTAGTACGGTGACGGAAAGGCGAAAAGAACGGTGGAAACCCGAGTGAAATAGAACCTGAAACCGTGTGCTTACAAGCAGTTAAAGCCCTATTGATAGGGTGATAGCGTGCCTGTTGAAGAATGAGCCGGCGAGTTACCTTTTGTAGCAGGTTAAGGGGTTAAGACCCGGAGCCAAAGCGAAAGCGAGTCTGAATAGGGCGAATATTGTTACAAGAGGTAGACCCGAACCCTCGTGATCTAACCATGGCCAGTATGAAGCGTAGGTAACACTACGTGGAGGTACGAACCCACGAATGTTGAAAAATTCGGGGATGAGTTGTGGTTAGGGGTGAAATGCCAATCGAACGAGGAGCTAGCTGGTTCTCCCCGAAATGTGTTTAGGCACAGCGTCGTATTTATCTTATGGGGGGTAGAGCACTGATTCGGTGCGGGCCCTAGAACGGGGTACCAAATCGAGACAAACTCCGAATACCCATAAAGTTACTGTACGGCAGTGAGACTACGAGAGATAAGTTCCGTGGTCAAAAGGGAAACAGCCCAGACCATCAGCTAAGGTCCCTAAATCTACGCTAAGTGATTAACGAGGTGTTATTTCATAGACAACCAGGATGTTGGCTTAGAAGCAGCCACCATTAAAAGAGTGCGTAATAGCTCACTGGTCAAGAGATAATGCGCGGAAAATGAACGGGGCTAAGCGTAGTACCGAAGCTATGGCAAGTGTCCGCTAAGGACATTTGGGTAGGGGAGCGTTCTGTTGTAGGACGAAGCCAGACCGATAAGGACTGGTGGACGACTCAGAAGTGAGAATGCCGGCTTGAGTAGCGAAAACATTGGTGAGAATCCAATGCACTGAAAACCCAAGGTTTCCCACGGCAGGCTCGTCCGCGTGGGGTTAGTCGGAACCTAAGGCGAGGCCGAAAGGCGTAGTCGATGGACATCAGGTTGATATTCCTGAACTATTTATAAATCGTTATGAGCTGCGGAGGGACGCAGGAGGCTATGTACGCAGGCGATTGGAAGTGCCTGTTCAAGCGTGTAGCTAGTTGGTGTAGGAAAATCCGCACTGGCGCTAAGACGTGAGACGTGATGAGTAGAGTCTACGGACTCGAAGGTACA
>DATMTU010000120.1:0-4496 GCA_035564035.1 Dongiaceae bacterium
CCACAACAACTCCTAATTCGGTGGGAATCTCACTCCTACTTGGATATGATAATACCATAAGCCCATTAGGTTTCAACAGCCCAATTAATTGAAACACTGTGGATAACTGCACATCATGGTAGGGCGGATCGGCAAATATAAGATCAAATTGGTCGTCGGTTGTCTTTTCCCAGCTAGCAACCGGTGCTTTGATAAGTTTCGTTTGTGTATCGTTGAGGCCCAGCGTTTTAATGTTTGCGGTAATAATATTCTGCGCAACACGGTCCCGTTCAACAAAAGTTGCCCGGCGTGCACCACGGCTCATCGCCTCAAGGCCCAACGCGCCGCTGCCTGCAAAAGCATCAAGTACATCAGCACCTTCAACGTGGTCGCCTAAAATATTAAAAAGTGAGCTTCGCATGCGTTCACTCATCGGATGTGTTCGATCCGTCCCGGAACCTTCAATAACCCGCCCACCGTAGGTGCCGGCAATTAATCGGACATTCACTGCGTCATCCCCTCACTCGCCGCATACCAGGCTAAAACGACCGTTTTGCTAATAATAGGAATCAGGTGTTGCCGAGAGATATTACCGAGGCGTACCGACCAGCCGGTTCTGGCAAACTCTTCATACATATGGAATGAATCAACGGCGCGAACTGCTTCAAGGAATAAAGGGGTAAAACCCTCTTTTTTAACTCGCTTCAAATCAATCGGATGGATACCAATATCTTTAAACTGGTTAATCGTTATTGAGGAGGCAACGCCCCATTCAAAGGCGACATGAAGGCTAAAAACCCCTTTTCCACCCCAGTATTGCCAGTTTTTCGATAGCATATCCCGTTTGCTCGTTCCCCTAATAAGGATTTTGTCGCTTGTCGTTATCCGCTCGGTGTGCGGCTTGCCCCAGAGTTCTTCGATTTTTTCTGCCAGCGGGAAGTGATGTGCAGGGGTAAGCCCGTCAACAATTGCGTGCGAGAGCCAAGCCGCTTCAAAGGCCGCGCGAATTTCATCTTGATTCTTGAGTGCCACCGATAGGTTGTAGAGATGATCGGTAATCATGACGACCAGCGGGTCATCGGCCGTCGCCCCGGGTTTGATATAATGCCATGGCTCATCAATAGAAGGGCTTTTACTCTTAATACCATCGGGACCATTCTTACCTTCGAAATGTAAAATATCTTTAATTGTTGGAAAGAAGGCATGAGTCGGAAGGTAATGGCGGAGATGCCGCTTTGCAATACGGTCAATCCGCTGGTGCACGCCAACAACATTACCCGAATGGTGCCTGAAAGTTGTTCCTGAATACATGTTTCGTTTTCTTAATTAAGGGTCGTCAACCGTTGATACTGTTCAACCTGTCGCGCCAACTGTTCATAGTGTACCAGATTTTGCCCTGACTGAACGAACTGTCGAGCAGCTTTTTGGGCTTTGGCAATCAACTTTGTATCACCCAAGGTTGCTACTTGTAGGTTCAGTGCGCCGTGTTGCGCCCGGCCGTAAATTTCACCCGGTCCCCGTAGCTTCAGATCCACTTCCGCCAAATAGAACCCATCGTTGCTCTTTTCAATCTCTTTGAGGCGCTGCGACGGCTGCTTTGAATCACTTGGCACAATATAACAATAGCTTTGATATTCACTACGCCCAACGCGCCCCCGTAACTGGTGCAGCTGTGCCAGCCCAAAGCGGTCACCATCTTCAATCAGCATGATAGTTGCGTTTGGGACATCCACCCCGACCTCAACGACCGTTGTGCTCACTAAAATATCGAGCTCGCCCTTTGCGAAAGCGCTCATAACAGCATCTTTTTCTGCCGAAGCTAACCGCCCATGGAGGAGCCCAATACGACGATGTTTAAATACCGAGCCCTGGAGCCGCCGATATTCAACTTCCACACTCTTCAGGTCATTGGTTGGGTTATTGTCGATAAGGTTACAAATAACATAAGCTTGTCGACCTTTAGCAATTTCTTCATCAATGAGTTTGTACAGTTGCGGGCGGCTATTTGGCGACCAAATCTTAGTGATAATCGGCAATCGGTTGGCCGGCTTTTCGTTCAAAATAGAGATATCGAGCTCACCATACACCGTTAGTGCCAAGCTGCGCGGAATCGGCGTCGCGGTCATTGCTAACAGATGGGGCATTTTTTCTGACTTTTTTACGAGTTCCTGCCGCTGAGCCACCCCAAACCGATGCTGTTCGTCAATGACCACAAAACCAAGTTTATGAAACACCACGCTTGATTGAATGAGGGCGTGTGTTCCCACGACAACATCAACCTCACCTCCGGCAATGGCCTTCGCCAGCGCCTCGCGTGCTTTGCCTTTCACGCTTCCCGTTAATAAACCAACCTTAACACCAAACGGACTCAGAAGTTTATCAAGTGTTGCCGCATGCTGATTTGCCAAAATTTCCGTCGGTGCCATCAATGCCGTTTGAAACCCCTCATGGGCAGCCTGCCGCGCCGCCAAGCCCGCCACAACCGTCTTACCCGCCCCAACATCACCCTGGAGTAAACGGTTCATTGGTGTTTCTTTTTCAAAATCTTGCAAAATATCCCACGCAGCAATACGTTGAGCTCCTGTTAAAGCAAACGGTAACTGCGCGACAAATTCTTTCACCACCCTTTGGTTAAAGGGAATCTGCCAACCCTCTAATTTCGCATTTTCCTGCTTATTTAGTTGGCTGGCAAGCAGTAGTTGAAATAATTCTTCAAAAGCCAAGCGCTCCCTGGCTTGTTCAGCTTCTTCGTGCGTTTCCGGAAAATGCATGCCTAAAATTGCAGCGCTATAACTGAATAGTTTTTCATGCTCCACAACACCTTTCGGTAAGGTTTCAGGCAGCAGGGTCATTAATGGTCGCAGTTCGGCAAGCAGCTTTCGTACCAGGGCCGTCTTAAGCCCGGCAACTGCTCGGTAAATCGGAACGATGGCACTGGTGGGGTGTTCTTGGGTATTTTTCTGTTCTTTATCGTCTGCCTTTTCAGCGCTCGGGTTGGTCAGTTGGTACCGGTTATAGCTAAACTCAAATTCACCGGAAAAATAAAATTCATCACCTGACTTTAATTGGGCGGCGCGGTATGGCTGGTTAAACCAGACGGCCTGGATTTTACCTGTTGCGTCAGCCAGGGTAGCAGTCGTCACCTTCATACCGCGGCGGACAGGCCGCGTCTCTACCTTTTCGCAGTGTGCTTTAACCGTTATCTTACCTGGTGCAATATCGGCAATAGAGGTGACCTGTGAATAATCCTCGTAAGCACGAGGCAAGAAAGTAATGAGGTCATTGACCGTATAAAGCCCGGCAGCCGCTAATTGCGCCGCCGTCTTCTCGCCCACTCCCTTCACTTTTTCGAGCGATGTCGAAAGATTCATACACTTCAGTATAGACTAGTGCGGTGACAGAATGCCACCTCTATGCCGGTGACCCTACCGAGGTTGAGTTGTTCGCCGTTCCATTCCATATCCAACCAGGGGAGGCACCATCAGCGAAGTTATAGAGTGTGCCCCCTTGAGTGACCATCATGCCCGTCCCATCAAGCGACAAACCTGGCCCAATGTTTGTCGTGCCGTCAACATCGCTCAGGATCTGCACCGAAGCTGTCCCAGCCGGTGCGGTTAGCGTTGCGCTTATGCGTCCCCACGCGCCCGACGTAAGGTTTACCGAGTTGCCAGAGCCCTGAGAACCAATTGGCGTCCCTGTCGAATCACGCCATGCTACCTGTATTCTTGCCGTTGATAGATCAGCGTTTGCCCGAAGGTAGCTCGAAAATGTATATGTCGTTCCTGCGGTAGCCGACATAATACCGTTATCGTACCCAAAATCACCTCCGCCTGATGTAAAGCTCGACCATGTTTTCCTTGCGTATGTTGAAATACCCACCGGGCCATCAGCTGCGCCGGTTATTAACGAATACGTACCGGTGCTTGGCGAGTTTCCAAACCAACGTGCCGTCTTCCAAACCGGGCCGTTCACGGTAGCAAACTGGGTTGCACGCGGATCGAGGGCAAGGTTGGTAATTGGCGATGCGCCATTAGCGCCTTGACCAGCACAAGCGCCGGCAGTTGGGGTCGAATGGCTTTCGTTATCGACATAGTAGCTCACATTACTCGTCGTCGCCGTAATACAGTAATTGCTCCCGCTGTTATAGGTGCGATATTGGTAGGTCGTACCATTGCTATCGGTCACCCCTGCATCAGAAAGTACATTTGGAAGAGTATCACTATTGGTGACTGCATAGACCCCCACTTTTTTAGCCGCCTGTTCGGCTGCAGAAGCGGCGGCTGAAGCTTTCGCCCGATTAGTCACCCCGTTATAGGCAACTATTGTAATGGCAGCCAGAATAGCAATGACGACAACGACAATCAGCAATTCGACAATAGTAAAGCCAGCCGTTCTGTGAGGTAATGGTCGAGATGTTCTCTGATAACAAGAAAGCATAAGTACTTTTATGGTACCTTCCCTCCAGGAAAAATACAAGAAAGCAGAGCGCGCTGCAAAAAGCCAGAAAAGCTATTTTA
>DATMTU010000121.1:0-3720 GCA_035564035.1 Dongiaceae bacterium
CGCGTCCCTTTATTATACCACCCGAGCTCTTTAGGCCCGGGTGTTTATATGAGGTTAGAGGAAGCACTAGGCTGCTTGCGGTGCGAGGTCGTGAGCTTTAATGGCATCCTGAAGCTTTGGACGGTCAAACCCAAGGATGATGTCGCCGGCAACATCAGTAACAGGAACACCGCGGAAATCACCATTAATCTTTTGCATTAATTCATCGTGCGCTTCTTGATCGGCTTCGATGTCTTTTGCAATGTATGGAACACCAAGACGGTCAAGCCACTGCATTTCGGTGTGGCAAAAGGCGCACCAGCTGGTACGGTAGATAGTCACTTGTGGTGTGGTGTTTGTTGCGTCGCTCATAGTCGTGATTTCCCTCACATGTTATTTCACTATACATTGTACAGTAATTTTTCTTTCCTGACAATAATAATACCGCTTGTGCTACAATAAAATCAAACGAGACTTCAAAAGAGCTATTGCAACAAAACTATGCAAACACGTCGGGTATACATGGCTGGATTCGCATTACCAACGGTGCTCATCGCATCGGTGGTAATGATGATGATTTTGACTGTTTCGGTCTCTTCGGTGACAGCAGTGCGCACCGCACTACAAACCCAGTATTACGAACAACTTGCTAAATCGGCCGGTGAAGCAGGGGTTGCTTACGCCAAGGCCTGCTTGGCAAAAAATGGTAACGTTCCGTTATGGTCGGACGCTAAGCCGTTAACGCCGGCAACCGATTGTGCAGGCAATTCTCTCCTTTCAAATAACCCGTTTAGTGCCCTCGTGGTTGCTGGCGGTGGAAGTGGCGGTGGCTCGACCGGTGGCGGTGGCGGTGGCGGTGGTGTCATCGAGAATGATTATTTTGCTTTAGGAACTGGATCATACCCTATTACTATTGGTGCCGGCGGAGCCGTCCCAGGGAATCAAAAAGCCGGCCTTAACGGGGGCAACTCAACATTTAACAGTTGGACAGCAGTTGGCGGCGGCGGCGGCGGGTACTCTGCAGGTGGCTCTTCGGGTGCGGGTGGCCAAACCGGTGGTAGCGGCGGTGGCGGTCAAATATATTACGGCTCGTATGGGCCCGGTGCGGGTACGGCTGGCCAGGGTAACGCCGGGGGATCAATCTCCGGTGCTGGCGGAGGAAGCACTACCGGCGGCGGTGGTGCTGGTGGCGCTGGGCAAAATACGACAACTGCCAATGCCGGGGGTAATGGTGGTCCTGGTATCACCAGTAGTGTTTCCGGAACGAGTACTTACTATGGTGGCGGCGGCGGTGGCGGTGGCACGAGCGGAACATGCGGTAGCCTTGGTGGTACCGGTGGTGTTGGTGGCGGTGGCGGCGGTGCAACCGACGGCAGCGGTATCGGCTTACCGGGTAGTCCAAACACCGGTGGCGGTGGCGGTGGCGGCTGGTGTTATGCCAGTGGTAACGGTGGCGCTGGTGGTTCTGGCGTCGTGATGATCTCTTATCCAAATAATGGAACGGTGACGGCAACTGGCGGCAACCAAATTTACGTTTCGGGGCCAAATAAGGTCCATGTATTTACGAGTGGGGGGACTTTTAGTGTTTCTGCGGTGACGAACTCAACGTGCCCGACCGACCCGCGCTGTTCAGTTGTGGTCAACAACAATTTACGGAGTTCATTTACGGTTGGCATGCCAACACTTGATGCGAGTGGTAAGGCGCAGACAATTCCAAACAATGGATATGTCCAGCTCCTTCGCGAGTCAAATGGATCAGTTTGGCGTACGTACCGCCAGCCTTCAGTACAGGCAGCTGTTGTTCCCGACCTTTGCTCGGGTGCAGCAACGAGTACGCTTGGCTGGTCGAACGCTGTAGCAACGGCGTCGCAGGATACAATACCAAGCGCACCATCGGCAACAAGTATTAGTATGGCCGACTCTCCATTACCGGCTGGTGCAATGTACTTTAGGAAAGATTTTGTGGTGACGACAGCGGCAACGTATACAGTGTCGGTCTACTCATCGTCGCAGGACCAAGCAGCTATTTATGTTGACGGGGTTTACGCAACCACTTCGCAGGGGGCATTAGCACAGGCCAATACATCGCTCGCACCTGGTTGTCATACCGTCACGGTAAAACTCACCAACGAGACGACTTTCAATAGTCCGGCACGCATGACAGCCGCTATTCAGCAGCCGGGTTCATCCCCTATTATTACTTCCGACCCGACGTGGCGTGTCGACAGCGGCTCGGTAATCGATTTCTCGAGCGTCAACTATTATGCCGATTCGACGCAGTGGTCCCAGGTGCAAGACGATACGAACGGCACCGCACAAGCATATACTAGCAGTTGGCAGAACAGTGGTGATGCCTTTTCACGCCTTATTAGTCCAACCGGTAACGGGTGTAGCACGGCTTGCCCCCCTTCGAGCTACGCCTACTTACGAGATTATAAAGATTTCTACGTCCCGGCGAATATCAGCGCGAACGTTGCCGCGCTCTGTGATGATAATTGTGTCGTCTATATTGATGGTAATGCCGTGCTATCTGGCGTTCCATGGAACAGTATTACTCAGCAAACGATTTCATTAACAGCCGGTTGGCACCATGCTGGCGTGCGGCTTTATAATGCTGGATCCGCTGGTAACCCAAGCAAAGCTGCAGTATCGGTTGTGGGTTCGGACGGGACAATTTTCACCCGAACGGATGACAACTGGCTCGGAACCGATAGCTGGACGACTTCTGCTGCAACGAACCCATTGTCGTATGACCCAACGTTTGTGCCGAGCCCTAATGAAATTCCGGCTCCTGCCCGAACGTTTGATGCATTGGTGGTTGCTGCTGGTGGCGGTGGCGGCGCCAACTCGGCTGGTGGTGGTGGTGCAGGTGGCCTTTTGCCACTGTTCGGATTGACTGCATCGACGGGGACATATACCGTGACGGTCGGTACGGGTGGTACAGGGACGACGGGCAGCTCAACGAATGGAACCAAGGGTGGCAATAGCGTCTTTGGTTCGTATACGGCTGCCGGTGGTGGCTACGGAGCTTCACGCGATGGGGGTAATGCTGCATCGTCTGGTGGGTCTGGTGGTGGTGGTGCGGGCGCATCGGCTGCGGCACGCACGCCAGGTGGCGCAGGGACGAATAACCAGGGATATGCTGGGGGTAACGGGGTGACTGCTGACGCAGGCGTTAATGCTACCGGCGGTGGCGGTGGCGGTGCAGGCGGTGCCGGCGTGAACGGTGTGTCGGGGGGCGCTGCTGGTAATGGCGGTGCCGGGTATATCACGTATATGACAGGAACCCGCCTCGGGCTTGCTGGCGGTGGTGGTGGCGCCATCACGGTTAACGGGTCGACAGCGACGTCGACAGATGGCGGTGGTAACGGTAATTCAATGGCAGCGCTGAACGGAGTGGCTAATACTGGCGGTGGCGGTGGCGGCCGAACAGGTAACGCAGCTGGCGGTAATGGCGGTTCTGGTATTGTTATTGTTCGCTTCCAAACAGGCACGCTAACAGTAAGTGCAACCGGTACCTATGCCACATCGACGATGACCGATGTAAACGGCGTCGGGTATACCGTCTACACTTTTACCGGCAACGGTACCTTCACGATCAGCGCGATTAACTAGAAGCGAGCTGGCCAATTCCCCACTTCTTTGCTATCATGTAAAGGTTATGACCGAGTCGCCTCGACACGCTTCTGAGCCAAGCCGGACGACCAAGGGGCAGTCACCCGATGCGCCATCACCACTCAG
>DATMTU010000122.1:0-1712 GCA_035564035.1 Dongiaceae bacterium
ACACCGTCGCACGCCGAAAAGTAAAGTTCGTTAAAGCTGTTGAGAATGGCTCGATGGCATACGATGACTTTATTGGCCTGTGTCGAATAGCAGAGGTGCCCTATCCTTTGTTCTTTCTGTCTATCGAAGAGGTTCGGAAGGTTATTCTTGAATACGAAAAGAAAGTTTACTTTGGAGTTAGCAAGGACCAGATGTCGATTGCCACTCGCGGAGAACTCAAGCTTGGAGATATCGCTTTGGTTTTGAAGGATCTAACGAGAAAGCAGAACTTCATTAAGAAATATATTCAAGATGAGAATGAGTTGCCCGGTTTGTTCAAGCGTCGTAAGAGCAGTGTTGAAGAGCATGCAGAGATGCTACGAGAGATGATAGGCTACGATATAGAAATCGTTGCAGGGCTTAATAAAGAAAAGTCGTACAGTCTTTTCAGTGATGGCCTTGCTGCAAAAAATGTATTCTTATCACTCTACGCGCATAACTATACGCCGCAAACTATCGAACAAGGCTTACAATTCAGCGGTATCGCAATCAATGACAAGAAATGTCCCTTCCTGTTCATCAAGGCAGGAGATAATAGCAGTAAAATTGAACTTTGGGGTAGAAGGTTATTTACTGCCGCATTACTCCTAAGTTGTTTATGCAGCGGTGACTGTGGTCCGGTCACTATGGACGGCAAGAGTGGCGAACTTATTGATGATGAGCACTTCTTGTTCGCTGAAGAATTCTTAATGCCCAAAGCGCGTTTTAGTCGTGAGCCATTAAGGTCAATTATTGATATTAATACTATTGCTACCAAATATTCAGTGAGTGACTCGGCAGTTGTAATGCGCGCTTTCAGACTTGGTATAGTTGATGAGCATGAGAAAGATGCATATCTGCTGACATTACGCTCGCAATGGGATGCGGTCACTAGCAAAAAAGGCGGAGGAAAGCCGCTAGCCCTTGAGAAGGCGGTAAATAGGTATAACAACCCTGCGGTAGTTAAGCTAGTTGTGGAGCAATACCGCTCAAGAACCCTTACAGCGAACGAAGCAAAAAACTTATTATGCTATAAAAAGGGCGACTCGTTTAACATAGATATGCTGGTACCAAATGTTTAGTAGTACATCAAAGTACTTAATTGATGCCAACGTTATCAGAAGCCTTAGTGTTGAGATGATTGGTTCCAAGTTGGATCCGGCTAGAATCATCGCAACAATTCCCGACGTTAAACATGAGGTATCAAGCCTTTCGCATAAACTAGACTTAATCCACATCGATACTTTAGCTGACGACGTATACTTAAAAGCAAAAGAACTACTTGTGCATGAGTCTGTTAGAAACGTTATTGACTACTATAACTATAAGGGCGCGGCAGACGTTATGTTATTGGCGCACGCCAAGACGATTGAGAATGTAGGTATGTTTAAAGATGAGGTTGTCATTGTCACGAATGACGTCAATCTAAGATTAGCCTGCGATGACCTAGGAATCGTTTGGAAATCAATGAAAGACTTTAGGGATCTTTAGCTCTAGCGGGTGAATATATCCAGACCTGAGGTATGTCAGGGGGGTGGCTTAACGCTCAAAGCATATTATTTGTTGATCCATTTTGATAAGCACTGAAAAGTACTGAGCAAGTCTACGCTTTTCTTTGGCTCCGCTTCGCTTGATTGGGACCGGCGACCCGCCAGCTTGCCTGGCGAAGGTCGCGGTTCGATAGCAAGAAGCAG
>DATMTU010000123.1:0-42700 GCA_035564035.1 Dongiaceae bacterium
TGAGAACCCGCGCTGCGACACGCACACTGAAACAGCGACGCCTAGCGTGCCCGTCAACGCATTCATCCCTGATTCCATATCAACATAGCCGTTCCCTACTTTTCTCCCAATAACACGCCAGCAATCCACCGCTCCAGGGCAAATTTAACACGCGAGTCCATTTCTTCTTGCAGGGTGCCTTGCGTCTTTTCCAGCCAAGCATCCAAGGCAGTGCGATCCGCCTTGCCTAGTTGATTGTAAAGCGTTTGATCCACTGTAAGCCTGACCTCAAACGGTACGCGGTCACTTATTGTACTTTTATCCGGTGCGATTCGGGCACAATCGGCGCAACGCACAATCCAAGAATCATTAGTTAGAAACCGTTTATTGCAATCCCGACACGTTATCTGAGTCTTTTTCACCTTGTCTTATCCTTTCTTTGCAAGTAGGGCAGCACATTTCATGCTGCGATGCCTCGAAGCGCACGCCACACGTGACACAAAGGCAATCATAAACGACGTTACCGTAGATATTCATGGGTTATTGTCCTATAGAGTGACAGGGATCGCGCCTATTTTCCAGCACAATCCCTCGATGGTCTATCACTCTATAGGGTGATTTTCAACTATCCGTAGATCATCTCCACATCGGTACATAGTAATACTTGGCTTATGAATGATGAATGCTTGAGGGCTTGGGCTTCCTCCGTTGCCAAGCCTGCATCCTCAAACATTTCTACTTGCCAAGTTTCCTCTAGTTGGCACCTATACACTACCGCGATCATGATTTAAAGCTGTCCATAGCAGCAAAGATAATCAGTTTGTTACTGTTCCACCACTCCAACGCGTCACAAGCCATGCCTGCTATAGCTTCATCATCAAACGATCTCCATTTCGCGTTACTGTGGTATTGACATCCGATCCTCGTAGATTCAGGTTGAACATAGGCTACATACTTACCTGCCTGCACGACTAAAAGGTCTGCGCCTTCAAGGTTTGCGCCTTCAAGGTTTGCGCCTCGAAGGTCTGCGCCTCCAAGGTTTGCGCCTCGAAGGTCTGCGCCTCGAAGGTCTGCGCCTCGAAGGTCTGCGCCTCGAAGGTCTGCGTATAGAAGGTCTGCGCCTCGAAGGTTTGCGCCTCGAAGGTTTGCGCCTTCAAGGTCTGCGCCTCGAAGGTCTGCGCCTTCAAGGTCTGCGCCTAGAAGGTTTGCGCCTTCAAGGTTTGCGCCTTCAAGGTTTGCGCCTCGAAGGTCTGCGCCTTCAAGGTTTGCGCCTTCAAGGTTTGCGCCTTCAAGGTTTGCGCCTCGAAGGTCTGCGCCTTCAAGGTTTACGCCTAGAAGGTCTGCGCCTCGAAGGTCTGCGCCTCGAAGGTCTGCGCCTCGAAGGTCTGCGCCTTCAAGGTTTTCACTATCTACTTGCAGTAGGACAGATCTTGTTATCTTATGCAAAATATCAACCATTGGTTAAGCCTCCACTTTATTCCAGCCTTTAGGGGCTGGCGGGTTAATCTGAGTAGCGCCTGACAAGGCCCAAAGAATGCCTTCCTGGTAGGTTTCAAATTCAGCCGCCTTTAGGCGCTTACTCATAAGACCATACTGGCGATAACTGTTATTATCTTGGGTGTCAATAAATACCATCCTATAGCCGCCATAGCAAGCCGCATAGTCATTTTCCAGCACGTACCGATCCGTTCCAGGGTGCATACCGCGCTTAATTAATAAGTTTTCAATGTTTTTAGTCCGTGTGTCCAGTAGTTTTTGAGTGGTTCTCATCCTGCATATATCCTTTCATCATCACCAATGTATAAATCAATTTGTCCGCAAGCCTCGGCTTGTTGGGTCAACGTGTTACAGTAAGCTTTCGGCCAGCGATAGTTCTCCCAAAAACCTACACCGTGCCCGTTTTGAGTAAACCAAAGATCATGCGCGATACTGTCCAGCGTTTTACCGTACTTGTCAATCAACGTGTCGATGGATAAGGCGGCCTGTGAATAGAACCGATGGACGGCATTGTGTAGGCGCTTCCTTGCTTGCAAGGACAGTTCTCCGTGCCACTGGTCAAGCTCAATGTAATCAGAATCTTCGTCGCTTCCGGGTGCGGTGCTGATCGATGACCATAAAGCAGCTTCGATATATGCGCGGATGAACGCTTTTTTGTCGTTGTCTAGTCTCATAATCGCTCGCTTCCGTTTCTTATTGAACTTACTCTTATATCCTAACACTGTTAGACACAAAGATCAATAGGCCGATCGATGTATGTTTACAATTCTCCATAAAAGCTCTAAAATAAAGCCCTGGCGATAGTGCCAGGGCTGGAAAGAGAGCGATTGAGTATGTCTCATCCGTTTGTGTCATCTACCTACCAAGGAAAATCAGGTAAGACCAATGCCTCGAATAAGCTTCCCTTTATTGGAAGGTGCCCACTTCTTACATTCGACATCAAGGCAATCCGGGCAAAGATACTCATTACAGTCCTGACAGGTCAGATACCCATCATAACCACTGATCCTTATGGATGAGCTTACTGATCATGGTGTCGATGTCATTAACTAGCGAAATTTGATGGTCTACATCGACTCTGGAAGGCAGGCATATAGCCAATCTGCTTTCCTGTAACAGTTTTATCAAGCTTCCCCTTTCGGTAATAACGTGGTCAAACATTTTATCTATCGCTCCGTCCTGATTCGTTACTCATTGAACTTATATACTCATCCTAACACTGTTAGACCATAAGATCAATAGGTTGATTGGTGGATTTTAATTTTCTGTTACAATAAGAAAAAGCCCGGCACGCTGGCCGGGCAGGAGAGAGAGCGATATCTACCTATTGTGTTTCCTACTCAGTAAATCCACAGGGGCGCGAGGCCACGAATGGCACGCCGTTACGCATTACCACTTGCCCGCAGTTGGCGCACTCGATCACCGTGTCGCCTTCTGAAGTCGTCCAATCGTCTAGGACGTGGGAGGGGTGCGCTTCTTCTACAAATAGTTCGGTCATTACGCTTTACCCTCCGTCACGGCTTCGCCGTTTAGTTTTGCGAGTGCATTAAAGGCGCGAACAATCGTTGCATCCTGACTATCCTTGGATTGGCCATAGCTGAGTAAGTTTCTTAACTCACGAATAACATCCGGCAAGGCTTCCGGGTTCTCAATCCCGGCGCAAGCGTTAACGCATTGCACGATTCGGGCGGCATTGGCTAGTTTTTCGCTATTCTCCAAAGCGTTTCCGGTTCCGGCAATATAAGCGCCGGTAGCGTCCTGAATGGATACCACGTTTGCTAGCTTGTTAGTCTTTACTTTCCAAGGTTCCGGCGTGTGATTCGTCATTATGCGATCCTCAATTGTTGGTAATACTTTGTGCGATCAATCTCATGATAGAACAGGTGTAATTTATCGTGTTCTCTCAGGCAATCAATACACCACCCGTTAGAAAACAGATCGGTTTTGTGATAGTCACCCTGACAGCAGGCGCACACCGTCCACTTGTCGGCGCAGTCGGTGCAAAGGAAATCGGATTTCGCCTCGCACCACACAGGATCGGCGTACTTCATTTTAAGGCAGTCGGGGCAATCAAAGGCCCGATCGTCAGGTTCAGGGAACATCATTTGAACCTTCCCCAGATGGCTTCTAGGATCATCCTGTCCGCTGCTTCCGTGATACTGTCCCTATCCTGATTGGTAAAGTAGGAGGGGCAGTTCATGGCGTGGCGTAGGCGCTGCAATGTATCGATCAGATCATCCGCCGGTAAAGTGGTTTTAAAGATAACTTTATCCATCGCTTTATCGCTCCGTTGGGCCTGCTGGCCTGTCACTTATTGAACTTATGTACTCATCCTAACACTGTTAGTGATCCAATGCAACCCTTTTGTTAAAATTAATTTACTTGAATTATTTTCATGTTTGGGGTTGTAACTGATCTCTAACAGTGCTATTGTGTAGAATACATTCAATAAGTAAACGAATAAGCGTGAAACGCCCTAGGAATGGGCTTAATGGAGTACGTCAATGCACCGATATGAGGATCGGGTCTATTTTATGCTGCCTTACGGGCACTGTCAGACCTTATACTATAGCTGGTCTGAAGCGCTTATGATGGCTTCAAAGCTTGCGCCAAGCTGCAAAGACAGTCTTGGCGACGTGTATATAGACGCCTACTTTCAATCCGACTACCTGCTGCCTCCTGATAAGCGCCCCTATACGCGCTTTCGGGTGGACTATCAAACGATTCGAGGTCTGTTCAGATACTATTAAGGAATGGGACAATGCAAGCAAAAGTAAGCCTGCCGCTTTCGGCGGTTTTAAACCTGCTCAATCCACCTCCCGAGGTGGAAACAGTCGATCAGTATCGTGATTTTATCAGTTTAACGCTTCAAAACTGCGACGAAAGCCCAGCCAAGCCAGGGCGACCGCTAAAAGCGCGCCATTCTCACTATACGGATGGGGAAATGAAAGCGATCAAGGCATACCTAGACAGGGAGATAGCCGCAAACCAGCATTGGTTTACTAATGAGACAGGCAGGGCACGAGGCTTAGGCGACCAGTCGGGCCTTGATGAAAGCTCAATCGCCCTGGATAACGGGCAGATCTGTTTCTTTGCAGGCCGCATACCCTTTGTTAATGGGGAAGCCTGTCCGAAATTCCCGCCGAGTATCGGCTAGAAGCGCACTACTGCAAGCATAAGGACGACACAATGGGCCAATTAATCGATGGGATAAGGCTTGACCTGTCCCTAATTCCCGGATTCTTTATCCGGGCGCTTGCTGCGCCGTTTATGATCGGCGCGGCCAAGTATGCGCGGGGCGACTGGCGATCTGCGATAAAAAATCGCGAGGAGGCGCAAGAAGCGATTAACCGGCGCACGACAAGCCTCTTAAACCATCTGGCCGAGCATCAAGACGGCACCTTCTATGATGACGAGGGCTTCGCGCACTTGGCCGCCGTAGCTTGGAACGCCTTATATATTCTCTGGATTCAAAACACGTTCTTCGAGATCCCGCCCATTTTCGGCCACGCTCTCGACCGCACGATAAAAGGTCACTTGGAAGCAAAACAAGGAGGTAAATAAATGCCACTACCAACCCAGAAAACCGGGGCGCTGTATTATCTAGCCTCACCCTACAGTCACAAAGACAAGCGGATCATGGAATATCGCTATATGCTGGTAGCCGCCGCCGCTGCCGAGCTGTACACGAGGGGTTATAACCTACTTGAGCCGATCGGCGCAGGTCATCCGCTGGCTATCCGGTACGACCTGCCGCAAGGATACGAGTATTGGAAACGCCGCGACGAGTTGATGATCGAGCGTTCGGACGGTGTGATCGTGCTGATGATCGACGGCTGGAAGGAGTCCAAGGGCGTCCAGGCTGAGATCGAGCACGCACTAAGTATCGGAAAATTCGTATGGTACATCAATCCCGCTGAGGTAGGACTGCCGCTGGAAATCATCGCCCGGTACGTCCCGCCGCTGTACGTCGAGCTTCCAGAGGAGGAAGTGACCGGCGCACGCAGAAGCATGGCTCGACTCGCAATGGCCCAGCCGGAGACTGCCCGCGTGATGGGCGAAGCCGAGTTCAAACGCCGGACTGACAGTATGAAAACGCAGACTGAGGCCGAGCTGCAATATGCGACCGGGAACGCTGGGCCACAAGCACATGTGATCAGAAGCTACGACCCAAAAACCGGCGAGGATGTCATTATCGTCAACGGCGTCGAGAGCCGGAAGCCTCGCTCATTTCTGCAAGGGCAGTCCTATGGGCCGGGCCTGATTGACCCGGCAGGCTTCAACGACGACGAACTAACAGCTTAAGTGGAGTGTGATTCAATGCGCCGCCCTGTTGTACTTGACTTAGAGACTTTTGACCCCTTCCTGAAGGAGCGGGGCACCGATGCTCATTGTCGGCGATGGGGCGGTTTTATTTTTCTTGCAGGGCTGTATAAGCCTGCTGAGAACATCACTCTCACTATGAATTGGAATGAAGAGGCAGCCGACGTTATTAGATCCATGCTAGATCAAGGGGGCTGGGACTGGTATGGTGCAAACATCAAGTATGATCTTGTCTGGCTTCTGTCTGAGGGCGTACTAAGGCCGCACCACACCCATAACAACCGCTTTTATGACATCCTGATCGACGCGCCACTGATCGACGAGACTCAACCTTTCAGCTTCTATAAGCTGGACGGACAAGCCCAGCATTACGGCCTGCCGACAAAGCCCATTGACAGCCTGATCCAGGCCGCCGATGAGATGGGCTTACTTGACGATAAGGGGAATAAGCTCAACGCCAAGACAGTCTGGACGCACCTTTTCAAGCTGCCTAGGGGAGTTGTCAAGGAATACTTGACACATGACCTTGTGACCACCTGGGAAGTGGCACAAAAGCAAGCCCCGCTGATTGCGGAGAACAAACTTGAGCGGGTGCGCGAGCTGGAAAGCCTGCTGCTGCCGGTTCTGGCAATGATGGAACACGAAGGCGTCCGGGTGGACGTGGACGCGGCCCAGCAACTATACGAACAGGCGTTCGAGTACATCAAGGACGTTCAGCGCAAGTTGAGAAACGAGAACGGCGGGAACGAGGTTCCACTGACCGCCAGCAACGCCCTGACGCAATTTATTCTTGACCGGGGGCATAGACCATCCGAGACGCCGAGTTCAGAGAAATGCAGGGCGCACAAGGTCAAGCTGTGCCCCGAGTGTCTGGCCGATGGCAAGAAGATGGACAAAAAATACTCCCTATCGGCCTCCACCCTTCAAAGTCTGGCCCTGATTGACCCGCTGCTGAATGATCTTATCAGCGCCCGGAAGGCTGAGAAGATCGCCAAGGACTTCGCCCAAGGCGCTATTATCGACACGGCGCACAATGGCAGGGTGCACGGGAATATCAACCAGATCATCGGCGCGAAAGACGGTGACGAGAAGGACGGCCAGGGCGTGCGCTTTGGTCGGCTATCCATGAGCAAGCCCAACCTCCAACAGGTTCCCAAGAAGGACAGCGTTGAGATCGAGGGAATGGGCGGCCTGGGTTCGGCCATGCGCCGCCTGTTTGTAGCCGAAGACGGCTGCGAGTTCATGTCCGGCGACTTTTCTAGCCAGGAGCCGCGCTGGATTATTCACTGGTGCGAGACTTGGAATTGTCCAGGCGCGGGCCGGGTCGGGGATATGTACCGGGCTAATCCTGCAATCTCGTCGCACGATATTGTTGCAGGTGGGATCGAGGGCGATCTGCCTGCAAAGAAAAAGCGGGATCTAGCCAAGATCATCAACCTGGGCAAGGGCTATGAGATGGGAATAGCGAAGCTGATCTCTAACCTTGTGGCTGCCGGTGTACCGCCTGAGCAGGCCCAGCGGATTATGGATGACTACGACGCCAACTTCCCGCACGTCAAGAGCGGGTCGAACGCTGCCAAGGGCGCGGCTGAGCGGCTGGGCTACGTCCGTACTGCATTAGGCCGCAAGATCCACTTCAACGACTTTGAGCCGACTAAGTACGGCGCAGGCCCGGCGATGCCTTATGAACAAGCCTATGCGCTGTATGTGGAAAAGAAACGCCTGCCCATCCGCCGGGCGTACACGTACCGGGCGTTTAACCGGGTGGTACAAGGGTCTTCGGCTGACCAGACCAAGCAGGCTATGGTCATTCTGTGGTACGAGCACGGGATATTACCTACTTTGCAGGTGCATGACGAATTGACCGACGCAAAAATCCAGGATCACGCGACGGTGAAAATATACAAGCATGTGATGGAAACCGCCATCCCGCTTACTATCCCGTCCCTGACTGAAATTAAACTTGGCCCTAACTGGAAAGATGGAGTATTGTTCAATGTCTGAAAAACTGATTAAACAAGGCGCGAAGGCTACCGGGATATCGGAAAAGGACAACTGGCGCACGCCTCAATATATTCTGGACTTGGTGGATCGTTTTTATTGCAGGCATCCGTGGTTCGATCCTTGTCCCGTCGATCCACAATTCAACGTGTTTGATGTTGACTGCAACAACCCGACCCACTTAATGTACGTCAACCCGCCTTTCAGCCTGTATCTGGACTTCGTGAATCACTTACTGCCTTGGGGCGGGGAACAAATTTGGATGATGCACCACGACCATTCTGTCAAGCGCCAAAAGCTACTGATGGAGAAGGCTTCGGCCATGTGCTTCATCAAGCATCGGGTGCGGTTTATCAACCCGGTGACAGGCGAGCCGAGCAAGTCTTCGGCCATCGGTAAGAGCCAGACACTAATTTATATCGGCGCACGTTCTGCGGAGTTTATCGACGTATTCTCCGCACTCGGCCCGTGCTTGGAGGTGAGGCGGTAGGATGGCTACGACGCCGGAAGCTAGATTCAGTGACGAGGTACGGGCCGCGCTCAAGAGGATGCGCGGCGTCCTGGGCTTTCGGATCGAATCCAGCCACACCGCGCCGGGCTTTCCTGACTGGGTGATCTTCACTTGGGAGGCTATCAGGCTTGTTGAACTCAAGGTAGAGGGCGGAACGCTGACCACGGCTCAGAAAGTGCTCCACGCCCAACTGGCTAGTTTAAAGATTCCAGTCTACCTATTGACTAAAGCAAAAAACGGTGTTAGAGTTAATCATACAGAGTTCAATAAGTTAGAGGCGGCGCTAGCTGCCATCCTCAAAGGAGACAAAATAGAATGAGTAACGAGCAGATACAAGCCTTGTATGCGGCTTTGAAGACCGCACAGGCGCGTTTGAACGCGGCCAACGAGGAGCAGGCAGCGGCGCAAAAAGATTTCGATCGCTTGTCTTCCGATCTCGGCGACCTGCTGCACGTCAACGGCATGTCAGATGTCGGCATGTTGGACGGCAAGCGCCTTGGCCTGAAGCAGGACTACTTCGGCAGCACCGCGCAAGAGCGCATGGACGACATCCGAGCCTATCTGGAGCGCAAAAACAACGCCGGTATTTTAAAGCCCAAAAAGCTGAACATCACTGAAGATGATATCGCCGCCCTCCCTGAAGACATGAAGACGAAAGTCCTCTACGAAATTAATACTAACACGCTCAAAGCATTTCTGCGAGAACTCGCTAAAAAGAACGAAATAACCGACGAGGTAATGGGCCTCTTCAAGGTCGAGATCAAGAATACCGTCGTCATAGCTTAATGCGATAAAAGGGGGCGCTCGCAACGCCCCGATTTAACGAACTAATGGAGAACGACTAGAAATGGCTAAGAAAAAAGAAGAACTGGCAACTGTTGACACCGCCGCGCTGCAAGTTTCCCCTCTGCTGATGGAGCAACTGGGCAGCTTGCAAACAGACGGTTTTGACAATATCGGCGCAGAAGATCTGGCCCTGCCCATCCTGTCTATTTTGCAAAGCATTAGCCCACAATGCGACCGGAAAAGCAAGGAGTACGATCCGAACGTGAGTGAGGGTGAATTCTATAACTCAGTCACCAAGAAGTCAACTCCCGTTCTGGACGTGGTGCCGGTGGGCTATACCAAAGGCTACGTCGAATGGACTCCCCGGAGTTCCGGCGGTGGATTCGTGGCGCGCCACGAGTCCACAAGCCCCACCATCCGCGACGCCCAGCAGGTCGGCAACAAGTTGGTTTTGCCGAGCGGTAATGAGTTGGTTGAAACCCGCGAACACTACTTGCTGGTTATCCCGGAAAGTGGCGCTCCCTATGTCGCCTTGCTGCCTCT
The DNA here is from genome assembly GCA_035564035.1 of Dongiaceae bacterium. Classification (GTDB taxonomy): domain Bacteria; phylum Patescibacteriota; class Saccharimonadia; order Saccharimonadales; family Saccharimonadaceae; genus Microsaccharimonas. The sequence continues at coordinate 9,641 of DATMTU010000123.1, forward strand.
GAAGTCCACCCAGATCAAACACAGTAAGCGTTTCAACAATGAAACGACTACCAAAGTTCTGGGCGACCGCCGGGCACCGATGGCAGCCCAGCGCTACACTCTCTCCACCGAAGTGGAAAGCAATTCGCATGGTAGTTGGTACGGCCTCTGCAATATTGAGTTCCAGGGCTTCTTGGACGATCCGGCGATCATCACTCAGGCGATCTCCGCCGCGAACGCCTTCTCCGCGACGGCTGCCAAAGCTGCTGCTGGTTACGCAAACGCCGCACCCGGCAAGTCCGATGCTGACATCGACGCCGTAGCGGCTAGCATGGAGTAAACCCCCACATGACGCACGGGCACCACTTGAACTTATTGAACTTTTTCCCCCGTGCGTACTCGGTTCGCCGGATGCTGGGCGGAACAGATGACAAAGGGAAGGCCAAGTCCACCTATGCCGCTGTCCGCCAAGCTCCGGCGACCGAACTTCTCATTGGACACTGGGAAGGCAAGCACGCCGTTTCCGTCCAGTGCATCCTGGAAAGTGGTAATACCTGCCAGTGGGGCGCACTGGACATTGACAGCTATGACGATCCAAAGCTGGTCGAGCGGGTGCGCCGGGCCGCTGAACTGTTCAAGCTGCCGTGCTATATCGAGGCGTCCAAGTCCGGCGGGGCGCACGTTTATTTTTTCCTCGATCAACCGACTATCGCAAAGCCTTTCCGGCGTGCGCTGCAAAAACTGGCCGTGTGGATGGGTTTCCCGAGAGCCGAGATCAGACCCGCGCAAGATGAAGTTGATTTTGCAAAAGGGGACTTAGGCAACTTCATGGTATTGCCCGGGTTCGGAATCGGCGCGGAAAAAATGCGCTCGATCATTCAGGCGAACACCGTATCGGTGAAAGATTTTAACGACATCACAGACGAGGGAGATTTCGGCGATGGGCCAGCATGTTTGTTCCCTTTGCAACGACTTGGCGAGGCAAACGGCTTTAACAACCGGAACCTGTTTCTTTATCAGCTCGCCGTGTATTTTCGCTACAAGTTCCCCGCTGAGTGGGCGGATAGAGTACGATCCTACAACGAAAACATTATCGTTCCCTCCCTACCATTTAACGAAGTCAACGCCCTCATCGGACAACTTGAGAAAAACGCCAAGTGCCACTATCGTTGTTCTGGCGAACCATTTGAAGACGTGTGCAACAAGACTGCTTGCCAGTTTCGCAAGTTCGGAGTTGCCGCCCGAGAGTCTGCTAATAGTCTCATTTCACCTGAAGGGATCACCGTTCTAGGAACAGATCCTCCAGTGTATTTTGCTACTTTAGTGAACCCGGTAAGCGGGGAATCTATCCGGGTTAAATTGAACACTGACCAGTTGTTGAACGTAAACCAATTTAAAAAGCGGTGTCTGGAAACACTGAACGCGATCCCCTCGCTGCCAAAACAAGCCGACTGGGAGGCCGTCGTTTCTAAGTTGATGGCATCGGCGCAACTAATCCCTGTACCGTTTGAGCAGACCGAAGAAGCGAGGGTTTTAGATGCCATATATCGTTATTGCCTCACGTCCGTTAAGTCGTCTAGGGCTGACGATCTACTGCGTGGGAAAGTTTGGCTTGAGCAAGGAGCGGATCAAGGATTGGTCGCTCATTTTCGACAAGTGGACTTTATCAACTACTTATCTACCCATCGGGTTGGTACTACGAAGTCGCAGGAGGCCCACGCGACACTAAACGAACTGTGCCGCCTCGGGCACCTGCTGACCGAACAGATCGATCTCGGCGGCGTGCAGGTTCTCGTTTACAAGACGATCATTCACTCTCGTTATCTGGAGTTGCAGACAATTATTGAACAGGAAAAGGAGGCAGGTTAGGTGTATAAGGTTTTCAGGTGCGGCAGTATTAAATGTAAGACCGAAGTATGGGTGCGGCTAGAAGCCTACACCGTACAACTAATGGAACGGCTTGGACAAGTTCCGTGCTGTCCGTATTGTGGCGATCCGATGGACTTTAAATATAGTCAAGAAGTCGGCCAAGATGAAATTAAACGATAACACCGAAATCATTATCGGCCCGCCCGGCACCGGCAAGACTGCCACGCTGATCGCGATGGCAAAAGAGCTTGTCGAGTCCGGCGTAGACCCGTCGCAGATCGGATATATTTCGTTTACGCGCCAAGCTGTTCGAGAAGCGAGTCAACGAATTATCGCCGCCACTGGGCACGACAGTGAAAAATTTATCGGATTCAAAACGCTGCACTCGATGGCCTTTTGGCTGCTGGGAAAAAAGCACGGCGACATTACGAACAGTTACGACGTGGAAGACATTTCTTTCTTGCCGAAGCACGTTAAAAATCCAATTGCAAAAGAGAGGACAAAAGTTTATGCCCAGCTTTACGGCTATCACGTCGTTACTGGCTGCCCTATTACTGAGGTGTGGGGCAGGTATGCGGGCCGGGAGTCCGGCACGGAAGAGGATTTTTTCGAGTGGGTTGTCCTCTACCAGGAACACAAAAAACGTCTGAACAAAATTGACTTTCACGACTTGATAAAGGAGTTTGTTGATCATGGTATTCGCTTCCCTTTTCAGTACCTATTCATCGACGAGGCACAAGATTTTAGCCCTGATCAATGGGCTGCGGCTGCCATCCTGGCTCGAAACGCTGGCCGTCTTATTATTGCCGGGGATTCAGATCAAGCAGTTTATGGATGGGCCGGGAGTAACGCTTCGATTTTCGACGTGGTTGAGGGACATCGCCGTGTTCTCGATCAATCATTTCGACTGCCAAAGCGGCCCTATATATTGGCACACCGTATTCTCGGTGCAATGGCTAGAGAAACGCTATATAAGCCTACAGATAAAGACGGGCAAGTCCGGCACATTTTCGAGTCCGAGTTGTCCGAACTTCCACTTGAAAATGGAGAAAAGTGGTTCATCCTATGTCGCAATAACTATCATGTCAAGAAAATAGAGCATTACCTTATAGCGCGTCGCGTGCGCTTCTCACACATACAGGGAAGCCGAGGTGACGGCTTTGTCGGAAAACTAATTTCAAGGATCAAGTGGTATAACGAATGGGTCGCAACCGGCACCGCGACCCCAAGACGCAAGAGGCTGTTATCCAATGAAGGATCTAACGTCGAGGCATCAGCAACAAGTGGTCGCAAGTGGTACGAGGCTTTTGATGGTTGGCCGGTTGATCGAGTTTCATACTTTCGTGAGCTTGAGGGCCAGTGGGACTCTGCCAATATTTTTATTGGCACTTTTCACGCAAGTAAGGGGGCAGAGTCTCCTAACGTGGTGGTCTATGGCGACTGCACTAGAAGGATTTCGGAAGCCTATAATAATAACTCGGTAGAAGAGTTGCGGGCGCTGTATGTGGCGCTTACCCGAACATCAAACAGACTTTACTTAGTACAATCGACAGGGAGGTATGGTATACCGTGGCATCACTTCACGAAACTGCCGGAGGACTTGACCAATGGGATCTTATAGTAAGTCTGGGTATGTCATAGCGGTGACAGAAGACGGAAGCGTTGCCGTCTTAAAAAGTCCAACGTATACGGATAAGGAATCTTGGATCGGAGATGATATCTCCGAGTTTTCCGGGGAATGGTCATATAGTGTGCCTGCCGGAGTATACTCCGCTGACTATGAGTTTGAAGATCACGGGCAGAATATATTCGGAGAATATGAAAGCGATTCCGGGTTCCAAAATCTAGTTCCTCTGTTTACTTTGGAGGGTGTAAAGGTATGAGTAGTTACAAAACCGAACCTCGACCTTACCAACGGCTTGTTGTAGATAAAACCTACAAGATGCCCGCCCTCGCACTGTTCCTGAAGCAGGGCTTGGGCAAGTCAAAAGTCACCCTGGACACGGCGGCCCATTTGTTTGCAGAGGGCGAGATCGAGTGCCTGATCGTGATGTCGAAAACATCCGTTGTCGAGAACTGGTTTCTCGAAGAGGTGCCGTTGCACCTGGGAGTCGCTCACGAAAGTTACCTGTATTCGACCAAGCGCAAGAACAAGATCCCGCCGCCGGGCCGGATGCCTCAAGGCGTTCTGAAAGTGATTATGATCAACGACGGCTGCTCGCGCACGGTTCACGGCTTCAAGTTTTTGTCGGATCTGGTTGCGAAATACCAGTGTATGATCGCAGTGGACGAGTCCACGCTGATTAAAAATCCCACTGCCACGATCACCAAGCGAATGCTGAAGCTGGCCGAAAAGTGTAAGTATCGCCGAGTGTTGTGCGGCGAGCCTGCGCCCCAAGGCCCAGTCGATTACTATTCTCAGTACAAATTCCTCGACCCCAAGATCCTGAATGTCGGCACCTACACGGCCTACAAGTCAATGTTCTGTGAACAGGAGCCGATATGGATCAACGGGCGTCAGATTCTCCGGCCCACGGGCGGGTTTACGATGACCGGAAAGGAGGCGTTCGAGGCCGCCGTTAAGCCGTTTACTATCCGCCTTCGCAAGGAAGACGTGCTTGACGATCTGCCTGAAAAGCAATATGTGACCCGGCGATTTTATCTGCCGGATGATGTTCAGCGGATGTATGACAAGCTTGCCAACGACTTTATGACGGAACTGGTTATCGCGGAAGGAGCGGGAACGCTTACCGCGACGCTAGCCATCAGCCGCGCCACGCGCCTTCATCAGATTGTTGCCGGACACGCGCCTAACGATGACCAGACGGTTTTTACCTTTGATTCTGGCAAGTATTCTGTTTTGCAGGACATCCTCGACGAGCGGCCCGAGGGCAGCAAAACTATTATCTGGGCGCACTACCGGGCGACCATCGACGACCTGACCGAACGCCTCGAAAAGGATTACGGGCCGGGTTGCGTTGCCCGCATCTATGGAGGTATTACGGAGAATGATCGACAAGACGCGGTTAAGCGATTTAAGACGCGCCCGAATTGCCGTTTTTTGGTTGCTAACCCTGCTTCGGCAGGTTGGGGCCTTACCTTCGTCGAAGCCGACGCATGTGTATATTATTCCAATTCATATAATTGGGAACACCGGGATCAGAGTGAGGATCGTATTCACCGGATCGGCCAAAAGAACGCTGTTACCTATTATGACATCGTTGCTCAAGGCACAGTAGAGGAAAAAATAATGGAGGTGCTAGGGAGAAAGGGCGACTTCTCCAAGTCCGTTTTGACGAATTACTCGGAATGGTTTGCCCGGAAAAGATAGACGGGCAGTAATTAATGCAAGCGTTGGAAAGTGAGGCAATATGCAACTTATTGTGTTTACCCACGGGATTGGGAATTTTCATCCTAACGACGCCGACAAGGTGGCGCTGCTGGAACATATGCAACAAGAGGCCGAACGCTGCTACGGTGCGGGAAATGCGAAAGTAGTTTACGCACCGTATGAACAGTTCCTCGATAAACTGGAAGTGAGCAAGATCTCGGGTTTCATATCCGGCGCGGCTTCGACGTTTTACTCGGGCACGCCGATCCTGGGCCGCCTGCTGGCCGACTACGGGGACGACATTGCCGAGTATTACTTCAGTCAAGCGCTGCGGGAAAAGGTCAGCCATATCGTCATCAGCGAGATCGCGTCCGAGCTTCGCACCGCTGGGCTGGCGTCTGTTACCGGAATTACGCTCATCGGGCACAGCCTGGGCAGTCTTGTGATGCTCCGGGTCACTGCTCTTTTGCAGACGCTTGCCCGTGGCAACGGCCCGGTGACGGTCGGCAAGGGGCTGATCGACGAGATCTTGTTCAACCCCACCCTGCACAATGACGTTGAGTTGGTTGGCCGGTTCCCGATTCAGCCGGTGCTGTTCGGCTCCCCTGCATTCTCTCGCGTGCCGACGTTCAAGCAGTCCACCCGGATGATGGCTGTTCATGACTGCGATCCCTCGTTCGTCCTGCACAACCAAGTCACCATCGGGCACCCGATTGTGATCAACGCCTACAGCCGGGACTTTCTGCACGATCCCCTGAGCGGCCCGGTGGAAGACACTCTCCCAGCCGTCAACATCGCCGGAAGCTGGACTCACATAGGCGTCGCTCAAGAGTTCTCGGCGTTGATGGATTACTTTGTATCCCTGCAACCCAAGCAGGTAGAGGAACCGAAGGAGGCCGCATAACATGGACTCAGTATCTTCACTACTCCTGGGCATTATGATCGGCTGGGTTTCCCTGCTGGTCTTTTTCCTGTGCCTGCCCGACAAGCCGGAGGATCGCAACCGTGGCCGCTGGTAACTTCGCGGGCCGGAAGTGTGACGCTTGCCTGAACAAGGCGACTGTTTATCTTCGTTCGCCAGAGACTCGCTTTCTAGGGTTTCGGTGTGACAAGTGCCTTGTCTATTCGGGCCTTCATCAGGTTCGGTGGCGGGTGTTCGTGATTGATCAGACGCTAGCCGATCCAGGTGAGCGGAAAGCAGTCCGCCCGGCTGTGTAGACCATTTGCAAAAATGCTTGATCTCATATATGGCCTGGGCTACTAAGCCTGGGCCATATTGTTTGCAGAGCCGGACAAGCCGCCCCCGGTAGACATTCCACCCGCCCCGGCTACGCGCCTCGCTAGCGAACGTGAACAGCGGATGCCGGTCTACTATGTCCCCAATCTGCCCATAGTTGGCGTAAAGCGTCTCCGAATCCACATAAAAACTCTTTTTGTCTTTATGTCTTTCTTGATCTTTGTTCTTAGTACCTATAGTAGCTTGAATCATTTCCTCGTCTGGGACAAGGTAGACCCGACCGGATTCGTGTATAAATTCTCTCAATGCTCTCTTCCTTTGCAGTCCGAAACATTCCCCTTGCCAAGCAGATCGCCTCGCGGTAGAATGACCGTACTAGATTTTACTTATTGAATTAAACCCCCTGCCGGAGAATCTGGCAAGGGGTCTTTTTTTATCCAACTACATGCAAGGGGATGTATTTTAGGCCGTCCGGGTCGTAGAGTTCGCGCAAGGTTTTGAACAGGGCGCGGATCTGGGCGATTTCTTCCGGCGTCGAGTCTACCAGGACGACACAGCCCCAACTGCCTGGGAACTGGTTCTCCCAGTGCAGGCCCACGTCGTATCGAACTTGGCCGGGAAGTCCTCCTTGCAAAATGCGCTGATTGTCGCCCGAGCTGATGGGAAAGAACTCGCCGATCCCATCGTAGTGCTCGTCCCTACCGGCCTTGATGGAGTCCAGATTCAGCCGCCACGTCCCGAACGGGATAGGGGACTTCCGGGGAATCCATTCCACAGGACAGCCTGCTTGACCCGAGCGAGCGGGAAGCTGTTTGAACAAGACTTCTAACTTACCGTTTACGGTTCTCTGCAAAGTAAAATGCCCAGATCCCCGGCTGTACCAAGCAGAGTAGACAACCACGTCAGGCTTACTTTGCTTGGACATCTGTTGGCTCCTTCGGTTCCGGGGCGATACTGGGTTCCAGGTACACCGCGCCCTTTAGATCACGGGACAGGTCAACCGGCAAGGGTTGGCCTTCGAGCAGGTTAGTACGAGTCACGTCGTTAAGTACGGAACAGTTCCGCTGGGATGCGTCCACCTCAAAGCACTGCCTCTCAGCGTCCTGGAGCATCCGATCTCTCGTTGCCTGCGTGTCGTGGAAGTGATTAGTGATCAGCGTCCCAAGGAACGCCAGTACAATTGCGATTTCTGCCATTGTTCCTCCTAGTGTTATCTCGGTAGTTCGGCCACGGTTTGAACGTGGATCTTGGTGCCGCACTCCATGCGGCTGGACAGATTGTTGACCGCGTTTTCGATCCGGTAGGCCATGTAGGCAGGCAGCAAGAAAAAGGCAATCAGCACGATTACCAGGGCGGGCTTGTCCTTGAACAGGGCAATAATCAGATCGTACACGGCTTTTCCCCTTTCTATACGCCGAAAAGCGCCTTGGCGTTGTTAAACAGGTCTATATATTCTTGTTGCGTGGTATGGAAACCTTTATAGCTTGCGTCTGGCGTGGCCGCTATGGCATTATTCAGCAAGTAGCCTAGGCTTTCCGTGTCTTGGTTCTGGATTGCAAGAAGACACTGGGAAACGAACGTGCCAAAGGCGGCATCGGTACGCAGGCCAACGGGCAACGCCTTTACGGCGAAGGTGATCTGCTCCAGTGGGAGGGGGGGCGGAAGGTATGCCGCGTCGGCCTGCTGCTGGATTACTTCCGCATCAGTCAGGGCAACCTGTATGCCCTCCGGGTGTTCGGGTGTAATAACAATTTTAAATCCGCTCATTAGCTGTTTTTCCTTCCGTACAGTCTCACAGTACCGCTTGCGATATTGCCGCCGCTGAAACTGATATTAATACCGCTAAGTGCTAAAGTGTTGCCGGTATACCCTCCCCCAAAGCTAACATTAATAGAGTTCGGAGCTGTGGAGTTGTAGTTGACTTGCCCCATCATACGGTGAGTTTTGACCGTACCAAGAGGGTTATGTAGCTTAAACCACCCAGACAGAGACATAGTGGTATCCATGTTTACTGCGTTAGTTGGGTTAATGCTGCTTAGCGCCGTACCTCCAATTGCACCGTTGGAAGCCGCACTGTTAGTATAAACACCTTCCATTGTGTAGCTAGAGCCGGTCTGGGTGGTGCCGGACTGGTTGACCCGGATCTGCAACTGGTTGGTCGTACCTGTTTGTGGTATAAGGTCGATCATCTCAAACTCGTAGGTGTCGTAGGAGCTTGAAAACAGGCCGTCGAAGTTCAGGGAGGCAGTGTTGCTTGCCGTACCTGTTCCGAGCAAGACATATCCACCAGAGCTTGAGCTTACGGGTGCGGTGCCGTCCGCCTTTGTGTACTTTGTGCAACGCCAGTAGTTGTTGGTCGCGTCTTCGCACCGGAAGCTCGCCACATCCCCGGCTGCCGTGGTGATGTTTGCAGCGCCCGGCAAAATAAGGCTGGTTGCGTTGTGCGTCAGGGTCAGGATGCCGTCAAAGGCCAAGGTAATTTCCCGGCCCGTCACAAGCTGGCTGGTTGGGTGACTGATGCTTGTAATTGCAGTGGTTCCGGTGACATGGAAATAGCCGCCTCCCGTGGTCGGGATGGACAAAGCAGCCGCCGAGGCTATGTCTGTTCCTTTGCGCCACAAGTAAGAGGCGCTTTGCGGTGCGAGATACCTGGAAGTGGTGATGGTTCCGGCCAATATATCGGTAACGGAGCCAGGGGACAAGATGCCCGCCCCGGTGGAGGCCCGGTGGTAGTCTGTACAGCGCCACTTGGGCGTTACGGCGTCTTCGCAGGTGAATTCTGCGATGTCGCCAGCCGTGGTTAGGATGTCTAGGCTGCTGGGCAGTATCATGTTTGCAGAGTTGCTGAGGGTGAGCGCCCCTGCAAAAACAAGCTGTACCTTGCGGCCCGTCTTCAGGTTGGCTTGGCTCAGGTTCGTTATGGTCGTGGTTCCGGTGACGTTGAAATAGCCGCCTCCGGTAGATGGGATCGGCAAGGTGGCAGCCGAGGCAATGTCCGTCCCTTGCGCCCAAGTTGACGCCAAGTCGGCAGCCGTGATATATTTGGAGTTGTCGGTTCCTGCCAAGGTATCGGCGACAGTCGCCGGAACCATGCTAGCGGCGCTGGCCGCTGCTGCGGCTGCCGAGTTGGCCGCGTTTGTGGCGCTTGTTGCTGCGTTCGTTTCTGACGTTGCGGCGTTAGTAGCCGAAGTGTTGGCCGCTGATGCTGACCCAGCCGCCGACGTGGCGCTGTTTGAGGCATTGGTAGCAGAGGTAGACGCCGCCGAGGCGCTGGCCGCCGCATTGGTCGCGGACGTACTGGCCGCGCTGGCCGAGTTGGCCGCCGCCGTAGCACTGGCCGCTGCGTTCGTGGATGCGGTGATAAGGTCGGTGTCGTTGACCGTGGAATTTGTGATCGTACTGCCAGACCATTTGATTAGTTTACCGTCTGCCGGGTCTGGGAATACCAAGCCGGTGTATGCAGACGTGCGCCCCGTTACCACGGCACGGCTGACCGTGCGGTAGAACTCCTGCAAAAGAAGGGTCATTTTGTCCAGGGCTTTTTCGTGCGTCTGGGATGGAAACTTGTCGGCGGTGCTGTAGGCGGCGGTCTGGGTCTGGAAGGTGCTCCGCTCCAGTGTGAATACGTCCCCGTTGGTCGGCATCACGGTTACGACGACGGTACAGCCTGATGTATAATTTCCGTTTGCGTCGGGCGTACCAGTTATGGTATAGTCAGTACCAAGAACGAGGGTTGCTTCTACCCCCGTCGAAATAGGCTTCTTTGTGACCCGTAGCTCAGCCGATGATTGCATGGGGTGCGGAAACTCGAAAGAAGCGCTAGCGCCATTGGCTGTATAGCGCTCAAAAGCTGTTTGATCTGAAATGGTCATTAGAAAAGGCGCTCCTGTCCGGTTTCTTTCTTGAGTCGGGCATAGCTTCGGGCTACTGAGCCGGGGTTGCTCATTTCCATCATAGCATGGATGAGTGTATGTTCCAATACTGTTTTCGTCAGAAACACGTTAGGCATAGCCCGGCTGATTTTCTGGGCTGCCATAACGGGCGTCGCTTTGCCCTGGACGGCAGCCGAGCCGAGGCTAGCCAGATCGCCGATCCTTCCGGTGACTGGCCCGGCAACCAGATCCGCTAGGCCCATGCCGTTGCGGGAGTAGTCGTGCAGCATCATGTCGGAATAAATTCCCCCCATCCCTGAGCGCACCATGAGGCTTGCCATGTTAGCCGGGTTTGCCAGGGATTGAGGCGTCTTGCCTTGGGAGAGTTGTTTCATCGAATCACCGATGTAATAGAACGCCAGCATGGAGGCCATCGTAGCAAGTCGGCCCTGTATGCCGTGTTCGTAGCGTATGCTTGGATATACTCGATTGATCAACATGGAGGGGTAGTTCTTAAATTGCATAGCGATCCTAAGAGCTTCCCCGCCCAGTGTTCCGGCACGGGTGCCCTTGTTGCTGATCGCCCGTTCCCGCACGCCCGGCGTTGGGGTGGCCGTGTTGACAATATCCTGCATTGCTGACAGATACCGTTCAAACAGCTTCCCGTCAACGCTCTCAAGGGCACGCGGGTCAATAACCTTACCCTCCAGGCCGGGGATGTTGCCTAGAGCGCCTTTCATTTTCTCGAACTCGGCTTCGGTGAAGCCGTAGGATCGGAACAGATCCAGAATGGCGTGGTCTTCGCCTCGCTCCAGGGCAGCGCCAAGGCTTCGGGCCATATAGCTTGCAGTGAAGCGCTTGCCCATGATGTCTGGCCATGCCATGCCATTGAGTTTGAAATAGGTATCCATTACCTTGCTTCCGCCTGACGTGTTCTCGGCCAGGGTGTGCACCATCGTTTCAGCCGCTAGGCCCATGTCAGTATAGAACTGCTTTTGCTGGTCAGTCGGCAGCAGTTCGGCAAACTGGGTCAGGGGGTGCATCAATGCCTCAAAGGGATCTTGGCCGTATTTGATGACCTGGGCAACGCGGATCGGAAGGTCGGTCAACTGGGCAAACACGCCTTGCCCGAGGCTCGCCATACTGGCCCAGTTACGAAGACCGCGCCCGATCGCTGCAAAAGAAGGATCAGCCGGGTTTGAAGTCTTGCCCAGCATCTCGGCCAGGGCGTCAGCCGGGTGGGCATCAAGCGTCCAGTTCTTTATTACTTCAAAGGGGGCGGTAAACATCGTAAGTTTGCCCCGGTCGGTGATGGGGACGCCTTTGTTCAGCAGGAAAGACTTGTCCTTGTCGCTCATTTTGTCAGCGTACTTGCCCATCAGGTCATCAAGGAAGCGCTCCGGCGCTGGGCCGAAGTTCTCCATAAGGCCCACTGAGCGCCCGATCTGATCCATCCGGCGGGTGATGAACGCGGTGAGCGGCTCGTCGGACGTGGCTGCGGCAAACTGCTTGAAGGCGTCAGCCGTGGCGAACGGAATATCCACGTCCAGGCTGTTCGAGTTGGCGAGGTTGCGGTATCTTTCTTTTGTCAGGCCGCCGATCCCGTCAAAGTTGCCGGTCGGGGCTTGGTACTGGCCGCCTTTGCTTAGTTTGTCATACACGTCGCCTAGGTACTTCTCAATCTCGGTGTCTTCCATGCCGCGAAAGAAGGATTTATCCAGCTCAAGGCCGTTCACCATATCTATAAACGCCTGTTTGCCCATCGCGGCGACCTTGGCCGGGTTGGCAACCTTGGAGTTGAACAAGACGCGGGGCGTTGGGAGGACATACGCCCCGGCCTTGTTCAGGCGACTAGCGCCCAGTTTGTTGGCTTCGGCCAGGATGTTCCCGATCTGTTGGGCCTCCTGGGAGTTGACTTGGGCCGTATGATCAAAGGCCACATCAATAGCTGACTTGAGGGTCTGTTCATCGTGCCAATGGCCGAGCAGTCCCATTTCTTGCAAACGGCCCGCAAGAAAAGTGTTAAAGCGGGTTCGGGTGCCTTCAAACATCGTAACCAGTCCGTCCCGGCGTCCAGCCACTCGGGCACCGTCCGGGCCAACTGTTCCAGGGTGCCCATAGAGCAGTGTATCCACGGCGGCCTTGACGCTCATTCCGCCTTTCATCGCATTGTCCATACGAGCCGAGGCGGTCTGGAGTGCTTGGGCGTGTAGCAGTTCGGTCTGTTTGGCGAATACTCCATAGACTTGGTTGCGCTGAACCATATTGGCCTGGAACTCGTCCATCATTTCGCGCAGAGAAGCGACTCTCTGCTCCGTGGACAGGTGTTTGGTGGTGTCGTTGAACTTCCGTAGCAGTTCGGCGGCTTCGCGTTTGCTCAGGGACTCGCCAGCGGCTTCGACGATCTTTGCCACACACTCGTTAAATCCGGCCATTAGTCCTCCTCTACGCCGCCAAGAGCGCACAACTGCGCTTGAACGGCACCTTTCTTAATTGCCTGTGTCTTTTCTACGTTGTTTTTGAAGGTTTCCTCGATCTTGTCAAAGCGCTCCAAGTCTTTGTCCGAGAAGATACCTAACGCCTTTTGGGCTTGGATGTCCTGGTTGACACGGTTAAACAGTTCCTCATGGAACTTGTCCGGGTCAACTTCGCCCATGTCGGCCAGCTCCTTCTTAACGTCCGCTAGGATCGCGTCATTTTCTGGGAACATAGACGGCCTCACCGTACCGGGATCGGTGTTTCTTAGGTATTGTTCAGTCTGGTACAGTCGGCGCGACACGTTGTCGAACACCTTATTTCTCACCCGGTAGACGGGATTGTCCAGCATATCGGGATCGGCCTTCAGGGCGTCAAGCAAGTGGTCGTTTACTTCCCCGCCCAACGCCGTCATAATATAGTGGCCGAGACTGAGTTCGGGGGTGTGCGTGGCTTGGCCGAACGCCTGAAGCAGTCCTTCGGCGTGCTGAAGTTGCGGCGTCAGGTGCGCTACTTTCTCAGCCCATCCGGCAGCGGTGGGCGTGCCTTTGGTCTGGGCCTGCTGTAGCGACTGGCTGGCATGTTTCAGTTCTTTTCTGAGGCGGTCGTATTCCGCGTTCAGCAGTTCCAGCTTGTGCGCCGGATCACTTAATGAAAGCGCCTTTTCGTTTAGTCGTCCGATCTCGGCACCTAATTTATTTAAGGCATCTTTGCGGAACAGTCCGGCCTTGGTGGTGGGCACCTGATCACTGATCTGGCCGTAGCCGGTCGGCACAATGTCGTTAAGGTGTGCGATGTCGGCCAATACTTGCGCCTGAAGATCTTTCGCGTCCAGGGCGTGCTGGGCGAACTCGGCCTTGGGCATCGCCATAAACTCGCCGAGGCGTGCAAGCTGGGCGCTTATTTTACTTGCATGATCGTTCAGTACGGCCTTGAAGCCTTCCGGGTCGTTGACTGCAAGAAGACGCTTTTCCAGCGGGTTCGTGTGCGAGTCAAACAGCGGATTGTTGGTAAAGTCCGGGCTGATGTCCGGGGCGGCGGGGCGCGGCTCTCCGGGTATATGCTGATCCGCCTTGCGCCCGATGGTGTCAACGCCGGTCTTCGCCTCGTCCACAACTTCTTGGCGGACTTTGATCGCCAGCTCACCGATCTGCTCATCATCCATATGCGGCAACTGTTCACGGACGTATTGCAGAAATTTGTCGTGGGCGTTGCTTTTCTCGCCCTGTTTGCCTATAATATACAGTGCTTTGTCCAAGTCGTTGTCGAAAGTCAACGGCATAGAGCCAAAGCGCGGACTGGATTTAGACAGGCTGGCAGGTAACGGCTGTACCTTCGACAAATCGAAGGGAGTTGTCTCGGTAGCCGGTTGGTTCAGACTTTGGGCTAGTACGCCTTGCTTTTCTGCGTCCTGCTGCTTGAGGATCTCTTGCGTCAGGTCGCGGCGAAGCTGGGCCGCGTTCCCTTGGATGCCTGAGCGATCGACAGTTTTGGAGGCGTCCACGGGATCGCCGTTTGCAAAAGAATTTTGAGCTTGAACGATGGCGCTGGATTCATCATGCAGACGGGCGGGGGTCGGGTGGCCTTTCTCCCCGAAAAGGGTGTGCAGGCCGCCTTGTAGCAGGCCCCCGGCTAGTCCACCTATGCCAATGTCCATCATAGCGTCATCAAAAGAGTATTCTCGGCCTAAGACCTTGGCGTTTGCGGCTGTGCCGGGGGCTGTAAGGGCGGTCTGCCCAGCGCCTTCGACAGCGCCCATCAGGTATTGGTTGTGGAGGAGCGGGTTTTCAGCGGCGCGAGCGGCCCAGCGGGCTACGGTATTCTCACCGAAGCGGCCCACGGTGCCGAGTGCCCCCGAGGCCAGTTTGCCGATCGGCAGCAGGTTGATCGCGGTTTCCACTGGGTCAGTGACGGACGCGCCCAGCCCAGCACCAAGGCGCTGAACAAAGTTCGGTTGATATGCCTGGGTCATGTTCTGGTCAATGGCGTGCTGGGTTTGCTTCCGGTAAAGGTATTGCGCCAACCCTTCGGAGATCGTGTTCGTGCCGTTGGAAGGGTTCAGGTTGAGGCCATATTTCTTATTGGCCTCACTGATCGGGATAAACGCCTTCAGCCCTTCTCCTACGTAGTCGCTACTTTGCCCTATAGGGGCGAACGCGCCATAGTCACCACGGAGGGCGTTTTGTTGCATTTGTGGATTCTCAACGAAAGTCCGATCGATGTAGGAGCGGCCCAGCGTGGTGAGGGAACTCTCGTTGAAGAGAGCACCCCAAGCGTCCAGGTCGTTGGGTTTCGCCTGCCCGATGTTGTTGTATCCCTCTTGGGTACTGTAGAACGAGTTCCCGTTAGTAGCCATATGTCCTCCTATCGGCTGCTAAGGTTCCGGTTGAATTTCGCTATGTCGTCATAGCTGAAGATCAGCGGGGCACCGTCCCGGCCCATAAAGGGTACGACGCGGTTTCCTTGTTGGGTATAGACGCGAACGCCCCTCATATCGTCCGACGTGCGGAGGGTGATGTTTTGCGTGGCGTTGTTGATATATTTTGCTAGCATCTGCTGTTTGCCCGCGTCCAGTTGGTGCCAGTCGGTCGGGCCGGGCGTGATGCCTAGCTTCTGCTTGGTTCCTTGCACCAAGGCATCAAGTCTGCCTAGTGTCACTGCGCCAGTCTTATCTTGCCAAGCCGGGTTTGCTTTGGCTTCCCTGCTGCCTGCTGCGTATACAACCGTACTGGGCGGCGCGTTGGCGGGCAGTTGAGACAGGACGCCGGGGGCCGCTACTGCAAGATAAACCTTGCCGGGGGTGTTGAGCTTGCCAGCATACGGGGAGAACCACTTCTCAACGTGGTTAAGCTGATCCAGTTCGTCCATTCCTGCGAACTGTTGGCGGCTCATTCCGCCAGGGTATTTCATCCACTGGATAAGGCCGGTTGCCGAGCTGGTCTTGTTCATCGCGCCAGCGTTCAGGCCGCTTTCGATCTTCATTACCGCCATCAGGTCGTTGGGGTCGGCACCGAGGCGGGTTGACATACTGTTTACTTTGGTGATGAACTCGGGCGACTTTTTCCAGGTGGTCGGGCTTGCCGGGCCGCTGCCGGTGTCGTTAAAGCCGGGGAGCCGGACATTCTGGAATAGCCAGGACTTGTCGGTCAGTTTCGCGCCTGTGAAGTCGCGCACGGCGTCGCCGTTGACAAGGTTCTGCATCTCTTGCGGGATAAGGAGATCTGAATTGTTTATATTCACGCGCCAGTCCTTTGATCTTGCTGACAAGGTTGCCCCTAGTGCGCTGACGCTCAGGTCAGGCGGGGCATATAAACTAACGCCCATCACGTTTACCGGCGCGGGCCGGTGCGTGGACGGGTTGCCCTGTACGGTGATCGGGGCATAGGGCAGGTAGTTCTGGATGATGGCGTTTGTGGCGTTGTCTTGGGCCGAGGTTTCAAACGCCCCGAGGTGGCCTACGAACGGCAGATCGACGCCAAAGCCTCCGCTTCGTTTGTACTGGCCGGTTGCCATGTTCAGAAGCACGGTATCCAGAAGGACACTTTGCTGGGCCATCAGAGTCTTGGAGGCTTCAGGGGACAGGTTCGGACGATTAAAAAACGTCGCCCAAGTCTTGTTTGTTTTCATCAGGTCGCGGGCCAGTCCGTCTAGGGCGTTCCCGGTGTACTTGGTAGATAGTCCGGTCGAGTCCAGTAAGTTCTTACGCTGGGCGCTGGTCATCATAGCGGCCTTGATGAGCAAGCTGTTATGGGAGTCGATGGGCTGATCGGACGGCAAGAGCTTAGCGGCAGCGATTACTCGGCCTGTCAGTGGGTCTTTGGACGTGCGGGCCAACTGGTTTAAGGCCATGTCGTACAGATCCACGTTTGGCATGATCTGACGGTTCGGGTGAGCCGCGTCTGCCTTGTAGGCTTGGCGCATTTCATTAAACACATTGACCACTGCGTCCACGTTCCCGCCCGTGACACCGTTGTTTATCTTGTTCAGGAGCGGTTGTGCCATCGTGTTTTCGTCCAACACGTTGATATTGTTGACGTTCTCGCCCGTGGAAAGGCGGGAGTGGACGTACTGCAAAGAAGCTGTTTCCGGGTCGCTGGCTCCGGTCAAGGCGGCGGTCGTGGCGATCGGGTTGCGGCTCATCACATCAAATTGCTTGCGGAGGGCAGCGGCGGCCTTGTCGTGGAAATCCACGCGCTCCGGCAGCGTGACGCCTGCCGGGGAGTTCGGGTCGTTGTGCGGGTCGAGGCTGTCAATGATCTCATTAAGCTGGGCTTGGTTCAGCGTACTCATCCGGTCGCGGATAGCGGCATATTTGGGGGCCAGTGCTTCGGCCACGACGATCTGACGCTCCATATCCGGCGTAAAAATGCCGGTTCCCAGAGAGTGAAGTTCGCCTATTCGCTGTTTGATGCCGGAAACGTCGTTGCCAATGGACAAGCCTTCAATGTATGCGGCGGTCTGGGCCTTGGCGTCTTCGATCAACGGCTTGTTGCGGACGTTGCGGATAGTTTCCACCTTGGCGGCCAGGGTGGTGGTGATGTCTGGGTTCGTGCCGGTGGGATCGAGCATATCCCGCACGTCCTTTTCTTTCAGTGTGGTAAGCGCCTGATCCGGGTCAACTTTCGCCTGCTGCAAAATAAGATCAGTGGCGAGGCCGGTCTTGATCTGCTCCGCATCCTTGATAGCTGCGTCCTGCTTGCCGGTGCGATTCAGCAGTTCGGCGGCCTGGGCGTATTGAGCGTCCACGTTCCCGGCGGCAAACTGAAGGCTGTTCAGGGTGGGAGATAGGATGATTAGGTTGTGCTGGGCCAAGGTGTTGGCCTTGATCTTGCCGTTCAGGTCGGTGAGTTCAAGCGCCTGCTGATCCTGAATACTGTTCAGCTTCATAGTGGCAAGCTGCTTAGCGGCGTGCTCCTGGTACATCAGCCGTAGCTTGGGATCTGTGATGCTGTTTGCTGTCTTGGTCATCTGGGACTGGTACGAGGCCACGGCACCCTGGGCGAACTGCGCCGGGTCGCCCGTGTAGTTGGCCTTGTAGTCGCTGTATCCTTGCGTGGCGTCCACCACGTCTTGAGTGGACACGGCGGCTAGATCGGCTTGGCGCTTCAGGTTCTCTTGATCCTTACGGTCTTGCTCGTTCTTGGCGGCCAATTGGTTAGCCATATGGGTGACGCCTGCGACGAAACTTGAAGTATCGGCGGTTTGCTTCCTGACGGTGGAGTCTGGCAGTGCGTTTTGAGCGCCGATGCTTTTGACATCGGGCAGGAAGTTGTTGTACATGCTGCCTACCGCTGAACGCGGATCATCTAGCCCCATAAGTCCTCCTAGTAGCCCATGCCGCTAAACATAAACTCATCGCTTGACGGACTGCCGCCCGCTATGCCGGTAGTGTTCTGAGAGCCGGTCGAGCCTGTCTTCAGTGCTCCAGAGCTTCCGGTCAGGCCGCCTATGGCTGCGAGTCCTGCATTCAGCCACGGGGATTGCCGGGAATTCAGCAAGTTCTGGGCGCGGGCCTTGTAGGCGGCGGCTTGGTTCAAGTAGTTCTGCTGGGAGCTGACGGTAGACTGCACAATGGTCTTCTGCTCAAACGAGCCTTGGGTGGTCTGGTCTGCAAGAACATCTAGGGACGAGCCGCCGAACATTCCGAGCGCCCCAGCCTGGGCGCGGGACTGGCCGGTCAACAGGTTGTACTTGCGGCGGCTTTCGGTCAGTTGGTTCTCTCTATTCTGGGCCTCGTTCGTGGCGTTCTGCTGCATAATCTGGGCGTCCATTCGAGCCGTGTAAGATTCGGACTCGGCGGCTGCGTTATTGTACTGGGTCTGCTTGAACGCAGAAAAGCCGCCTACAGCGGCCCCTACGATAGCGAGTGTGGCGGAAATCGGATCGGCCATTATTGATCAACCCTCACAGGTACGGTGGCGTACATCATAAAGTCCTCACCCTTCGGGCCGTAGCCGTGCAACTTACCTTCGTATTGCAGGCCCAGAAATTCCAGGAAACGGGCGTGCTTGGGGTGTGAGGCCAAGCAGGTGGCTTGTAGTCTGTGCAGGCCGTAGGTTTCCATCGCCACGCTGATAAGTTGGCGAGTGAACTTGACACAGGTTTTAAGGTTGCGGTAATATAGGTTCGTTGGAATCATAGTTACCTCGCCCACTCCGGGCCACAGCACGACTACTCCTAGTATGGCACAGATTTCTCCATCAAGCAACACTGTTACGCCTTCAATCTGGCGGTATATTTTGGCGCGTGTTTCCGGGTCAAGATCGGGCCGGGCGTAGTGTACACCTTCCTTTATCAGCTTCAGGTGCCACGGTTCAAACGGAGTCGTTGTAAATTCCGCCATGTCTTAGCCCTCGTTCACCATTGCTTTAAACATAATTGCGCTGACTGTCCCCGGCATCGGGGACGTGAACTTGATCTTGAGGCAGGACGACAATTCCCATTGTGATTCGGTTTCTACTTTGAACAGGCCGGATTTCAGGGCCGGGGCGCTGTCCATGTAGTCGTCTGAGGTGCGAGGCTCTAACAGGTTCAAGTCACTTGCGGCGCTGTCAGTCCTGCCAGTGTACAGAATGCCGGTTTCAAATAGACGCAACTGCACTTCGGTAATCCGGCGGATCTGCCCCATCGAGGAGCCTCCGAAAGCGTTTGTTTTGTCGAAGTCGAGGGTTTCTATGTTCCCCTCATAGTACAGCCCTGCAATGACCGTTGAGGCGGGGCTGTTCAGGTCGATCTGTCCTCCGGTGACAACCTGGGCCGGGTGGTTGGCCCCGTCTGCAAGAATAGAGACAGTCTCGCCCTCCAAGTGTGACAGGCCGGTGATCGTGGTGGCGGGTGCCCCGGAATACTTAAGGGAACAGTCTACGTTTACCGCGTCCTTGGGCTGGCCCAGAAAGAACACGTTCTCCAGGACTTCCACATAGCGAACCGTTGCGCCGTTCACCGTTCGGCGGACGACCATCCACAGTTCGTTGTAAGAATTGTCCTGCGAGGGGATGGCGCATATGCTTTCCACAAAAGAGTCTGCGCCGGATATCGTGTGCGAACTCCAGCCGCCGACGTTTTCCGAGTCCACAAAGGTCAGGGCGTTAAGCGTCCCGTCGTCCATCAGGCACCACATCAATTGAAAGGGTTCCGCCTGATAGATCATGTCTACTACTGCTTTGCCCTGGAACAGGTGCTCTCCAAGCTGGGACAGGTTGATCGACTCATAAATATCCTTGGCATAGTTGAACACAAAGCGGTTGACCTTGTGGCCGGTGCCCTGGACATACATCACCGTACCGTCAATCCTGACCGCGTGGACATTGGGTTTACTGCCGTGGTTGGTTCGCCGGTTGATCCGGGTGTTTGTTGGGCTTAGAGCTTTGGACGTGTCCCCCGGCTCACATACCCACTCAGCAGAAGCCGTGCCAATGCACAGCACGTTGCCCGAGGACATCCACAAGATGTCGGACACGTCACCCGCTGACAGTGGTTCATAGATAGAGTGGGAATCGGAAACGGTGCCGGAAGGCGTGGAGGGGGCGAAAAGGGCTTTGTTTTGACCGTAGCCTTGGGACTGCGAAAACCAAACGAAATTAGTCTTAGTACGAGTGTTAGCATATACAAGCCTTCCTTCGTGGAACGTAACCAAAGACGGGTAGCCGGTTGTCTGGCTGAACGCCCCTAGCCTCCACTGCACAGACGCCCCGACAGCAGTAAGGGTTGACTGCACACTGAGCGTAACGACAGTGGAGGATGTAAACGCCGTGATAATGCCCCAACCCCAATTTGATGAGGTGTCTTTCTGCCAACGGAAAATTCGCCCCACGTCAGTAGCGGCGAAGATCGGGGCGCTGGCCGTCAAGGTGACAGATCCGGTAGCGGCGGAGGGGGTGACGGTCGTTGTGGTGGTGTTCGTGTCCAGGTACGGGCCATCTATAAACGACATATCCAGCAGTTGCCACTGGGCGTGCCCGTACCGTTGCAGGGTTTTAGATACAACGGTATCTGAGCCGAGGGCCAAGTAGAGGACATCGGCATCCTGTGCAAAAGAAATAGAAGGGAGATCCGTTACTGCGAAGGGGGAATCGATCATGTATGGCGGCGTGGACAGACTGACAGCCGCCAGGGTGGCCGTACCGGTGGAGTTGCGGAACTCAATATAAAAGGTCGAGTGGGCAGCGGCGGGCGTGAAGCTGAAGGTCTGGGCCACCCCAACCGGGATCGTTCCGGTGGCGATATCTGTACCTCCGGCGGTCGTCCCGACGTTGACCGTTACGGGGTTTCCGGTAACGGTAGCTGTTACGTCATACTGCCCGATTCCGAGGTAACTCAGGGCTTGGTTGATTGCTCCATACCCTGCCCCGGCGGTCAGGGTGACGGTGCCCCCTGCGGCGGAGGCCGTCCCTCCCGAACTGCTATTTGTCCAGTCGGCGAGATCGGAGGCGAACGCGCCATCAGTGAAAGCGGTTGTGGATAGTACCAAGCCCCGGTTCTTGTAGAAACGGATAAAGTGATGGCCGAACTCCAGGGCGTAGGACTGCACGGTGGAATACTGGAAGGGCAGGAGGCGGGACACTTGCGTCATGTCCTTGTTCTGGCCAATGTACACGGTGCCAGGGCGGAACACGGCTGGGCCGGACACGATGCCGATCGAGTTTGCCAGGACAGCCACGGCGGAACTGTATTTTGAGAAGTCAGTACGCCCCGCGAGGCGGGGACTCAGGACGCCAGCGTTGAAACTGGCTTGTAGTAGCGTTTCTCTCGACATTACTCAAGCCCCTGTATTCTGATCTCTTGCGGGTTGTTATAGTCACAGCCGAAGTCGGAACTTGGGAAGTATCGGGCGGCGATCCAAGGGGATTCCGGCAGCGGATCGTCCGTTCCTTCCTGGGACAATAGGGCGGCGGCTTCGTGGAAGTATCCGTTTGCAGCATCCCGTAGTTCCTTGCGGAGGTTGATCGAATCGGTCATTTTATAGGTCAGAGCTGCGGCTAGTTCGTGACTCAGGAACTCTGCAAAAGAAGGATCTATCTTACCGGGAGCCTCTATGCAGTCGGAAGACACATATTTGATTGTTATAATCTGCTCGTTGGTCAGCAGTAGGCCGTTTTCGATCTGGTACTCTGTCCACTTGGGGAAAATCTGGCTTAGTCTCACGTAGTCCGGCGGTAGCGGGAACGCATAAGAGTATTCGTTCACCGGAGCGGTTGAGGAAGGGTTCAGGGCTACCCGCTTGATGGCGAAGGGCCAATCCGCCTTTCTCAGGCAGCGCAGGAACACCGGCTTGTAATTGCGCTGCACGTTCTTGGCGTCCGTGTCGGTGGCCGTGGTGATGTCAAGTTTAGTATCCTTGCCAACGAGGTCAAGGGCACGGTTTGCGATGGATGTTTTGCTGTAGGAGTCAGTCACAACGGGCCTCCAATAAAACGCCGGACTTGGGGAAGTCCGGCGGTTTGAGTGGTAATCATGAAGAGAGGAAGATAGAACAGTGAGGAACGGGGGAGATTAGTTTTCGATGACTTCAATCACGCCGTTGATTGTTGCGCCTGCCGGGATAGTTCCGCCAGTCACTTGGGCCAATACCGCCGTTGGGCCGGTAACGTCCAAGCCTGCTCCAATCGTGGCGCTGTTTGCGTCGCTGCCCAGTAGTTTCTGGGTCACAGCGGCGGACACGTCCAGGGCGGACAGCAGGTTAGCGGCTGCCTGGGCAGTCACAGCACCGTTGCGATCCGTGTATTCCTGCAAGCCCAAGTTTAGCACGCGGGCCGCGCCAAGGGCGGAAGTGGACACGCTTGAGTTAGGCAGGATACGGCACGGGCCGACGCTGCACAGTTCGATGTAAGAGCCAGCGGCGATCGCTGCGCCAGTGTTGTTCGTATAGGTGAAAGGTTTTGCCTTGATCTGGCCGCCACGGTCATATAGGCCAAGCAACGTGTTACCGATGCCGGTTTTTTTATAGGTGGCCGCCTGGGAGCTATTGTCGGTGATAGTCACTTTAGCCATTGACACAGGTTCCTTATTTATGTAAAATCGATTCTGAACTACTCACAAAGATATAAATGGGTTGCTTGGATGGCGGCCCCTAGTCTAACCAGGAGCCGCCAAAAAAGCCGGATTACGGTTTTACGCGGATGTCATAGACTTTTTTGTCATGTTTCCGCATACCGCCTACACGGGTAAGTGCTTGGATCTTGTAGCTTTCCACGGTGTTGGGCAGCTTCTCGATCTCGGTCGCCACGTTTTCTTTGATACCGAAGACCACGCCGTCCTTGATCCAGACAGGCACGCGACGCATACCGGAATCGTCCAGCAGGAAAAACTCTGGCGGTACGACGTTAAACGTGAAGCCGTTCCAGCGGAACTTGCCATCAATAATGTTCTCGGTCACTTTCTCCAGTTGAACCATCATCGTATTCAGACGGTCGATCATCGGGAAGTTATCGGTTCCGATCTTGGAGGCCAGCAAGGACTGGATATCGTCTTCGCAGACGGCAATCTGTAGCTGGTTCAGTTCGGACGTGTTCACGCGGACACCTGCCTGGGAAATCAGGGAGCGGACTTTCAGCAGTTTATCCAGGTTCAGGCCAACATCAGCAGCGCCGGAGTTTTGGCCGAAAGTACCGGTCGAGAAGTTCACCGCGATCACGTTTGCAGCGGGGAAAGAAGAGGTTGCGCCACCGTCTTCGTTGATAACCACATCCGAAAAGAAGCTATTCATCGCGGCGGTGGTTTGCAGGTCATAGATGGCGTGTACGCACTCGGTATAGATGTCGGACTTGGGATCGTTCACCATCTTGAATACGTCTTCCATGTCAACCGGAGTGGCGACATATTTGGTTTTGACGTTCAGGTGACGTGCGGAGTAGTCCGGCTCGTCCAGAATGGCGATCTCGTTGCGGCCCGTTTTGTCTTGGCCTTGGAGCTGACCAATGCGTTTAAACACTTTGGTCATGCCTTTGATCTCGGTGTCCACAGTCAGAGCATCAACGACATAAGGCCGATCGATCTCAAACAAATGGGTTAGAGTATCTTCAAACTGCCGTTGATAGGCTTGAAACTGTGTATTCACTCGTATAAACCCTCTTGAAAAATAAGTGCTTTACTTTTCCACGTATTTTCAGTATAGTGTAGGGTTGGCCTAAGCGCAACCCCTACACTTCACCTTTTTGAAGTAGTTCATTTTTCTTCGACCATAGCTGCGACCATTCAGCTTTTAGGTTGGCAGTCTCCGGGCCGGGCTTGCCGGACATCATATTTTTGAACTTGCCGGAAGAGTGAAAGTCTTTGATGGCCTTGTCTACGGCAGGCAAGCTGTCCGTGAATCGACCCGCCGGTTCGACGCCGTGAACGGTTGGCACATTGTCGTTGCCCATCTTCGAGCCGAGGCGAGAAAGCACCTGCAAAACAAGGGGATTGCTTGCCAGGGCTGGATCAGCCTTGAAGGCTCCGGCCAGTTTGGAATCGGCCACATAGTTAAACGCCTTCAGGGCGTTCTTGTGCGCCTTGTTGAACTCGGGGCTGCCTTGCTGACCCCATACTTTCTCCAGCTCAGTGAAGTTGCTCTCCAACTGGGCGGTCTGCATTTCCGCCAGGGAGTTAAATTCCGGCACCAAGATTTCGCTGTGCAGGTCGTTGAACAGTCCTTGCGCCTGAGTAGTGGTCAGGTTGTGCTTGTGGACGAGTTCAGCGAACTTGGCGGCCCGCTCGTCGCTGAAGTCCAAGCCTTCCGGCAGGTTATCGGGTGCCTTGAAGCCGTACTCGGCGGCAGACTTGGGCTTGCCCAACTTCTCAAAAAAGGCGTTGACCTCTTCGGGAGTGGACTTTTCGCCGATCAGGTTGATAAATCCGTTAGCATCTTGGTTTGCCCGAAGCTGCTTCAGGGTCTTGAACTCGCCCAGCACGTCGTCCAGACTGGTGAAATTCTGGAAATCCGCATCTTGAGCGAACTTAGCCGGTATGCCGGTGAACGACTGGGTTACGTCCAAGCTGCCGGAAGGGGACGGGGCGGCAGCAGGGGTGCCTGCCGGGGCGGGAGCCTGGGAAGGGGACGGGGCGGCAGCAGGGGCCGGTGCGCCTCCTCCGGCTCCACCGTCAGTATTGAATCTAGGTTGTCCGAATCTAAACATCGTTAAAAGTCCTCCATAGTGATGTTCTCAGTTAGGTATTCAACTAGGTTTGTGTTAATGTGTTGGAAAATCTCAAGGATGGCATCCCGGCGGCCTTGCAGGTATCCGGCGGTGTGCGGATCTGGGTCAAATGTTGAACTGTCTACGCGATTGGAGGAAGCCAAGTCCTGCAAAACAAACTTGCCATCTGGGTTTCCAAGGAACAGCCTTTTGTAGGCCGCCGTGGTCTGCGCCTGTTTGAATCTGTTCTCGTTCATCTACTCTGCCTCTGTTACCTACATGAATCCGCCCATTGCGTTGGGCGCGTTCTTTTGCGCCGTAGAGAAGTCTTTGGCGACCTGGGCCGCGCCTTGGGCAGCTTGTAGCCCCTGGGCCAGTTCCACTTTCTGCTGTTCCGCCGCCTTCTGGGCCTGGAACTCCTCTTCGGACACGCGCACCTCGGACGGGAAACTTGACTGATCCAATATCCAGTTCGTCATTTTGTACATATCTACAGTCTTGAGGGCGTCCGGGTTGATCTGGCCCAGCGGGATGATGGACTGCTGAAGTACGCGGTTGGCGTTGGATACTTCCAGCAGGCGTTGAGCGCGAGCCAAGGGCGACAGGTAGCGCAGCTTGATACCCTGAGCGGCCAGTTCCGGCGGAGGCTCCGGCATGTCTTCCATGCAGTAGTGTACGAGGTTTAGGATCACGGTGCTGATACTTTCAGAATGCAGGCGGGACAGTTGGGGCACCAAGTCGCGCATACGCTCATCCTCGTTCGTGAGCACTTCCACTTCTTTAACTTCGGCCTTTTTCTCCTGGGCCATTAGGCGATCCAGATAAAAGGCCCGCTTGATCTGATCCTGATACATCTGTACCCACTCGCGGCCAGCCTGGGGCTTGCCATCGTTGCCAATGGGGATCAGCGCCTTGTCCATATCAAAGCCGTCATAGTAGTTGATGTGGTCAGGCGTGAAGTTCAGTTGCTTGATCCAGCCACGACGCTGGGCCAGATACGGCGGGGCAGCGGCCCGCTGGTCTGCCCGCATATTGGTTTTGATGATCGCGTTCATCGTCTTGACGTTGGATAGCGTCATCGTTCCAGGCCCTTGGCCGTGGTCTTCACTAGCAAACAGCATGAAGCGAGGGCAGGAGAATGGGAAAAAGTCGAAGCCGCTCTCGCGCAACACTTCCTTAGTGGCCTCCAGGTAGTAGACCGAAGCCCACGGCTTTTTGTCGGCGAATCCAAAGGCGATCCCATGTTTGCGTGGGAAGACGCCATGAATCACAGCGAACTTTTGGGCGTACTGCTTGGCGTCCAGTTTGCCCTGCACGCAGTCCGGCAGCTTCTCGCCATTGGCTGCAAAGAAATCCTGAATATCCTGCGCGGTCATCTCGTATTTGCGGAACACGGTGTCTGGGGTGCGCTTAGCGCCCATTCCGATGTAGGTCTGTTCCAGGGGAAACGGCGTGAAGCGAGGCAGTCCGGTTTCCGGGTTCTTGTCGATCAGCATACAGGCTTCCCCGAAGATGCCGTAGTCGAGCAAGTGTTCGTGGTAGGCGTCATAGAAGCCTACATCCGGGGCTTGCAGGATCGACAGTACATAGTCCCGAAGCTGGGTGAGCCAGATCCGGCCAGCCATTGACAGCTTGGTGTGTTCTGTGTACAATTCAAACTCAAGCCACTTCTGGGCCGGGTTCATAACCATTCCCAACATGGCCGAAGCGAAACGATTGGCCGCCCAAGAGGGCGTGTCGTCAAAAACTTGGTGTCCACGATGGATTGCCTGACGGTTCCCGCCGCCGGTCATCCAGTGCATTGAGGTGGGCATATAGTAGCGTGCGGTGTCTCTCCATAGAGACTCCCACGGCATCCGCCGTTCGACCAGTGTCGAAAATGTCCGGTGTACTCGTTCGATGTCGAGCGCCATACTAATCCCCTAACAGCTTGGCCTTTTGGGTGTTCGGGTCGTTGTTGTTCGCGTCGCTTCCGTTATCAAACAACAAATTAGCGCCCAACATGGCGCGGCGGCGGGCCTCTTCGGCACTATCGGCCTGGGCCTGCTGGGTGGCCGTGTCCTGGACAGCGGCTTGGTTGATGACGGTAGGCTTCGGCTTGGAGACCTTGGGTTTTCCGAACAATCCGCCCATTATCCATTTTCTCCTAAAACTTGGATCGGCTTTTTCGCTTGACCGTTCTGCATGTTTGATTTAATATTGCGTAGTAACTCACCTGAACGGATCTGATCCTGCATGTATACCGTGCGATCTACGCTACGGCGCAGAGGGTCGTCGTTCTTGGAGTACGGCATTGACATCATAGGATCACTCATTGCAAAGCCTCTAAAATGCGTGCATGTCGTAGTCAGAAACGGCATCGTCTGGCATGGACACAACTTTACCATTAATATCAGTATTCCCAGTATGGCACAGTATTTTGTCAACCGCAACTGCCAGATACCGAAAAGCATCTGCAAAGTGAGATGTCCAGTCATGCTTTGGGGTGTCCCTAAAGATCGGTTTGCCTTCCATGTCAGTGAGGCCAGACTCTTCCTTACAATACTGGCGCAGTGCTTCGATGCCGTTAAAGCATGACTCCTCGTTGAATCGGCAGCGGGGCAGCAGGAGGCGGGCGGCGTCGATTCCCTCTTGAACTCCCAGCTTGGGAACGACCACGAACCGGACGCCCAGCGACAAGGCCACCTCCAGGGCGCTCTTGCCGGTGGCGAAGTTGGCGTTTTTCAAGTCATGTGGGCCGAAATGGGTTCCGTAGGTATACGGGCGCTTGCGTAGCTCCTTGATGTAGTAGGTGACATCCTCGCCCGTGTTGGTCAAGGTGTCGATCAGGTTGATGTTGCCAAACAAGTCCATCTGGAACATCCATATTCCGGTGGCGTCACGGTGGCCGATGTCCCAAGCGGTATGTACTTGCAGCTCAGGCCGCCACGGCACTTGGCCGATCCTGCCGGAATCCAGGGCGGCTTTCATCTGCTTAGCATAGTACGCCCCCTGATTGGAGGCGTTGAAGTCGTTGTGGAACTCTTGGCGCGCTAAGTCCTCATCCATCCCGGAGTCAATTTCATCCTGGATCATTTCCTCAGTCACAACGCGCTTGCCGTTGTGCATCAGGGTTTCGCAGGTGTGCAGCTCTACGTGCCACTTGGGGTTGTTCTTGTTCTTTTCATACAGTCTCCAGCCGTGGTTGCGGCCACGAGCCGTATACGTGAACAGCGCAAAGCCGTCATTCTCGACCAACATAGGCCGGACATATTCCCAAGCCTTTGGGTTCATAACCGAATACTCGGAAAAGACGCAGCCTACCGGGCCGGTTCCTACAATGCGATCCTCATCCTCCGTTCCGACGATCTGGAACAGCGAGCCGTTGGTCAGTTTGACCATCATCTCGCGCTTGTCAATGGACTCGATCAGGGAGGTGGGATCTTCGGCCTTGGTCTTGGGCCATCCTGGGAATACTTCCATGTGGGGGCGGCCTGCCCTGTCTTTACCGTCCCAGATAGCTTTTTTGCCCTGGGCGTAGGTAGGGAAGAAATAGTAGTAGTTGCCTGGGCGCAGGACGACAGCGTGATAGGCTACGATGTTCAGACAGGTGACATCCTTCCCAGCGCGACGCGGCCATAGCAGAATCCCGCGCTTGATGCTTTCGCCCAGTTTCCAGTCAATGACAAAGGCTTTCCAGCTCGAAAGCTGGTAATCCCTGGGCAGGTAGTTGGTGGGCATCTTAGCCATCGAGTTCCGCCTCTAGGGTTTCCTCTACGCCCAGTAGCGCCACTTTTCGATTCATAGGTACTGGGATGAATGCCTGCCGTTCGGCCAGCAGGGAGGAGTAGTCCACGGCCTGAATGGTCAGCGTCGAGTCTTGTTTGACATTGATATCTAAACTTTTTGGTTGAGGGGCGTAGAACTTTGCTAGGGTAACATAGAGTTTCAGGCGCTTGTCGAAGTGGCGTCCTACCTCTCCTTCGGAGTCGTCGATCTGTTCCATCTGCTCGGCCAAGTCCATCATCTTTGCGATAGGATTGAAGCCCCTCTTGTCCATCATATCGGACGCGAGGTTGCGAACGCCGGGCGTTTGAGGCAGAGCGTTGCCTGCGGGCACAAGCTGATCGGGTCTTTCGGAGAACACTTGACAAGTCCATCTAACACTGTTATACTTGCAGTATAGTGTATTTTACCGGGAGTTTCAACCCTTGTTAGGACTGACGCAACTTATCATTCTACTGTATATCCGACAGCAGAGCCGCAAGGCCGGACGGGTTGAGATTACCGATATCCAGGCATTTGCCAAGCGCGAGCTGAACGTCAGGCAGACGGATCAGACGAACATTACAGTCAGGAGGCTTGCAGAGCGCGGGCTAGTGGAGATGCTGCCCTGCAAAACAACCACCTACATAGACTCCGAAGAGAACGAGGCGACTATCGCGGCCATGATGTTGTTCTGCGATAAGGCGACCAAACTGGCATCATAAGCAACGAGCAAAAGGGTAAAGCGACAATATGACAAAGCAACTCGACACCTACGGTGCAGAGTATGGCGATCTTCTGAGCAATTCCATGCTTCAAGCGGCTATCGTCTGCCCGGTTAAGTATAAACTCATGTACAAGGACGGCATCCGCCCGGACAAAAACGGCCTATACTGGAACGCCGCATTTATCGGCAACGTGCTGCACAAGGTCATTGAGCTGCACGACGATAACCACGACGCTTGCCGCCAGGAGTTTTGGGCCATCCTTCAGAGCTACTTTGGCCTGTCCATCATCACCAAGACCCGCAACCTGCTTGTCCAGTATGAGGCCGCCCGCCAGGACGCCATCAACGAAAAGGCCCGATGGGGGCAGGTCTGCAAAGCGCCTGAGATGACCACCTACTACAAGAACAAGTATGCGGGCCTGGAGAAGCTGCTCGCCATGTTGAACGAGGAGGCCGAGGCCAAGGTCGAGGGTTCCGTCTTTGAGGAGCCGTGGATTGATCTTATCAAGCGCGGCCTAGTGTGTCTGAACAATTGGAAGGAGATGCGGATCGATGCGCCACTTGCTAACGAAATTATACTCAAGGGCGTGGTTGGCCCTGAAGATGCTGCCCGTGCTATGGTCGGTACTGCCGATCGTCTTGAGCAACGACCAAATGGTCGAATCGCTCTTTGCGATTTTAAAACGGGACGATGGGCTTATGATACAGCTAAGACCCAAAACTCGGATCAATTCGGACTCTATCACAGACTTTTAGAGCAGACCGATTTCGGAGCGCCTGTGGAATGGGTGATCTATAACCTGTTCACAGGCGAGACAGTGCGCGTCGTCCCGAACGAGCGCATGTTGCAGTTCTTTGATAACCGCCTCGCTACGAACCTGCGGTACTTTCAGCAGGTCGAAGCGATGTTCGACAAGGTGGAGGTGCCCACTCCGGCGGGGGCATCCTTCAAGACCGGCTGTCCGTGCATCCTGGCACAGACCGGCGACTGTACTTACTACTACACCGAGGAGGCATAATGGCCGCACGTTCTATTCCAGACTATAAAGACGAGATCCTGCGCCGGTTTCACGACGGACAGAGTATGCGCCAGATCGGCAAAGCGCTGAACCTGGATTTCTCTACTGTCGGGAAGTGGGTCAAGCGCTGGGTGGGTGATATCGACCTGCACGACGTTGCCACAAAGCGGGCAATGGGTCAGCGGGTAGCAATTAGCGTGGAGACTCCCGAGGCGGTCAAAGAAGCTACGCCCAAGGGGATACCAGATCCCGAGCCGGGCATTGACCCTTCCACGGTGTCCACGCGCAAGCGCTTTGTCGTCACGTCAGCACTTAACAACTGCGACATCAACGAGTCATTTTTCAAGTCCCTTCTAACCTTCTGCGAGGTGGAAAATGCTCAATTACTGGTTATCCCGGTTGCATACAAGAATATTAGCCTATTCTCTGGAGCCTATGAGCCTGAGTGGCCTTCTGTTCTTGAGCCTTATTTTGTTACCGGCGACGTTGAGCTGTCGAGCAATATCTGCATTATGGGATCGATGCGTATTCAAGCTACAGCCGCCCGCCCTTTACAAGGTACGTTCGGCATCAGCAAGGGTAGAAGCGCCATATTTGGACATCCTCGCCTAGCCCTAGAAACTGTCCCGACTCCTATGTCGAAGATGCCCTTAGTCTACATGACCACCGGGTCAGTGTCAATCCCTGAATACTCCAACACCAAAGCGGGCCGCCTGGGCGAGTTTCACCACGATCAGGCGGCGGCCATCGTGGAAACGGATGGGCAGAAGTTTTGGTGGCGGCACGTTCACCCGGATAAGTTCGGTAACTTCATTGACATAGACGCACAGTACGGCCCTAACGGCTTCGTGGGAGTTCCGCCAGCCGCCGAGGCCCTAATTTTGGGGGATGTGCACGTTGACTTCGACAATAAAAGCGTCATTGATGCGCTTATGTCTGATCTTGCTGCGACTACGCACGTTAGAAATATTGTGCTTCATGATCTTCTCGATTTTTTCTCTGGCAGCCACCACCACGCTGCTAATAATGTTTTACGGGTGCTTAAAGCTGCTAGGGGACGCCATAGCGTTTATGGTGAACTAAGACGGGTGGCCGGGTGGCTGGATAAACACTGTAGCCCAGAAACACGCTACCATATCATACGATCCAACCACCACGACCACCTGGACAAGTGGCTGAACAACAACTCCGCCCAGATTGACGCCGAAAACCTGTGGCTGTGGCACCACCTGAACGCCGTTCAGATGAAAGAGGCACTGGATATCGCCCACTGCCCGGATTCTCAACACAAATGGGGCGTAACCTCCGCGTTTGAACTTGCTATGAGGGCACTGTGCCAACCTGGAACTGTCAACCGCTTCTCTTTTGCCGATGACAAGTCGCCTTTGGAGTTTGCGGGCATCGATTGTTCCAATCACGGGGATAAGGGGCCAAACGGAAGCCGTGGATCGAGGGCTACGTTCGCCAAGGCGCAACGAAAAACCTTCATCGGACACTCTCACTCCCCCGGTATCCATGACGGCTGCTATCAGGTAGGCAAGTCGTCCTCCGGGGAGGCGTATCTGTCGGGCTACAGTTCACATTTGCATTGCTCCGGTATCATATACGGCGATGGAAACCGTACTTTGTTCCCAGTTATCGACGGCAGAGCGCACTTGAAAGGGGTTGTCTAATGGATCACGATCAAATTGTCGCCTGGGTGGCGGAAAACCAAGAGTATTACGTTCGACTCTACGGTCTGGAAAACTGGACTATCGACTTCCTGGTAGAGGAGGAGCCGGAAAGCAACCTTGCAGGCACCTGCGAGGCGGATTTCGAGTACGAAACGGCCACTATCGCCCTGTACTCGGAGAACATTGACGGCCTGGACGAGTTGATCGAGACTGTCTGCCACGAACTTGAGCACGTCCTTCTCTCGCCTTTTACAACGGGGTTCCAGTTATGCTCGCCGTTTATGAGCCGTCGAGGTCGTGAACTAGCCGTCGTCTTTATGGGGCACTTGGAGGAAAAGGCACGGAATATGGTAGGCAGGCTTCGACTGAACTTGCTAGCCCTGCAAGAAGAAAACGTGGAGGAGGTCGTCCCACTCGCGCCAGCTCCGCCGACGATAACAACCGAGGTGATGCCGCTGGGAATGGACACATCGCCGGGGGCTGTGAACGTGACCTGCGACCACGGCTACCACCTGGGCCACTGCTTACACCTGAAGTGCACGCACTACTAGCTGGCAGCTAGTTCATAATTCTTAATCCCTATGCTCGCGCATCCCTGGCCCGCTTTTGTGGGCCTTTTCCTTTTGCGGCGGTAGTCGCCGTAGTTGGGTCGTCTGGTAAACCACCTAACACCGTTGGGGGTCGATATATTTTATGTTCTTGGCAAAAGGCACCCGGCAGCTCTCTGCTCAAGTGTCAATACCCCTCCCCCGTGGCACTAGCGACCATCCAAGAGCATTAATCGCTGACCCCCGAAGGCTTTCGGCAGCAATAAACAGCCAATAGCCGCACTATCGCAGTGGATAGGGCAGCATTGAACATCTCGCTAGTGGTTAGTGTTGTTAGTACACACCCCCTTTGATGCAAGGACAATACCCCTGCAAAGCAGGCCACGACCGGTTGGGCGGACTACTAACCAAAGTTAGTAGGAAACGCTCATAATATTAACAGAATCAGAAAAACCTTTTTTCAAAAATAATTG
>DATMTU010000124.1:0-18010 GCA_035564035.1 Dongiaceae bacterium
CTGATGGGCAGGGAGTCTGGTAAAGGACTTACAACTACCATCTCTATACCATGCAACACATTTTCTGCCTCTTCTTTTGTGATGGTCGGCCATTTGCTAATTTCATCTATTGAGAGGTTTGCTGACTCAATCCTGCCATTCGTATGCAATGAACCCTCCCCAATATCATAAAGACCTTGTGCCGATTGGAGCGTCCACTGGCCAATTTTATACATCATGCCAACTGTGTAATTAAAGTGAAATTCCGCAACCGTAACAACCTTCCCGTCAGTTATTACGACTTGTTGATTAGAGATCGCATAGCCATGCACACCTTCATCTTGAGGAATTACACCCTCATTCCATAGGCTTTGAAAGACTGTATACACTGAGAACTGATTGCCGTCACCATCTATTAGTAGCGTCTTTTCAAGATCTGGTACAAGGTTTATGTGCTCTTGGGGGTCGAATTGGTAAACACTAAATCCAAGTGAGCTAACGAATGAATCGATCACTAGAGTTGTTGACGCCACTCTAAGAGGATTCTCTTCATCAGTTGTGTCGACTAGGTGGGCGAGTTTGATGCCTAGGTGTTTGGCGGTGGAAACCGACGAAGAAGAGTAAGGATTCCTGGAAACCATCACGCCATTTTTTACCTGTTCGTCCTCCAGCTTGAAACTGTATGCTGCGACAGGATCTATCCCTATGTTGCGCTTATGATCTTTTGCCTCAAAGTCAGTGAGCTCTCCGTCATGATGCAAAAGCACGTCAATTTGCCGTTTGCCGCCAGTAATAATAGCCGGCCTCTTAATATCCTCCTCGACCTTTGCCATCGGGTATAGTTTTCTGACGGTCTCAGCCACCTTGGCTTCAAATGGCTTACCGGTATTTCGCTCTGATTTCTTGGATTTTTTCGCCATAACGTATCAGTATTATTATAGTCCTTAGTGTAGCCAGCTGTACCTATATGGATCAATGAAGTGTGATTTACATATAGGTGATGAACCGCACGAGTAGCAGGTCATAAATTGCTTGAACGGAAATTCTTTCGAACCCCATTTAGTTTTTTGAGGTACGGCCAGCTGTTCCTTACGGGTTCGTTCTTGCATTTCAATTTCGACGAGTATGTCGAAGTATCCAAGGAGATTTTGGGCAGCTTCACGGTACTCTGTGTCCGTACTATACGTAATGCCCTCTTTTGTCCACAAGTCTTTTAACGCATTGAGTGATTGATTGGACAATTCGAAGTGGCGCATCAATTGCCACGCTATGCTTCAACTACAAACTCATTTTGATGTTTTGCCACTTGAGACCGTTATTATCGGTGTATGGCAAGCCATCATCTTCGAAACCTAAAGATTTATTGAGATGAGTAACAGGAGTATTGTTTGCGAGATGGCGAGAGTAAATGGTTTTTAGGTGGAGGGTGTTCTTTACGTAGTCAATGGCTGCCTGCATGGCTGATTTTCCAATCCCTTTGCCGCGATAGTCGGGATTGCCGATCATAATGTGAATACTTGGTGGCTGCACATTGTGATTTTCAAATAGCTCAATCCAGACGACGCCGATTGTTTGTTGATCAACGACGATTACTCGAGTTATCTGCTTGCCCTCTTTTTCGAGGTCAATAAACTCCTGCATGATGGCCTCTTCGCCTTCAATGCTTGAAGGTTCAATCTCATCCTCTGCATTTCCCATACTAAGTAAGGTGGCATGGCCTTCCGCCCTTTCGAACCAGCTTAGGGCAAAAGGCGCATCCCTGGCTGGGTCGGGTGGTAAGAGTTGAACGTTTGGATTATCGGACTGCATAGAGCTCCTTATGAATTAAGTGTAGAGGCGATAGCTTTTTCGAGTAGAGCGAGCCCCTCGGTTATTGTCGCTTCGCTAATAGTTAAGGCTGGTATGAATTTAATTACTTCGTCTTTGGCCCCGGCTGTTTCAATAATGAGTTCCTCATTGAAACAGCGTTGTGTAATTCTTTTTGCCATCTCAGCTTCCCTACAGACAAGCCCGTAAAGGAGGCCGCGACCTCTGACTGCCGTAAAGGCATCAGGGTAAGCTTCCTTTATGTGCTCCAGTCGCTTACGAAGGATTACTTCTTTATGTTTTATGTCGGCTGAAAGTTTATTGGATTGCCAGAATGTTTCTAGTGCTTTGAGACCAGCGACAAAGGCGAGATTATTGCCACGAAATGTGCCGTTATGTTGACCAGGTTTCCAGATATCAAGTTCCGGTTTAAGGAGCACGAGAGACATAGGCAGGCCAATGCCAGAGATTGACTTCGATAGCACGACAATATCCGGTTGTATTTCGGTAAACTCGAAGCTAAAGAACTCCCCGGTTCGTCCACACCCTGCCTGGATATCATCGACAATTAGAATGATGCCTCTTTCTGCTGTTAAATCGCGAAGGCGTTTTGCCCATTCGGCGCTCGCAACGTTTACGCCTCCCTCACCTTGCACAAGTTCGACAATGATAGCCGCAGGTTGATCAACACCGCTACTTGGGTCGTCGAGTACTTTTTCAAGGTATGCAATACTATCTAGTTCATCGACATAGCCGTCATACGGTAGAAAGGTAGTGCCATTCAGGGGGAGGCCGGATGCACCCCGAAACCAGGCGTTGGCCGTTGCTGCGAGTGAGCCGAGGCTTACGCCGTGAAACGAGTGGCTAAATGCAATGACATTGTGTCGTCCTGTCGCAAGACGAGCGATTTTTAGGGCTGCTTCAACGCCATTGGTGCCGGTGGGACCGGTAAATTGAAGTTTATAGTCAAGACCGCGAGGTATGAGGATGCTTGTCGTGAACTCCTTAATGAATGCGGCCTTAGCGCTTGTGGCCATGTCAAGTCCATGGATAATGCCGTTACTTTGGAGATATTCAATCAGGGCCTGTACCATCGTTGGTTCGTTGTGACCGTAATTGAGTGCGCCAGCGCCAGCGAAGAAATCAATGTAGCGACGCCCCGCTTCGTCCCATATGTAGGATCCTTCTGCCTTAGAGAATGAAACCGGGAAAGAGCGAACGTAACTTCTTACATTTGACTCGTACTGATCGATTACGTCTGATGCTGTATTCATGCTGTCATTTTACCAGAAATCATCTATATGGTTATAATGTAGGCATGAACTACGATTATGTCATTGTCGGTGGCGGTGCTATTGGACTGGCTACTGCTTATCGACTCAAGAAAGCTCGCGAGGATCGATCAGTATTGGTGCTTAATAGTAATGAGGGCGGTACCGCTAGCCTTGCCTCGGGTGCTATGCTCGGCTGCTTTGGGGAGGTGACGAAATATACGCTGACGAATGAAGCTAGTAAAAAGAAATTCGACTTAATGTATGCGGCCCATAAACAATGGGCAGTATGGCGTGAAGAGATTGAATCTTCAGCACATCAATCAATTAAGCATACGCCAGGAAGCTACATTATCCTTAATACTCACGGCGGCGCTCTTGATGATGAGAATTTTGATGCGATGGTACAGGCGCTTGATAAATATAATGAACCTTATGAATACGTTGCACCAAAGGATATTCCAGGCCTACACCCGAACAACCTAGCTCGTCCGCTTCGTGCAATCTATCTTCCGAATGAAGGGTCAATCGAGAGCAACCAGTATATTGAAGTTTTGGGCGCTGCCTGCCGGAATATTGGCATTACACTTACTGGCATTACCTCTCTCGATGCTATTGAGCGTCGCGGTGACGACTATGTCGTCACTATTAACGATGCTCAGATAACGACGTCGGCGGTGATTGTTGCGACTGGTGCTTACACGAGTAGTGTCTTGGCTAAGGTGACGCCCGCTGTGAGTGCGATGCCAGTGCTGGCCGGCAATGGTGTTGCTGCGGTGACGAAACGTCAGCTTGGTGAGGGCTTTAAGGCAACGGTGCGTACAGCAAATCGTGCAGGCTCTTGTGGTCTTCACGTTGTTCCAATGAGCGACGGCCGCGAATACCTTGGTGCTACGAATGTAGTTTATGGCGAGCCTGAGGAGCGCATGACAATCGGGCTTTCTCACTTTTTGTCTCAATGTGCGATTGAGCAGCTTGACCTCAATATATACCATTCGTTCGTTGAGACGTGGCGCACCGGTAATCGCCCAGTTTCACTAGATACACTTCCACTTATCGGTAAGCTCGATGACAAGGGTCTTTACGTTGCAACGGGAACGTACCGTGACGGACTTCACTGCTCACCGGTTATCGCAGATGCGCTGGTATCTGCGATGGATGGGCAAGACGCGACTATTATTGAGAGCTTTAGTCCACAGCGATCTTTTACCGAACTGATGTCAAAAGAAGTCTCTATGGATGAATATGCGATGCAGGCCGTGTCAGGGGCGTACGAGAATTGGTACCGACCTGCCTATTATATGGATGATGACGAGATTTACAGGAACGCTCGCCAAAAGGCAGCTGACATATACGACCAGCTTCAGATAAACGTCGGTCTTCATCCGGACATTCTTCTTCTTCTCTCTTCTGATGCGTCGGCAATTCCACGGGTTCGAGACTACCTCATGGTTAGTGGAGTGCAGGCGCTATGACCTCGGCGCGTGACCTCATTGATGCTGAAGGTCGTGTGACGCGTTGGCCTAAAAAAGCGGCCGAGCGTGAGCAGGTGCTTGCCCACCTGGCTTCGAAGTTCAAAAGTGACCGCACATACACGGAAATTGAAGTAAATGATATTTTGCGCCAGTGGCATACATACGAGGATTGGTCGTCTCTAAGACGGGATCTTATTGGCTATGGCTACGCAACTCGGGATAGAAATGGGCTTAAGTATCAATTTAAAGGACAGGAGGATGAGTAATGGAACAGATTCGTGACTACAGACCAGATACGGATGAAGCTGAAATTGTAACGCTACTAAAAGAGTTTCAAGAGCATCTTGAGACTGTTGATCAAGAAGGTGAAATCCGAAGCTTTGTTTCTGACGCGGACGCACATCATTACCTAGATAAGATGATGAATGATAGTACGGAAATGAATGGTAGGTTTCTGGTGCTCGAGTTGGACGAAAAGCTCATTGGTTTCATCCAAGGGATCATTGACCCGCGCAATGATCAAGGTGATGTCATGTACCAAACTACACATAATGCTCAGATCGAGGGTTGGATCGGACTTGTCTATGTACGTCCTGAGTATCGTGGGCGTCGGTTTGGCATTAAGCTGATTGAGGCGATTAAGCAACACTTTATTATCAATGGCTGTACTACGCTCCGCCTTTTAGTTGCTCGCGATAACATTAATACAGTCAACTTCTATCACAAATATGGATTTATTGACCGCGACATAGAAATGGCTATGCCGCTATAGATCATGACTAAAGCAGGCCGACCACTTTATGCGTTTGTAGATGACTGTGCAGTACAGTGGCCTGACATGCCCGCGCTTAGGGATGAGCAGCATGTATATACCTATGGCCAGCTGAGTAGGCTTTCAAGTTACTTTGCTCATCGTATTTGTGTAACAGGTGACGTTGCAGGAAAGCACATTGGCCTACTATATGATCGCTCGGCTCAAAGTGTCATTTTGCTCCTGGCTATTATGAAAGCCGGGGGTATATATATTCCACTCAACCGGGCATTACCAGAAGAGCGTCTTGTCGAAATGATGAGTGGAGCAGGTATTGCCCTTGTCGTCGCTCCGGATGAGCCTTCTATTGTTATAGATCGGCCTATTGTCACTCTTGCGTCGGTTGATCCTTCGCACGTAGCCACCCAACCTCCTTTGCCTGCCAGTACGGGTCTAGCTTATGCAATTTTCACGTCTGGCTCAACGGGAATGCCGAAGCTTGCCTTGCTGAGGCATGAGGCCGTTGCGTATGTTATGACGGCGTTGACCGAACGGTATCATATTACTCGCAGTGATCGTGTGCTGCAGTTTGCTAATCTATCATTTGACGGATCAATATCAGAAATTTTCGGTGCTTTTATCGCTGGCGCTGAGCTTATTATTCCGGGCGAACAGACGGTACAAAGTCTTACACGGCTGGCTTCCTATTTTGATAGTGAGGCCGTGAGTGTTGCGATTCTGCCGCCCTCGCTTCTTGCGCACCTTCCGCTTAGCTTCCGGTACTTAAAAACAGTCGTCGTTGCGGGCGAAGCGTGCCCCTCCTCTCTTGCGCGAACGTTCACAAAGCAAGTGCCACACTTTATCAATGCGTATGGTCCGACGGAATGTTCAATTTGTGTTTCAACATATGAGGTGCCAAAAGACTTCGACGGAAGCATCACTCCAATTGGCGACCCGCTTCCTGGTGTGAATACGGTCATACTTGATGAAAATGGCCAGCCCGTCGCAACCGGAGTAACCGGCGAGCTGTATGTGGGCGGTCCTAGTCTATTTGACGGGTACTATAATGACTCGGCAAAAACATCTGCTGCGCTCATTGAGCGCGGGGCTGAGGGACTGTTTTATAAAACAGGCGACTACGTGACTCTTGAGGGTAAGATCCTTACATATGTATCGCGTTCCGATGATTATATTAAACTCCACGGCCTTCGTATCTCTCCCCTTGAGATCGAGGAAGCGATTCGGCATTCGGACGATTCAATTCGTGGTGTAGCTGTGGTGGTGGTTGAAAACGGAGACGACAGTAGCCTAGTTGCTTTCTATGAGAGCGAGCATGAGCTACCTGTCGATAATATTCTTCGGTCCATAAAGCGCCGGCTGCCAGCATATGCGGTGCCACATAAGATTGTGCATCTTGCGCACCTTCCGCTGACTGACAACAAAAAGATTAATCGTCGTGCACTTGCCGCATGGGTGCAGACAAATGTCGAACCGGCACCAGCGTCGGATTCCTCTCTCCGTGCGCTTTGGCAAACTATTCTACAGATAGCCATTGACGATATGACTGATTTCTTCTTAGCAGGCGGAGACTCATTGAAGGCGATGCGGTTAATTGCTGAAATTGATCGGCAATATGGAACAAGTCTAAGCCTTTCGGATCTCTACGACCATCCAACCTTCGGTGATTTTTCTGCTCATATTGAAGCTCCGTCACCTTCGTCGTCATTGCGATCATATAACCCACAGGACTTAACTCCATACGAGGTGATGATGTGGAGCGCATCTGCTCACTCGGGTAATGCAGGGACGTACACGCTTGTTGAGGTTGTAGAGCCGCATTTTGACGTAGATCCTGTGCGACTTGAGCAAGCCCTTGTAACACTGTCCGATAACTTTTCTGCTGCATCGTATCGCTATATCCTTGGTGAGAATGGGCTTGAGAAACGACTGGCTTCAGGAATTGGCTTTGTTAACCACGGCGATCTCACCGAGGTTGAAGGTGATGAGCTTGCTAACTCTCTTGCAAGCACTGGTATAGATCTAGCGGCTGACGCGCTTATCACAGTTCATTTTGCACTTATTGACGCATCCCCCACTGTTATTATTCATGCGCATCATATTGTGCTTAGTGCGAGTATTCTGAAGCTCTTTGTGGATGAGCTCTGGCAGCGCTATGCTGGCCTGGCCGTACTGCAAAAGGCTGAGGAAGCGCCTCGAGAATTCACCGAAGGAGATTTGGCGTTTTGGAAAAAAGCTTACGACTCCACTGCTGATTATGTGCAGTTACCATGGAGCGGCATTCGACAGCCAAAACCAAAAAACGAGGGAGCTACGTTTGTAACGACAGTAGACGCATCTATAGATCGGCTAGCGTTAGAACTTGGTATTACAAAATTTGTCTTTTACCGAAGTGTCTTCGCTCTTCTCCTCCATAGGCTCACTGGTCAACCTTCTTTTTATATTGGTAGCTCAGTTGATGTGCGTCATGGCGACTTCTTGGGCACTCGGCCGGCAATGCTGAATTCACTACCCATTCTCTCTGTTCTTAAAAGTGAGCAGACGTTTATGGATTTTGCCCTAGAGACACAGCACGTTGTGCGGGCAGCCCTTAGCCATTGCTATGTACCACTTCATGACATTATGAAGCTTCACGCATTTGAGCAAGATCGTCTCGTCGGTCCTTTTAATGTCTTGTTTGATTACATCGAGAAGCCTAGCTCTTACGAAGTGCCAGGGCTCGGCGCTATTGATAGCAAGCAGCGGTTTAATTCCACTGCCAAGCATGACCTAACCCTTACTGTTGTTGAATCATCGGGCACTGAGCTGCAGTGGGAGTACGATACTGATCTTCTGGATGAACGCACAGTGCGGCAATTTGCAACTATCTTCGCCCACCTATGTCATACGGTTCTCCATGATCTACACTCTCCAATCACTTCCCTTCCGCTTCTTGACGAGGGTGAACGAGTAGCCATGTTAAGTATTGGTAGGGGTCAGGCTCGAGTCCGCTCGGCAAGTTCGTTCTACGATCGGTTCGCCGATATGGTGAGGCAGCAACCTGACGCAATTGCCGTGCGGCACCAGGGGCGCAGCACATCGTATCAAGATCTGTACTACCTCGTCGAGCACTTTTCGGCAATTCTTGTAGAGCAGGAACTGTCACAAGACGCTCCCGTGGGAGTCTTTATGGAGAGGTCCCCGGAGATGGTCGCCATCATTGTCGCGCTGTGGAGGCTGGGCTACGCATACGTACCAATTGAAACAACCCTTCCCTCGCAACGTATCCGCTCAATTATTGAAACAACTCGTATGTCACTTATGATGACGAAAGTTGTGCACCGGGCAAAGCTTCCTGTTGATAGTATGCGAATTATCGATGAAACATATCAGCCAAAGATACTTCATACTCCCGAGACTACAGTATCGCCAGATACGCTTGCGTATGTCATCTTTACGTCAGGATCTACGGGAACACCTAAGGGTGTCATGATTGAGCATGCGGGTATGATGAACCACGCGGACGGTATGATTGAGTATCTCGCGCTTGATAGTGCGTCGACGATTGCGCAGACTGCCTCACATTCATTTGATATTTCCGTATGGCAGTTAACTACAATGCTTATTGCTGGTGGAACAATTGCGATCTACTCGAAAGACGAGCAAAGTAATCTTGGCAGTTTTACGACGCGGCTTTTTGAGGATCGGGTCACCCTGTTGGAGCTCGTACCATCATATATCAATATCCTCCTCGAATATCTTGAGGATACGCATAATCAGCAGAAGCTAAAGCGCATAGATGCCCTCATCTCTACAGGCGAGAATATCTCGTGGCCTATCATTGAGGGCTGGCTGCGAAACATGCCAGGGAGTCGTTTAATGAATGCCTATGGACCGGCCGAGGCATCTGATGACACTAACTTGTTTACATTTAAAGATTTATCGGCAATGCAGCGACGGGGTCTTCCGGTTGGTACCTCTCTTGCTAATGTTAATGCCTACGTTCTAGATGAGGCGCTGAACCCTCAGCCAATTGGCGTGCAGGGTGAAATTTATATTGCAGGTATTGCAGTGGGCCGAGGATATATTAATGATCCTGAGCGAACTCGCAAGAGCTTTATCGACAATCCTCACACGGGTGAGCGTATGTACAAAACGGGCGACCTTGGTTATTGGTCTTCGGAGGGCCAACTTGTCTATTTGGGGCGCTCTGACTTTCAGGTCAAAATTCGAGGCTTCCGGATTGAGCTCGAAGAAATCGAAGCCCACATCATACGCTACCCTCACATTACTTCAGTGGCTGTGGTGGTAGTTGACCGGAATAATTCCAAGCAGCTCCACGCATATGTTACTGCTGATATAGAAATCGATAGTAATGTGGTACTGAGTCATCTTCGCGACCACCTCCCTGACTATATGGTTCCTTCAAGCATTGTGCAGTTGTCAGCGCTGCCACTAAATAACAGCGGGAAGATTGATCGTCATTTTCTTGCCAACAAAGAACGTCTGCGCTTCAAACAGGTTGAGGAAATTGCGGGGCCGAGCGGCGAAGAGGCCGTAGTAATGGCGGTGTGGCGCGAAGTCTTTGGGTTGGATTATGTGTCGGTTGACGATGACTACTATGCGCTTGGTGGAGATTCAATTACGTCATTTCGTGTCTACGCCAAGCTCAGTGCAAAGGGCTACCAACTTACACTCCAGGATATCCTTGCCTTCCCTGTCCTGAAGGACTTTGCGAGAACTATTACGTCAAAGTCCGTTGATGTGCGACAGATACGTCGGATCGACAAGGTATTATTGGTGACACCGATTCAATCCCGACTCTTGGCTGCCGTGTCTAAAGAGGCGATGGCGCAGAACATTTGTCTTAAAGGCCATTGGGATCGTGAGCGACTTAATAACGCCATTCAGGCGGTGGCAAAGAAGCAAGGTGTTTTTTACCTGATGTTCGATGCAGATGGACAGCGCTTTGGCTCAAAGCCCCAATTCAAAGAGACATATGCATTTGTCGACTCATCTGTCATCGAGGATGATGCTTTTGACAGGCTGAACAGTGAACTGGCACGAGGCGCGCTTTTTGCCTATGGTGCCGATGGTAGTAATACTACAGTAAAGACGCTTTACCTCTCGGCGAATCATTTGGTAATGGATGTAGTGTCGTGGAATATCTTTATTAGTGCGATGCAAGATGCGTATGAGGTGGCATCCCCTGTTGATAATGAGATCGATTACACATTTGGATCATGGGCGCAGGCCCTGCAAGATGCCAACGATCCTTCGTCTGAAACATTAGACCATTGGCGGGATGTTCTTGCACAAACGGCTGATGCGACACGTGTACTAAAACAACTTTTTGTTTACGACATTCCTGAGCGACAGCTCTTCACGGTGGACGCGCCCCTTCCTTCTATACAGCTCACTGACGCATCGGTTTATCTGGCCGTACTACGGGCGCTTGGGCAAACCCTCAATACTGCCCAGCCGGGGGTACTCATAGAAACCCATGGCCGGTATGGTGAGGTACTTGGCATTGATCTCTCTCGGACGGTGGGATGGTTTACCCACCTCTTGCCTCTGGCTGGCGCGACTAGTCGTGATATTGAATCTATTCTTCATGCAGACGACATGACTAAGCTTGCTTATGGCTTGGCAACTCAACGAGGCCTACTGAATCGCGAGCTAGAGCCATTAATCGTCGTAAACTATCTTGGTAGATCTTCTAATATGCGTGGCTATGCACTGCGTCATAGTGCGCATGAGAGGCCAATCAGCAAAGAACTACTGGAGCTCTCTATTTACGCAGATGGCTCGAGCGTGCATGTAGAACTTGTGCTCTATGCGACACCCAAGGATGATGAACTTGTGCAGAAGCTCCTTACTAGTATTACTCAGCAGTTCTCTACGGGTGAGGCTAATTTAGAAAAAAGTCGCCTGGATGCTATTTTGAAAAGAATCGGAGCAAACCATGGATAGTCCAATTATTGACATCGTGCCTGCAACCCCCATACAGCGTGGGTTACTCTATGTCGAGCGTTCGTATGCAAAAGGCTCACTCTACCATGAGCAGTACGTCGCCAAATTGACGGGTCCTCTGGATCTGGACCGCCTAAAAACCGCATGGCAAAAAACCGTTGCCGCACATACCGTTCTGCGAACTATCTTTGACTGGGATGGGCAAAATGAACCGATGCAAATCGTGCTACGGCATTATTCCGCGCCG
The DNA here is from genome assembly GCA_035564035.1 of Dongiaceae bacterium. Taxonomy (GTDB): domain Bacteria; phylum Patescibacteriota; class Saccharimonadia; order Saccharimonadales; family Saccharimonadaceae; genus Microsaccharimonas. The sequence goes on from DATMTU010000124.1 coordinate 11,500, forward strand.
TTTGTTATGGTTGAGCCGCGGGACGAGAATGAATGTACGGCCTTTGTGGGGCGGGATGCTCAGGAGTCATTTCAATTTGATACAACTCCACCCCATCGGCTCACTCTCATGAAGCTCAACGATCAGACATACTGGCTAGTTTTTACCTACCATCACCTGCTACTAGATGGCTCTTCGATCTCGGCGCTATTTAATTACTTGGCACGGCAATATAATCAGCCGTCAGAAGTGCGAGAAATTAATGACTACGGCGCATACTCTCGCTGGATGCAGAATCTTCGGCAACAGGAAAATTCTATTGACGCATGGCGTAGTTACGCTCAGGGCGCTACTCTTCCAGCTTCGCTGGTGCAAGAAGATAGCAATGACCAAACTCGTGACTATTACCAGCATATGGATCGCGAGGCGGTAAGTCGGCTGATAGCCGCGGCTCGTACACATCACCTCACACTAAATAGCATTTTTCAGGTTGTGTGGGCCTATACACTTGCACTGAGTCGGGAGCAGTCACTCGTGTGCGCTGGTTCACCGACGATGGTCAAGCCACTTGACGGTAGCATGGATTCTGTAGTAGGTCTTTGTATTAATACGTTGCCGTACATACTCTCATTCGACCGTGAGCGATCTCTGGTTGATATTGCTAAGCGGCATCAACAAAACTGGGGAGGGCTCATCGAGCATTCTCGAATTGGGCTCGCTGAGATCAAAAAAGCTATTGGATATCATCATTATGGCGATCCGTTCGACACTATCTTGACGTACACGGACGTTCGCGACAGGATGCTCCCTGAACTTGAGGAGGTAGACTGGCGGGTCCTCTCGCATAATGAAATAACTCAATACTCTCTGTCGTTGGATGTTGTTTATGATGTTCATTCGCTGGAATTAAAAGCAACCTACAGAGATGCCTACTATGATGCGCCCACCATCTCGCGTCTAGTACGGTCTTTTGCTGATAACATTACTCTTTTCATTGAACACCCCGACACCATCCCCCACCTTCGGCCCCATATTGACGTAGAAGATGTGATTATTGCCGCCAAAGGGGATGAGAACGAAGCCACGACCGAGAAAATTGCAGAGATATGGGCAGATGTATTTGGCGTTGATATTGAGCTTGATTCGAATTTTTTCGACCTTGGTGGTGATTCAATTAGTTCACTTCGTATCGTTAGTAAGCTCCTTGAGGCGGGTATTACGGTTTCGATGCGCGATGTTTTCGATTCACCAACCCCGCGGCGGCTTGCTCGAGTGGTGTCATCGACCGCTATAGATGAGCCTGTTACGCCTATGAGGTTACCTATACATGTTGAGGAGAAGGCTCGTCAGTTGTATGGAGACAATATTAGCACGGTCGTTCGTGCTTCGAGTGTCCAACAAGGAATTATCCGTCGTCCTTCCTCCAAGCAGAATCTGTACCATGACCAATCAACGTTTACATACAAGGGGCAACTGGATCCTGATTTATTCGAGAAAGCGTGGAACATTGCTGCAAATAAAAATGATTCGATGCACTTGCGATATTTTTCGGAGGACGATACATTGTATGTGTGTGCGTTAAAAAATAGTATCATTTCTATGCAGTATCTCGACCTCCGGGATACCCCACGGCCGAGCGACACTATACGGCATGCTATTGAAGATGACCTGGCGACGCCTTTTAATCTTCAACACGATCCACTTGTTAGGCTGAGGTTGTATCGAACTGGCGACGATACGCATGTTCTCTTTTTGAGTTTTCATATTCTTGTTACCGATGGTTGGAGCTTTGCTTTCATGATGGACGATGTCTTCACTGCCTATGAACATCTTATTGAGGGGCGATCGTTCGATCTTCCTGGCCGTCGCCCGACATATGTCGAATATCTTCAATCACTTAGTGTGAACGATACTATTTCCGGTCGTCAGCATTGGTATCAATATCTCCGTGATGCAGCAGGAGCTAAGGGCGTGTCGATCTCGGATTTTTCAAACCTTGAGGTGGTTCTGGCTCATCTTGATGAACATGAGACGGATATGATTCAGCGGTTTGCTAGCGTAAAGAGACTATCGCTTAACTCGGTCGTGCAGGCTGCTTGGGCAACAGTTAACGCACGACAATCGGAACCAGTTATATTTGGCGCAACAACGTCTGCCCGGTTGCTTCATAATGTCCATTACGACAATACTGTCGGTCTTTTCTTTAACGATGTCCCTATTATTGCTCATGTCGAGGGTCGCAGTATTGAGCAATTGGCAAATACAATTCAGCGTGATTTTCAAACGAACTTAAAGTATAGCTATGTATCTTCTTATGATATTGCGGAGATGTTGGGTAGAGGCTTCGACGAGGCGCCCTATGACAGTCTTGTTGTTTTCGAAAATTACCCTAAGATGCAGGAGGATAGCCTGAAAGAATCCCGCCGTGGTGGGGTGATGAACACTGACTATTGGCGACGAGACATGGCCGACATTCCAATAACCTTGTACGTAGAGGTGCGCAATGGCGAGACAGATATCAAGCTTTCTTATAACAATAGTGTTGTTTCTCGTGAAGCTGCCCGGGGACGTGTCGATGAATTCGTGCGGACGTTAAAGACATGTACATTGTAACGCTTCTTAATACTAGGCTGGTAAATGATGCGATTAAGACAAAGGCTCTGTCCTTCTTGTCGCCTGAAGAGGTGCAACGTTACGGACGATTTCGCCATGCATCGGATGCTAATCTCTTTCTTTTTGGCCGGTATCTTGCGAGATGCCTTGTTGCCCATGTTTCCGCGAGGCGACCCGAAGATGTCGTTATCCTAGTAGACGGTATCGCAACTAAGCCTTACGAATCAAAGCACGTGATAGAGTTTAGTATTTCGCACAGTGGAACCTTTGTAGCAGTTGCCGTTTCCCGGCGACCGGTCGGTATCGACGTACAGGTGCACGACCAGGAGCAGACTGATGTATTTGATAGTTTCTTTACGACTGAAGAAAAAGACTACGCCCACCAGTCGTTTAAAAGCTTTTATAGATTATGGACGTCCGTAGAGTCACTCGCAAAGATTACAGGACTTGGGTTTAATGAAGCGTTAATGAATCGTACTCCCTACTTCGAAGGTGATCTACGTGGCTACACTTTCAATCAGACAAGCTATTACATAAGCGCGCTCATTCAGACAGAGGATCTAACATTGTCTGTCGTTGCGCCTGAAGACGCAGTCTTCCGGAAGTGCTCGCTAACGAGAGCGGGACTCCTTACTGGGATCGATACCGACGAGCTTTCATTAGAAGTCTACTCTGGTAGTGTAGATTCTGACGTGTAGACTTCGGCATCACGTATGTTGGCGCCGATTTCAAATCCTCTTACAAATGAAGCGAATGCACCTGGCGTGACATCGTGGTTGTAGCCACCGCCCATAATAATGAGAGTGCGCATGTTCATGTGACCAAGGCGGTCTCCGATTTCGGCGTATTCCTCATCGTCCAAATGGGTTAGTGGTGGTAGGCCTGGCCATTCACGAGCGTGGCCGTCAAATCCTGCTTCGATAATGAGGTAGTCAGCGCCAAATGATTCAATTTTTTCTTGGGCACGTGTTAATAATGCGAAGTATTCCTCATTTGAGATGCCAATAGGAAATGGCAGATTAAGAATAGTCCCCTCACCTTCACCGATGCCAGTCTCATCTTCATGGCCGGTGTGTGGAAAGATTTCATTAGGATCGGCATGAAGAGATACATAAAGTACTTCTGACTCATCCTGGAAGATATCCTGGATGCCGTCGCCATGATGGACATCAAAATCAAGAATTGCAACTCGCTTGCCAGCTTCTTTAAATGCCTCGGCAGCAATAGCGGCATTATTAAAGAAGCAAAAGCCATGATAAAATTCTCGTCCTGCATGGTGTCCAGGAGGTCGAGAGACAGCAATCGTTAGACGCTTTTCTTCGTCGTTTAGTAGTGCATCAGCTGCGGCAAGTGATGCTTCGGCAGAAAAGAGGGCTTGCTCGAAGGTGCCTGGATAAATTGCTGAAGCATTTGTTTCGGTATCGCGGTCGTATGATGATTTTAACGGATGGTCGTCTGTCGCTTGTAGCCCCGTCTCATATATGGCTTGCATCATTGCGGGCGAATGGAGTTTTGAGACAATCTCTAAAGTCTCTTTGTGAATTTCGGGAACAACTACCCACTCTGTGGGGATGGTGTCCGAAAGAAGCTCGTTGACAACACCATAAAGTCGCTCTGGAACGTCCCAGGGTTGACCTTCGTCGTCAATCCAACCTTTATGCTTATAGTGCTCGGAATTATGGTATATGTGCCGTTCGGGTGACATAGTAATTTATACTGTACAATAATAAAGTAAATACATCAATATGATACACATGTACGATAAATATAAGCATCTAAAGAGCGAAGCTGAGTTATCTCGAGGTGGGGACTATGAGATATTTTCCCGTACAGTACAAGAGGCCGATCCCTTGGGATTTGACGGGTATATTGAAGATCTTGTGGTCTATAACGACATTCGGGACGTACAGGCTATTGAAGAGATGTTATATACGGCCACGGCTAAGGCATCTGAACTCCTATCAGAGGCAAAACCCGTAGATGCTTTAGCCTGCCTTCGGGATCTCGATTTTCTTATAAGCTCATTGGTGGCACATGGTGTGAATCCGTTTGAAAGCAATCGAGGAGTCGAAGCTGTGCTTTTAGAGCTTGGAGAGATTGCTCACACCGTTCCACGGGGGACATCGTTTACATATGCCAGTGGCAACCCCTCAGGGCGACGACGACGGACGTTTACCGGTGACGCGCAGGAAGACATCTTTATAAATGCAATTGGCAACAGTGGTGCCGCGATTAGTAGGTCCCTTGAAGTCTCCTCGCATCAAGAAATACTTACAGACATGGCGCCCTTAATTGAGTCGATCGAAGCTGTAACGTCGGCTATGATATCCGTCAAGCGTTCCGTTACCCCCGAGTTCTTTACGGGTCGGCTCAGGTCTTACCTGGAGCTTTATTCAGTGGGGGGTGAGGATTATTTAGGTCCGGGCGGTATTCAAACGCTACTTCCAGTCGATCTGATTGTTTGGGGCGTTGATAGTACGGACGAAGAGTGGCTGAAGTTTGTCGAAGTCAATTATCCTTACCTTGATGCGATCCAAAAAAAGCACCTTAATCTTATCCTTGAAAAAAATCACGGAGAAAGTTTATACACGAGAGCGCTCGCCTCGCCAGACGCAGAGCTTCAAAAGGGAGTGTATCGCTGCCTGAGGGCACTAAAAAAATTCCGGTACCCACACAGAAAGCTCGTCGAGGATAATGTAAAGATTGCGGATGATAACAGCTATGACGACTCTATTGTGGGGGTGATTCTACGAAAAACAGATACTCTTCTTCGTGATTTGGAAGATACTGGGAATATTATTTAGAGTTATTCCTGGCTCTGTTGATAAGAGCGCAAAAATGCCTCCGCTAGCTTTGTTGCTCGGTTTTGCGCATCTACCGCTTCATTGAGCAAGTCACCTGAATGTCCTTTTACATGCATTATATTGATGTCCTGAGAGCGGTTAGCTTAATGCCGCGACGGACGGCGTCTGGCTATTTGTGCGCTCGAGGCTATACCGGTTTGGCAACTGGGCTTCACCTTCCTTCCAGCGATTAATCCAGTCAACGGTATTTTGACTATCTGAAAGAATGGTAGTGCTTTCGTGCCCCACTACCTTGCGGAGTCCGTAGAGAGCTGCACGTAACTCAGTAGAGAGTACGCAGTGGGGCTTGCAGCGATTGGGATTAAACTTAGCTGCAACAATGCCAAACACACCATTTGTTGCTAAATAGGCGCTGCTATGGGCATTACCCCGTCGGCTCCCATCTACTGCAATAATAACTTCATTTTGTGAATTTGGTACTGGGCGACCGGCGCCTTTAGGCGAAAGCCTGATTGTGTAGTAATGTGAGTTTATGAGAGTAGTAGAAATTGGTTGTGGAGATAACGCTGGACCCTTTTTTAAAAATGCCACAGAGCATTTTGCGGTCGATATCTCACCCTTACGGGTTCAGAATGCAGTTGATAATGAACCGCGGTTTACACCTATGGTTGCTGACGCGACGAACCTAGACGGTATAGATGACAGCAGCGTCCATGTGTTACTGGCGAGGAACGTATTTGGCGATCCCTTTCTTGGTTTGGAACGAGGTTTGGCACTAGACCTTTCTTTCACGCAAAGAGAAGACGACGAGAGCCGTAAGGCGAAGTTAGATGTGGTACGGAGAAAGCTTGCAGTTGTCGCAGAGGCGGCTCGAATTCTCACGACGGGCGGTCAGCTACTTGTGGTTGAGCAATATACTCCGGAGTATGCCGAGGAATTCATTGATCAAGTTAACGACGGTACGTTATTGCGACCAGCATCTTTGGCACCCTTTGAGCAAGTGGAGCTATCAGACGTAACTCCGAAGGATTATTCGCGCCGTCATTTTAATGCTACAACCTGGGTTTCAACCGCAGTAAATCATAAATAATTCTCATACTGCCTCTGTATGCATT
>DATMTU010000125.1:0-3461 GCA_035564035.1 Dongiaceae bacterium
AAAAGCAAAGCTCGGGCAAAGTTGGTTTTGGCTTTGCAAAGCGCGCATCGTAATCAATAGAGAAATAAGAAGGGAGCATGCGATGGTATTAAAAACAAACGCCCCACCTCGTCGAACTGAAGAAACGTTCGACGAAAAGGACCGCGCCGAGATCCATCGCATTATCATGGAACTTCGGCACGATTACCTCGAACGGCACACAGAAGCATTAGCTGATTACAACAAAGTCGAACGTGAAGCAAACCGTAAATTACATGAAGTTGACCGGCTCGAAAAACACCTGAAACGCATTGAAGATTTTTGTCACGAAAACGGCATCCCGCTAGTAAGTGTCACCCAAGAAGAAACTAAAGGAGAATAACATGGCAGATTCAACAAAAGACACAGCAGTCGACCACCCAACCGGTATTTTAGGCCAAGGCCTACGTGATGGGTTACAACTCAAGCCAATTCGTTACCAGTGGGCGTATGACCTTTATAACCAAGCAGTGGCTAACACCTGGTTTCCAAACGAAGTTCAGTTAGTGCGCGACCTCGCCGATTTTGAGAAGCTGACTGAAGAAGAAAAGCACGCGCTAAAGACAGTGATTAGCTACCTCAACCCGAATGAGTTGCTGATTAATAAATCACTCGCCTTTGGTATTTACCCGTACATTAATGCTGCTGAGGCACACATTTACCTCTCGAAGCAGATGTGGGAAGAAGCCAACCACTTCATGACCTTTGAATACATTATTGAAACCTTTCCGTTTGACCGTGAAGAAATTTACGCGGCTGGCTTTGGCAAGAAATCATTGGCTGCAAAGGCTGATTTCCAAAACCGTAACTTATACCCAATGCTCGAAGGTAATGTTGATGTTTCAACAACAGAAGGTAAAAAAGCCTTTGTGCGAAGCCTCGTTGCTTATAACATCGTGCTTGAAGGTATCTGGTTCTACAGTGGCTTCATGGTAGGAATGAGTTTCCGCCAACGAAACTTGTTGCGTAACATTGGTTCACTTTTGGACTGGATCACCCGCGATGAAAACCTCCACCTTACCTTTGGTATTAACCTGCTGCTTACGATTATGGATGAGAACCCTGACCTCCAAACTGAGGAATTCGCGAACGAAATCCGTGAACTCATTCTCGAAGCAGTTGAACTCGAAAAGGCTTACAACGAAGATATGTTGCCAAAGGGTATCCTTGGCCTTAACGCCGACTATGTGAACCAATACGTCATGTTTATGACCGATCGTCGCCTAGAAGAGCTTGGTTTTGAACCTGAATACCACGTGTCAAACCCTGCCAAGTGGATGGCCGCAGCTAACGACACGCTCGAGCTTGTGAACTTCTTTGAAAGTACGAACACTTCTTACGAAGTCAACGGCGCAGCGAAATAAGGTAGTCATTTAGGAGAGGAGTGAGTTATGGAAGCGGCATCAGTTTTTTCACATACTACCTTCGGTGCACTGGCGACGATTAATGAAGACGGTTCACCATGGGCAGTACCACTCCATATCTTTCACGATAACGGCGCTGTCTATTGGCTCTCGGCTGAAGAAACGCAGCATTCACAGAATATTCTTCGCGATGGTCGGGTGAGTTTAACGGCCTGGGCCCTGAAAGAAGGCGAAGCGCCGCGAGCAATCTATGTTAGCGGCATCGCAACTCAGCTGAAAGCTTCTGAAATGGACGACGTAAAAGCCCGTATGACGGCAAAATTGGGCTCGACGCCGCCTATTTACGACACAACTCGTGCATATCGGCTAGTATTAGGCAATATTAACAGTAGTAAATCGGGCAAAAATCGTTGGTATTTTTACACCTAAAAATGGGTAGACAGACACCACATGTGGCGTATAATAATAAAACATAAGCACTACGCATAAAAAAAGGGGAATCAACAAACATGAACGCAAGCACAATTATCAACGACGAAATGACCCTCGACGAGAAGCTCGCCGCTATTGACGCAGCTATGTCCGCCGCTGTTGCAAACGCACAAACACAGGACGACACAACCAAAGGTATCAAAATTGATACCGATCCAGCAGACATGTTTATGTGTGTTGGTTGCCAGTAAATAGCCCCTGCTTTGTGAGTTTTGGGAGGGGAGCACCGCCTCGAATACGGGGCGGTGTTTTATTTCTTACAACATAAATAACGTGAATAAGGTTCCGAGAAAGTAGTATACTAAGTATAGTGAAAACACAGTTGGTTATTTTTGGTATTACTGGTGATCTTGCCGGGCGAAAGTTGCTCCCAGCACTTGACTCTATTGTTGCAACAGGCGATTACGACGACCTTTCTATTGTCGGTATCTCTCGTCGCGAGGTGGATCGTGATGAACTCCTTAAGAACCACCCAGATTTAAAGGAGAGAACCTCTATTTTTACGATGGACCTTGCTACTCTCGCTGACTATAGCCGGCTCAAAACGTATCTCGAAGAATCCCAGGCTGACCAAACGCTCTTTTATCTCTCGGTGCCTCCAGGGGCTGCGGCAAGCATTGTTGATTTTCTTGGCGAAGCAGGCCTTAACACGCCAAATCATAAAGTACTCTTCGAAAAACCATTTGGCTTTGATTTAGCCTCGGCTGAAGACTTTATTGAGCGAACTAACCGCTACTTCACCGAAGCACAGCTATTTCGCATTGACCACTATATGGGGAAAGAGATTGCTGCCGAATTATTGCAACTGCGTCAAAATGCCGAAAATCATCACCATTACTGGAATAACCAATCGGTAAAGGCTATTACCGTTGTTGCCACAGAGAAAATTGGCATTGAAGGCCGTGCGCAATTTTACGAGCAAACCGGTGCGCTGCGCGATTTTGTCCAGGGGCACTTAATGCAACTATTGTCGCTGGTATTAATGCAGAACCCTCACCCGACAGGCCTTCCTGAGCAACGTCTCAGAGCACTCCAGCAGCTCAAGCCGATTAACCCCGATGAAGCAACGCGCGCCCAGTACGAAGGGTACCAAGAAGAAGTTAAGAACCCTGGCAGTCAAACGGAAACCTTCGTGGCCTTTATGACTGAAAGTAACGACCCTGCTTGGGCAGGCGTGCCAATTCGCCTTGTCACGGGGAAAGCACTGGCCGAGAAACGTTCTTACGTCGCGGTTGAGTATACCGACGGTACTGAAGACATTTTTGATGAAGCCCACCTGGTTGCTCGCGACAATCGCCAACACTTGGATGCGTACGAACGAGTGCTGATTGAAGCAATTGCTGGCCGAAAGGATATTTTTACCAGCAGCCCTGAAGTAATTCGTTCATGGGAAATTCTGGCACCGTTGCAAGAGGCGTGGAATCTCGATGATGCACCGTTGATGCACTACCCAGTGGGGACGGCAACGACCCCTATTGCCGCCTAACACTACCCCTAGCGTAGTGACAATACTACAACACCACACCCGTAGCGCATAGCCAATAAAAAGTGCTACAATAAAACCCCATGGAGGTGAAGGCTAACATG
>DATMTU010000126.1:0-7297 GCA_035564035.1 Dongiaceae bacterium
GTTTGATTGATGCAGCCGAAGGTCGACTGGATACGGTCGTTGATGAGTTTGAACGCGTTTTTAACATCCTTTCGAAATATGAAAAAACGGTCACTATCTTTGGGTCGGCACGAAAGCCGCAAGACGATGAAATCACTACTGGTGCTTATGACCTTGCGGCCCGTATGGCCAAAGAAGGCTTCGCGGTCATTACGGGCGGCGGCCATGGTGTGATGGAAGCAGCTAACCGAGGGGCTTACGAAGCGGGCGGTGCCTCAATTGGTCTCAATATCCTCTTGCCGCACGAACAAAGCTTGAATGACTATACCACCGAGAACTTTCAATTTGAGCATTTCTTTGGCCGTAAAGTTGCGATGACGTTGGATGCCAGTGCCTTTATTTACTTCCCAGGTGGTTTTGGAACATTTGATGAGCTATTTGAAATCTTAGCTTTAATGCAAACCGGTAAAATTGACCGCACGCCGGTTGTACTGGTTGGAAGCGAATTCTGGCGGCCATTCGATACGGCAATTCGTGAAGTCATGCTTGATCACTATCAAACTATTTCGTATAAAGATACCGAACTCTATAGAATTTACGATAATTACGACGATATCATTGCGTACATCAACGAAGCCTATCGCGACGAAGCCCGTTAAGTAATTCTGCTTTACATTCCGCTTGGCAGTGCTATGCTTAGGTATAGTAATACGTGAGGTGGTATGGTGCACGGTAAAACAAAGCGGCGACTCATAGCGTCCCTTGTGCTCTTGGCGATTCTCTTAGTAGTGATTGGCATTGTGGCGATTGTCCAGGCTATGAATAGCCATAAAGACCCTTATGCGCAATCGTCGCAAACAAATACATCGACGAATGCACCTGCTTCATCGCAATCAACGAACCAGACGAACAACTCGGCACAGAATAATACGACGCCAACAACAACACAGCCGCCAGCACCAGATCCATCAACCGTCTCAACAATTGATATTCCTCCAATGGGCATTACAGTTTCTTATATAAAAGGTGTCGGTGCTTTTTCGTACCAAGTGCAACGAACTGGTGATAATCGCCAATATGTTGCATTCAGTAGTGATGCGCTGATTGGAACAAAGTGCACCGATGATACCGGCAACTTTGCCTCGATCCTGGAGAGTCCAAATGATAATGAAAAATCGACAGTCAGCCAGACAATAACAGTTGACGGAACAACGTATGGCTTATCAATCGCCTCGGCGACCTGTACGAGCAACGCGGATTTACTCGCGAAGTATCAGAGTGCGTTTACCAATGCCTTTAGTCTGCTAAAGAAAATGAACTAGCGTATACTAAAGGGGATGGAGTCTCAACAAAAATTTGTGCTTTCTTCGGCATACCAGCCAACTGGCGATCAGCCAACGGCGATTGCCGAGCTTGTTGCCGGCCTAGAAAAGGGTGAAAAAGAACAAACGCTTTTAGGTGTCACCGGGTCAGGGAAGACCTTTACGATGGCGAATATCATTGCGCAGCGTCAGGTGCCAACGCTTGTCTTGGCGCACAACAAAACCCTAGCCGCCCAGCTTTATAGCGAATTTAAATCATTTTTTCCAGACAATGAAGTGCATTACTTTGTGAGTTATTTCGATTATTACCAGCCAGAAGCCTACATTGCCAGTAGCGATACCTATATCGAGAAAGACAGCAAAATTAATGATGAGATTGACCGCTTGCGCCACGCGGCGACCACGGCATTATTAACGCGCCGCGATACAATCATCGTGGCCAGTGTCAGTTGTATTTATGGTATTGGTTCGCCAGATGATTACGCAGAGATGTCAATTACGGTGACGCGCGGCGAACGCCGCCAGCAAGATAAATTTGTGCGCCTTCTGACGGATATTCAATACCAACGCAACGACATTGATTTTCATCGGGGTACTTTCCGCGTCAAAGGCGATATTGTTGATGTATTTCCGGCTGGTAGTGACGTGGCGTATCGGATTGAATTCTTTGGCGACGAGATTGAAAGGGTTACGCGGATTGACCCACTAACTGGTGAGATTTTAGGTGAGCCGGCCCAAATTAGTATTTTCCCAAGTAGCCACTATGTAACGCCGAAGCAAAAACTAGCTCGGGCTATCGAAAATATTAAACAAGAGTTTGATGAGCGCATGGACTTTTTTGAAAAGCATGACAAACTTCTTGAGGCACAACGGTTAGCGCAGCGCACCAAATACGACATTGAAATGCTTGAAGAAACTGGTTTCGTAAAGGGGATTGAGAACTATAGCCGCTACCTAACAAACCGCGAACCGGGCGAGCAGCCAGCAACCCTATTAGACTACTTCCCTGACGACTTTTTGTTGTTTGTCGATGAAAGCCACATGACCTTGCCGCAAGTACGCGGCATGTATAACGGCGACCGAGCCCGTAAGGAAGTATTGGTTGAATATGGGTTCCGTTTGCCAAGCGCACTTGATAACCGCCCGTTAAAGTTTGACGAGTTTGATCGGCACATTCACCAAGCGGTGTATGTATCGGCGACGCCAGCCGAGTATGAATTGTCGCATAGCCCCGAACCAGCGCAGCAGATTATTCGCCCGACTGGCTTGATAGACCCTGAAATTATTGTCCGGCCTACTAATGGTCAAATTGACGATTTGATTGCCGAAATTCGCGAGCGGGTCGATAAAAGCCAGCGCGTTCTGGTAACGACATTAACCAAGCGTATGGCGGAAGACCTTTCGAGTTACTTGCAGGAACTTGAAATTAAAACTGCTTATATTCACAGTGAAGTGGATACTTTGGAGCGTAGTGACATTTTGCGTGATTTGCGTTCTGGCGTCTATGACGTATTGGTAGGTATTAATCTGCTCCGCGAAGGCCTCGACCTTCCGGAAGTAAGCTTAGTGGCAATTATTGACGCCGATAAAGAAGGCTTCCTGCGGAGCGCGAGCGCGTTAATCCAGATTATCGGCCGCGCTGCTCGCCATGTTGAGGGGAAGGTATTAATGTATGCCGACTCAATGACAAAATCGATGCAGCAGGCAATTGATGAAACCAATCGTCGCCGGAGTATCCAAGAAGCTTACAATACAGAGCACGGTATTACGCCAACCAGTGTCGCGAAGGCGATTGACGAAGGCCTGCGGGCGATTATTCCAAAAAAGGAAGATGGCAAACCGAAGCTTGATTTGAAGAAGATTCCGAAAGATGAGTATGCCGGGCTGATTAAAGACCTGAGTTCGCAAATGGATTTGGCCAGTGCTAACTTGGAATTTGAAAAAGCCGCAGAGTTACGCGACTTGATTGCTGAAATACGCGAGAAGATGTAGCTTCTCATACTCTCTTGTAAAGGGTATAATAATCCCTATATGACGACCATCACATCCGACGACGTGCATCATCTTGCACAACTAAGTAGCTTGCAGCTTGGCGACGATGAAGCCGAAGCGCTTCGTGTTGACCTTGAGCATATCCTTGGGTATATCGAACAACTTTCCGAATTAAACACCGAAGGTGTCGAGCCAACGTATCAGGTAACTGACCTGCAAAATGTGTGGCGCGATGATGTCGTTGACACTTACGGCACTGGTTCCGATGAGCTCCTTGCGCTTGCACCAGATGCCGACCACCACCAAATTAAAGTTCCAAAGGTATTGTAAACATGGTGAAGATTGCTGAGTATCTTGGTGTTTCGGCACGAGAGAATGTTGAAAAAGCGCTAGCGAAGGCGAAAGAAAATGAATCATTCCACGCTTTGTTAAGTTTGAGTGAAGCACGTGCCCTGGAGCGTGCCGATAAGGTTGATAGCGGCGAAATTACCGGCAAACTAGCCGGTGTTCCCTTTATTGCCAAAGATAACTTCCTTACTTTAGGTGATACGACAACGGCTGCTTCAAAATTTCTTGAAGACTTTAGGGCGCCATTACAAGCAACGGCAATTGAGAAGCTCGAGGCTGAAGGGGCAATTTGTATTGGTAAAGCAAACCTTGATGCCTTCGCTCATGGTGGAAGTACTGAAAACTCAGCTTATGGCCCAACCAAGAACGCATATGACACCGAACGGGTTGCCGGTGGCAGTAGCGGCGGCTCAGCCGTGGCCGTGGCGCTTGATATTGTACCATTCGCTTTAGGCACCGACACAGGTGGCTCCATTCGCCAGCCAGCTAGTTTTAATGGTGTCGTTGGGGTAAAACCGACCTACGGAACGGTGAGCCGTTACGGTGTTGTTGCCATGGCAAGCAGTACGGATACTATTGGCGTCCTGGCATCAAACACTGAGGATGCCGAGTTAGTTATGGCTATTATGAGCGGCCGCGACCGTAAAGACGCAACAACCTTACCCGACTTTTTCGAACCAACGGGGCTATCTGAACCAAAGCGTATCGGTGTCATCAAAGAATTCATGACCGATGATGTTGACCCTGAAGTTCGTGCCAACGTTCAAGCCTACATTGATACGATGAAGGCTAAAGGTCACACGGTCGATGAAGTCAGCTTGCCAATGGTGAAATATGCCCTGGCGGTCTACTACATTGTCGTGCCGGCTGAAGTAAGTAGTAACTTGGCTCGTTATGACGGTATTCGGTATGGCAAACGAGCAAGTACGGCAAACACACTAAGTGAAGTATATGGGCTATCGCGCGACGACGGCTTTATGCCCGAAAACAAGCGCCGCATCATGATCGGCAGTTACGTGCTTTCCAGCGGCTTCTTCGATGCGTATTATTTACAGGCACAAAAGGCTCGCACCCTGCTTATTGAAGAGTTTAATAAAGCCTTTGAGCAATTTGATGTACTTGTTGGACCTGTTGCGCCAACTCCCGCATTTAAGCTTGGCGAAAACACGGCCGATCCGGTAAAAATGTACTTGGCTGACATCATGACCGTTCCGGCAAGCCTTGCGGGGCTCCCAGCAATCAGCGTTCCTGCGGGCAAGACCGAGGCTGGTTTGCCGGTCGGTATCCAGTTCATTGGTCCACGAAAGTCCGACGCGGAGCTTTTGGCGCTGGCGCGTCAGGGGGAATTGTAGATGGACCAAACAACTTCAATCATTTTCTTTTTTTCGGCAATCCTTATTTTTGCCGGCTTGTTGTTCGCCGTTATTTCCATGGCAAAAAACAGTCCGCGTATACTTGACCAAGACAAATATCGCAGCCGATGGATGGATATTGAATCTCATCTAAAACGTGATGACATGGATAGCCATACAATTTGTATTTTTGATGCCGATAAACTACTCGACCAAGCACTGCGCGAACGCGGGGTTGCTGGTAAAACAATGGGCGACCGTATGAAGCAATGCCAAGGAAAGTGGACGAACGGTAATGGTGTATGGGCGGCTCATAAACTTCGTAACCGCTTAGCCCATGAAACTGATGTTCGCCTTGATTACGAACGGGCGCGTCAAGCGCTTGGTGCGTTCAAACAAGGCCTAAAAGATGTAGGAGCACTATAATATGACCGCGAATAATATCCTTGATACCTACGAAATGACTATTGGCATCGAATGCCACGTGCAGTTAGCAACGGCCAGCAAGCTTTTTAGCGGCTCCGATAATGATGCTCGCGATAAAGAACCAAACATTGCAACCAGTCCAATCGATTTTGGATTGCCGGGTATGTTGCCTGTCCTTAACCACGAGGCGATCGTGCTTGCCGTGCGTGCCGGAAAAGCATTGAATGCAGAAATTGCACAGGTCAGCCGCTTTGATCGTAAGCATTATTTCTACCCAGATCTTCCGAAGGGGTATCAGATTAGCCAGATGTACCAGCCGATTATCCTGGAAGGCTTCGTTGATGCACCGTTAGAAGACGGCAGTTCGGTTCATGTTCGTATTCACCACGCGCACATTGAAGAGGATGCGGGAAAATTAACACACCACGACACGCATAGCTTAGTTGACCTCAACCGTGCTGGTACACCACTGATTGAAATTGTTTCCGAGCCTGACATTCACTCACCAGCCGAAGCCAAGGCCTATGCCTCAGAACTTCACCGCCTTATGACTTACGCTGGCGTCACATTGGGTAATTTGTATCACGGGAACATGCGTTTTGACGTGAACATTTCAGTTGCGAAAAAGGGCGCTGATAAACTTGGAACACGTGCTGAAATTAAAAACCTTAACTCGTTCCGAAGTGTGGAGCGTGCGGCGCAGTACGAATTTGAACGCCAAACAGCCTTGCTTGAAAAAGGCGAAAAGGTGGTTCAGGAAACTCGTGGTTGGGATGATGCAACCGGTAAGACCAGTTCGCAGCGCAGCAAAGAAGACGCACAGGATTACCGTTATATGCCCGACCCTGACATTCCGCCAGTCGTATTAACCGCAGAAGAGATTGCCGACATTCAGACGTCAGTCCCAGCCTTGCCAAATAGCTATCGCGGGCAATGGGCGCCACTTAACCTCGACCGTTCAGTCGTCGAAGCTTTGATTGCAACCCAAAGCTACGCTGTTTTGGTGAGTGAAGTGCAAGAGGCTGCCGGTAACGATACAGCTCGTCGCGTGGCGCACTGGTTTGCGAGCGCAGTCGGTACCAGTAGCGAAGAGGATGCTGTTATTGCAAGTAACTTTAGCCCCGAGGGGTACATTGAACTGTCTGACATGGTAGCAAAGAACGAGCTCTCGAGCACTGCTGCTAAAGAGGTCTTTAACGAATTATTAACCAGTGAAAAAACCGCGCGTGAGATTGCAGAAGCGAAAAACTTGCTACAGGTGAGTGACGAAGGCGCGATTGCGGCAATTGTCGATGAAGTATTGGCCGACCCAGCGAGCGCAAAGTCGATTGAGGACATTAAAGCCGGCCAGGAAAAGGCCATCGGTTTCCTGGTAGGCCAGGTGATGAAGAAATCACAAGGTAAGGCGAATCCGGCACTCGCGCAAAAACTGATTCGCGAAAGGTTGTAAACAAATGCTGGATTGGGAACGTATCGAGCCAACGCGTGTTACCAAAGTAGGTTGGCGTACAATTACCACGAAAACATTCCGGCTTCCTGATGGAGCCGAGGGCCCGTTCGATGTTGTTTATCCTGACGGGCAAGAGTTTGCCAACGTTATCGCTATTACTGCCGATAACGAAGTCGTGATAGCTCGACAATTCCGTCCTGGACCTGAGAAAATTATGGATGAACTCCCAGGTGGATACGTCGATGAGGGAGAAACTCCTCAGGAAGCAGTTGAACGCGAACTTTTAGAAGAGACTGGTTATAAAGCTGGCGCTATAGAATATCTTGGAGCCTTTCACAAGGACACCTACATGAATGCTATGTGGCACGCTTTTCTTGCTACTAACTGTCAAAAGGCGTCTGAACCGGAAGCAGAAGCTCATGAGCATA
>DATMTU010000127.1:0-7272 GCA_035564035.1 Dongiaceae bacterium
AAGGCAAAGCACATATGCAGACCTTCAGCTGGGATGAATCGGCGAAGGTGCTCCTGAAAGCCATCAAAGGCCTCTTCTAATCTGTTACAATGGTACATCATGGCCACCAAAAAAAAGAAGCCCCAAAAACCACAGGCAATCGTTAACCGACGCGCTTCTTTTGATTATGCCCTTGGCGATGAAATTACCGCCGGTGTCGTCTTGAACGGCCGCGAAGTGCGAGCAGCCCGTGATGGCCGCGTCCAGCTGAAGGGGTCATTCGTTACTATCCGAAATAATGAATTATGGCTAAATAACGCTAGTTTTTCTCTGAAACTCAACACCAAAGGCGTAAATGACGCAACCGTCGACACGACGCCGCGAAAACTCCTGGCGAGCCGTAAACAAATCGACCAACTTGCCGCTAGCAAACAGGCCGGTATGTCAATCGTACCGCTTCGCCTCCTTACCAGAGGCCGTTTCATTAAGCTTGTTATCGCGCTCGGAAAAGGGAAGAAACACTACGATAAACGCCAAGCCATCAAGAAGCGCGACCAAGAACGCGACGCTGGCCGAAACCTGTAGAAGGTGCCTACGCTTTACAGCTGCGGTATACTAAGGTTATGAAACTCTATTCTTGGAACGTCAATGGTATCCGCGCTGTCATCAATAAAGGCGCTTTTCAAAGTTTTATCGCCGAACATCAGCCTGACATTTTATGCCTACAAGAAACCAAGGCAAAGCAAGGCCAAGTTGAAATCGACCTTCCCGGCTACGAAGAATTCTGGAATAGTGCCGACAAAGCAGGCTACAGCGGTACAGCCATTTTTAGCAAAGTGAAGCCACACCAAGTTATCAATGGCCTTACCGATGCCTTAGCCGAAAAGTACGGCTTGGCCGGTGATACTTACGGCGATCCCGCCAAAGAAGGGCGTGTTATCTCGGCTGAATTTGATGATTTTTGGGTTGTCACCGTCTACACCCCAAACTCAAAAGGCGACCTGAGCCGTCTTAAACTTCGCGACAAACAGTGGGACCCAGCCTTTCTTGAGCATATCCAGGAACTCGAAAAGACCAAACCGGTGTTGTTTTGTGGTGACTTGAATGTTGCCCATGCGGAAATTGACTTGGCAAACCCCAAGGCTAACGTTGGTAAACATGGCTTCACTAACGAAGAACGCGCCGGCTTTGATAATTTCGAAAAAGCCGGTTACGTTGATACTTTCCGCGCCGCTCACCCTGACGTGACCGAGAAATACACATGGTGGACCCACTGGGCTAATGCTCGTGCCCGTAACGTTGGCTGGCGCATCGATTATTGGCTTGCCAGCAAAGGCATTGCCAGCAAAGTAAAAAACCCCCAGATTCACCCTGATGTGATGGGCTCCGACCATTGTCCTGTAAGTATTGAGGTATAGCTATGTCCAGAAAATTTGCCGCATTCGATATTGATGGAACTTTGTTCCGCAGCGGGTTGTACCGCGAAGTCTTCTATGAATTGTATAAAATGGGCGTTTTGCCGAACGACCTGACCGAACAAACAACTGAAAAACATCGCGAATGGCGTCATCGATTACATGGCAATGCTTTTGAAGAGTTCGAAAAGATTATGGTCGAGGGCCTTGATTCATATCTGCCAAAACTCCGCGTCGCCGATTACGATGCAGCCGTGCAGCGAGTACTCGATAAAAAAGCCGAGAATATTTACGTTTATACCGTCGGACTCCTCAAGCAACTGCAGGATGAGGGCTACTTTACCATTGCTATTAGTGGTTCGCAGCAAGAGTTGGTCGAACCATTTGCCAAGCGTTACGAATTTAATGCATGGGTTGGCCAACAGTGGGAACGTGGTGAAGAATATTTCACCGGCCAGGTTGTGAAAACGCACACCGGTAAAGACCATATCATTCATGGTCTTATGGAAGCCTACGACCTCACCCTTAAGGATAGTTACGCAGTAGGGGACAGTAATGGCGATAGTGGCATGTTGTCTATCGTGGAAAACCCAATTGCTTTCAACCCCACCCAGGAATTATTCGACAAAGCCGTCGAAAATGGTTGGAAAATCGTCATCGAGCGCAAAAATATGAGCTATGAGCTAGAAAGTAACGGCCATGAATCCTTCGTATTGGCAAAAACAAACAAGTACTGAGCCGCTTTTCCCCGATATTGAATGGAGTAAGCCCGAGCAACGGGCCTTTGCCGGCAAGCTTGGGGTAATTGGCGGAAACAAATTGGGCTTTGCCGGTGTTGCTGAAGCTTATTCGGTCGCTCAGCAAACCGGTGTGGGACAGCTTCGCGTCGTATTACCCGACGTGCTACGAAAAACCATTCCCGCTAGCATGACCGACGTCGTTTTCGCACCTACCAACCCTTCAGGGAGCCTCTCGAAAGATGCCGCCGCCGAATTAGCAAACGTCGGCGCGTGGGCTGATGGCATTCTTTTAATCGGTGATGCCGGAAGAAGTAGCGAAACGGCGATTCTGTACGAGCAATTCCTCCAAGCGTATCATGGCCCCATTATCGTGACCCGCGATGCTATTGACCTCATTAAAAATAACAGCCAAGCTTTAGTGGAGCGCCCTCAAACACTGATTATCGCCTCGTTCGCACAGGTCCAAAAACTATTTCAAGCAGTCTATTACCCAAAAGTGCTCACTTTTAGTATGCAGCTCACCAATCTGGTCGAAGCACTCCATAAATTTACCATTAGCTACCCCGTTACCATTGCCGTGCTCCATCGTGAAACGTTTATTGTCGCGCACGGCGGGGAAGTGGTCACCACGCCATGGGATAACCCGATGAACATTTGGCGTGGTATTACCGCCGCAAAAGCTGCGGCATATTGGCTATGGAACCCCTCAAAACCTTTGGCCGCTGTCGCCACAAGTTTGATGAAATAAGATAACGGTGTCATAATAGCAAATATATGACAGTGGACAGCTCTCAATCTACGCCAAACATCTCCTCGCTCGAGCTTATCTCGGGTCTCGCCCCAAAGCGAAGTGGTGAGTATGCTTTTCGCGATGAACGTTTTTTTGAGCAAGAGCGTGAGCTGGACGCCTTGATCGAAACCGCTTCGCCCGAAGATGCACTTCCTATCGAAGAAGAGCTCCTTGGCGAGGTAAAGCGGGTATCCCGAGTGCCAGAAGGCTTGGCTCGGGTCACGCTCAAAGCAATTGCAATCTCTCAAATTGCTCGACAATTTAACCCGACCAATGCAGCCGAATCTACCGATGTGGATCAAACATACATGAACCTCGGTACACTCCTGGAAAAGACACTTCGGCAGCGTCACCACCTTGCGTGGTCTGAAACCCCTTCAGACTTTGAAGAACTCCGCGCCACAACGGGTGTTATCTCTGAAATGGTTTTCTACGCACTCGCAGCCTACGACGCAACCCTCACTCGAACGCTTACTGGACGGACGCTTGGTGCGACGCCACGCTACATATTGCCCGCGACAATCGATGAAGACCTTGGGAGTAATCCTACTTCGGGGCTAAGGACGGGCTTTGACTACATTGCAACGTACGTTGAAGGTGATGACCCTTACCGCTACGTCCAGGTAAAGACAACTCGTGAAATATACAAGCGGTATGACCCAACAATTGTCGTTGTTCCCATTAATTCGCTTCATTCGTCTTATAAAAGAGTATCGACCGTCCTCCCGCGGGCGATTATCATTGATAGCCACAACCCCGACGCCAGCGATAACTCGGATTATATTAATCGGGCATCAAAGCACTTAAATAAACTCATCCAATAAGCAATTGTTTTGATGAAATAAAAAGGGCCGCAAAAGCGGCTTTCTTTATTGTACTTGTTGGTGGGCGAGGAGGGACTTGAACCCTCACTCCCTTGCGAGAACCAGATTTTGAGTCTAGCGCGTCTACCGATTCCGCCACTCGCCCACATACCTAAAGTATTGTACAATAAAATGTATCAGGAATACAGATATGGATCCCAATAATCGTCAGGGCGGGGACGCACCGAATACACAAGATGCTGCTGCGAACGTTATTCGTTCGCAGATTGATGCTTTATATGGCAGTAACGCCGTCGCGCCGTCGCAGCAAGCGCACACATCGGTCACCGCACGAGTCACCCCTGTAGACAATGCCTCCACAAGTGACCCGAACCCTTATGACCGCACCCATTCTGAAACACCCCAGCCGCAAGCCGACCAGTGGAAAGCCTACCACAGCGCTTGGCAAAACTACTACCAGCAATACTACGAAGCTTATTACGCTCATCAGACAGCCCAGCAGCAAGCCACAGTACCGGCAGTAACCCAAGAAACACCACAGGCAACTACGCCGCTCACCGCTAATGGGTTCTTTTCGCAGCAGACTGACGCCGAGGTAACTGCCGAGGAACTCTCGAAAGACCAAGCGCTCTTTGAATTACGCCAGAAACTCCTTTCCGGTGTTCGCACCCGTGCCGGCAAGATTCGCCGAAGCAAACACTTTATTCCTATCGCTGCTTCACTAGTTGTAGTGATGGTATTTGCCTTTCTGCAATATAACGAAGTGATTTTTGCGACCGTTAACGCCTACGTATCACCAGGGTCCATCGACCCGCAAAATATCGTCATCGACCCCACCGCAGGCGAGGCGGTCAGCCAAGACCCCCGTCTGATTATTCCAAAAATCAACGTCGATGTGCCCGCGTTATATGATGGGGTGACTCCTGATTATGACTCGCAAATGGCCGCTATGCAAAAAGGTGTTGCGCACTTTGCCATTGCCGGTGCTAATAGCGTACCTGGCGAAGTAGGGAATACGGTATTATCTGGCCACAGTAGTAACGACCTGTTTGACCCAGGCGATTACAAGTTTATTTTCGCGCAACTTGATAAACTCGTCGTTGGCGACACTATTTACGCCAATTACCAAGGCAAACGCTATACCTACGTGGTTACCAAAACCGACGTCGTGAAGCCGACTGACGTGAGTGCTTTAGTATATCCAACTAACAAGCCGATCATGACACTGATTACCTGTACACCTCTCGGCACTTCGCTCAACCGTCTCCTGGTCACAGCAGAGCAAGTAAGCCCCGATCCCGCCTCAGCGCAAGCAGCCCCAAGCGGCAGTGGCCAAACAAGTGGCGACAACGGCAACGTGACCATCCCTGGCGCAAGCTCACCGACACTGCTCGAAAAGCTCTTTGGCGCTCACTAAACCACTTAGCTATTTATTGCAAAATCATCTGGATACGCTGGAGCGTATAGGTACCGTCACTGGCTTTACCGATAGAGTAAAGGTAGCGGCCATTTTGGCTTAAACTGACGTCAAAGCCGGAGACAACTGGGTTCATGACGTAGGCATTGTCCCCATCGAAATCACGCATCACGAGCGAATTCGTATCATCATTCCAAAGGTGTGCCGCATCAAGCCACTTTAGATCTGATGCTGGTTTATTATTAGCGACCGTCACCACACCTGTCTCGCTTCGTTGATGTTCAATTTCGTACGTTGTAAATAATGACTGAGCTTGTACTACCATATAGTCGCCCTTAGGGCTAAAAGAGAGGGCAGTCACCGGGCTTGTCATTTGCAGCGTGGTGAATTGCTTTAAACTGCCGACGTCTTGGCTATTCCCTGATGGAAAGCTCCCCTTAAGGAGGGTGACATTTTGTCCAACAGCAATGGCGATGTAGTCGTCGCTAAAGTAGCGGCTTGCAGCAATGTGGAGTGGGGTTGATGTATCGTTTACCGTTTGAAGGACATGCGCGCTATCGTCACCATCACGATATACTCCAACAACCTGCGTTGAAGCATTTGTCTCGCTCGTACCAACATAGGTCACGACACTATTGTCATAAATTGAGAAGCTCTTTACCTGAGTGACAAAACCACGCGACATCGTTCCAGCTGAAAGGTCGAGTTTTCGAATCACCCCATCAGTTGTCAGGCCATACAGCGTTGTGCCACCCGAGCCGGCAAATTGGATATCACTAAAGTTCGCGCTCAACAACCGCGTAATATTAACATCCTTTGTCGCATCTTGCGTATCAATCATCAGCCATTCCGTCTGGTCTTTATAGGCATGTTTTATCAAGACATAACGACCATCACTATTCCACCGCACAAGCGAGAATGTATGCGTCACCCCAGCCGTTGTCGCCTCACTATAAAGGTCGGGTGTCAGGGTAAGGTCTGAGCCTTTGACATCCTGTGAGCGCAGGTCAACCAGGCGGAATGTTGGCGAATCAACTTTAGTTTGCAGCAATACCCACTTCAAATCGGGCGAGAACTGAGCGGCGGTTAAGGTCGGGTAGTGTCCAACGGCATCGACGGGGCGCTGGATCGGAACGAGCCGCGCATAATCGAGCCACGTCAACGTACCAGCTGTTAGTTGTAATGTGCGCGACCATTTTTCGTAACCGCTTTTCTGCATATTAATAGTATGGGTACCAGCAATAACCGTCTGTTTCGTGGCCGTTTGTGAGCCGATTGATTTCCCATCAATAAGAACGGTGGCCCCATTTGGGTTCGAGTCAAACTGCAGTAAAGCCCCTTGCTCGAGCTGTCCGTTCACTCCGTCAAGGCGATACCCTAGCATAAAAAGAACCGTCACGGTCACAATGACAAAGACTGAGACAGTCGCGACAGCTGAGAGAATGACGCGACGAACAAGGAGTTGCTTTCGAGTTGGTTTTTTAAACATGGTGTTCTATAGAAAAGTATAGCAAATTTCACTTTAAATTTAACATTAGGGCTTGCATAAGCTTTTTATTCACACTACTATAGTGTGTAAACAGCGTGGGCAATTGCGAGTGCCGTACGCGCTAAATGCGAGGAATTACTAAAGGACTATGGCGTCACAAAAAACCATTACAATTAACGGCCGTGAGTACGACGCCGTGACTGGTATGCCCATTATCAAAAGCAGCCAAGACGCTCCAAAAAGTACACCAAAAGTAACACCCACAGCACCAAAACCCGCATCTAAACCAGCTGCGCCACACCCTGCGCACCCAGCTGGTGATATTCATAGCACTGTTCGCCGTTCGCAAACCTTGGCGCGTCGTGCTGCTAAAAAACCGGCAGCCCCTCAAAAGGTCTTAAACCAGCGTCCCACCGGGCGCTCAATGGACATTGCCCGCAGCAGCAAAGTGACACACTTTGCACCGCATCCGGCAGCAAAACCTACAATCGCAGCGCAAGCTGCAACAGGAACAAAGCCCGTCCGAACAACTGCAACCGCTGATATTCCCGCTCGAGTCCACCCAACAGTCAAGCGTGCACTTGAAAAAAAAGCTCCGCAAAAGCCAGTCGCTGCAAA
>DATMTU010000128.1:0-1803 GCA_035564035.1 Dongiaceae bacterium
TGTCCACTATTTCCCGAACGGCATGGTGCAGCACGTTATTAATAAGACTATGGGCTACAGCATGGCGCGTTTTACGCTGCTCGTCCAACCTACCACCGACATTGATAAATTAACCGACTTGATCGATGAAATTGGTACTGAGTTGGCCAGTGAGGCTGAGTGGAAAGACAAAATTCTGCAAGCACCGGCTTTTGTTTCCTTAGGCGATATTACAGGTAATTCAACCGAGGTAATTATCGCCGGCAAAACCCAGCCGTCAGATCAGTGGGCAGTCACAGCCGAAATGCGCCGTCGGTTGCATCTAGCATTTGAAAAGAACGACATCTTCCTTGCTGTTACGCCGCTCACGGCTGCCAAAAAACGCTAATTATTTTTGTAATTGCAAGGCATTATCACTCAGCACGTCACCGCCAAAAGCCTTGATAGTTGTCAGTTGCTTTAGTTGGGAGTCGTACAAATTGTTGAACTCGTCCATTGCCTGGCTATCAATTGGACCGCTGGCATCGAAACCTTTGAACGACTCATCGGCAGAGGCTTGTTTGCGAATCGAATCATCGATACCCGGCCGGCTTAGATCGAGCTGCGAGGCGCCACTACTGACATACAACGACAACGAAACCATCACTAGGACAAAGGAAATTATAATCGCGCCAACAATCAAAATAGCAAACCGATACCGCGGCGCAATCACAAAGCGTGATGGTACGTGTGGTTCTTCGTTCATTGCTTAGTTTCCTTCACTAGCGACTGCGTAAATGTCGCAACCGCCTTTTTATATTCGACGGCGAGATCGGTGAGCTCTTGGCTGGATTTACCGACTTTGATACGCTTCTCACGGGCTTGCTGCAAAGCACTGTAAAACTGTGTGGGCTGCTTTTTGCAGTCTATCTGTATAACCGCGCTCAGCGACTGGTCGTAATCTTTGTAATCATTATAAAAATCGGTGTAGGTATCGTTAAACTCAGCCGTCAGCGGTACCAGAGTACTATTGTCGAGATTATTGCTGGCAATGCGTTGGTTGAGCGGCGTCATAAGCTTGTCAGCAATTGTACGATAGAGCTGGCCGCGGTTAATGCGCAGTAGCGTATCGCTCTGGTGTAGCTGGGTTAAATTCGCCTGTAGTTCGTTGCACTGATTTCGAATCGCCGTAATTTGCTTATCAGTGATCACATCGGCAGCAAAAACACTGCCAGCCATCACCAAGCAAGCCGCCAAAACGGTCACCGCAGCCAAGCCAAAGCGTCGGGAAAATTTCATAGTTCTATTATCTCAAGTAACGCCTCAGTTGGTCAAATGAATTTTTCCGTTGGTCTCCATGATCAATTTGTCGCCAAGGAGCCCGGTGAGTGCTGTTTCATACCGCTCATCAGCTATGACGCGGCGGCGAAGGTCGGTGTTATTCATTTCGCCATTTTCTGCAAGCTCGCGTAAAATCCGTCCGCGGACTTCACGCACGCTCCCCCGAAGCGGCGACTGCTTTTTGTAATGCTTGCTGCTGGCGTTATTCCGTACGCCATTTGCCTTAAGCCAGGTGCCATAGTCCATCAGGTTTTGGTAGAAGCGCCGAGGGTTTTTGCGGTCAATTGTCATTTGTAGCATTTCTATGATTTGTTTGTCATCAACGGCAAAATCGTCACTAAAAAAATGGTGGATATAAACAGTGCGGATGTTGGTTTCCACAAAAATACTCGGCTGGTTGAAACTATACGCGGCGATGGCACCGGCGGTATTTTTACCGACGCCGGGAAGCTTCACGATATCCGTTTCTGCTTGCGGAAACTCGCCATTAAATTCGGCCTGGAT
>DATMTU010000129.1:0-20659 GCA_035564035.1 Dongiaceae bacterium
GACGGTACGCCGCCGATTGACGTCAAAAACGGCTTCAAAACAGTTTACGAAATTGACGCCGAGAAAAAGAAAACCATCACCGAGCTAAAAAAAGCCGTTAAAGCCACCGAGCAAGTTTGGCTGGCAACCGATGAAGACCGCGAAGGGGAGGCGATTGCCTGGCACCTCTGTGAGGTATTGGGCCTCGATCCTTCAAAAACCAAGCGCATCGTTTTTCATGAAATTACAAAATCAGCAATTGAAGAAGCGGTTAAAAACCCTCGGACTGTCGATATGCAGCTCGTGCAGGCTCAGCAGGCACGCCAAATTCTGGACCGCTTGGTAGGGTTCGAGCTCAGCCCAGTTGTCTGGCAAAAGGTACCTGGTGGAAAGTCTGCCGGTCGCGTGCAGTCGCCAGCCGTCCGCCTACTTGTCGAACGTGAGCGTGAAATTCAAGGCTTCGAAGGTAACTTCCAATTCCGTATCACTGCCGAATTCGCCCATGAAGGCACCCCCATTAAAGCTGAATTGCCTCAACGCTTTAACACCGAAGAAGAGGCTCATACATTTCTTGCACAGCTCACCGATGCGACCTTTACAGTATCCGACATTACCACCAGCCCAGGCACCCGTAACCCTGGCGCACCATTTACCACGAGTACCTTGCAGCAGGAAGCTAACAGCAAACTTGGGTTTGGTTCGCGCGCTACGATGGCCAGCGCCCAAAAGCTCTACCAAGCCGGTAAAATTACCTACATGCGTACCGACTCAACCGTCCTGAGTGGCCAGGCTATCGCCGCTGCCGCCGATTACATCAAAAAGGCCTTCGGCGAAAACTATTCACAAGTGCGCCAATTTAAAACCAAGTCATCAAGCGCCCAAGAAGCCCACGAAGCCATCCGCCCAACTGATATGTCAGCCGAAAAAGGCAGTAGCAACGAATACGACCAAAAGCTCTACGACCTTATCCGTCGCCGTACGCTCGCCAGCCAAATGGCACCCGCAAAGCTCGAGAAAACTGTCGTGACTATCACTATTAGCACTTCAAAGCTCAACTTCGAGGCTAAAGGTGAAGTGATTATCTTCGATGGTTTCCTGAAAGTCTATGGCAGCGGCAAAAAAGATCCTGATATTCTTCCAGTTATGGCATCAGGTGATACACTTGGTCTTGAACACGCTGATGCTCGCCAGACTTTCGCACGCCCACCAGCTCGTTATACCGAAGGGTCACTCGTGAAGAAACTCGAAGAGCTCGGTATTGGTCGTCCGTCTACCTATGCCACTATTATCAATACCGTTCAGGTTCGCGGCTATGCCGAAAGGGGTGAAGGTGAAGGGGTTGAGCGCGACGTTATTACACTCAGCGTTCAGCCACAAAAAGAAGTGGTACGCGAAATCGTCCAAGAAAAAACCGGCTCCGACAAAGGCAAACTGGTACCAACGTCTATCGGTATGATGATCAGCGATTTCCTCGGTGATTACTTCGAACAAATTATCGACTATGGCTTTACTGCTGACGTCGAAGAAGAGTTCGACGACATTGCCACCGGCGCTTTGGCGCGTAACGTCATGCTCGAGAAATTCTACACGCCATTCCATAAGCTTATCGAAAACTCTGGCGGCATTGACCGTGCCCAAGTTGCCCAAGCAACCCCTGTTGGTACCGACCCAAAAACAGGTAAAATGATCTACGCCCGCATCGGCCGCTTTGGCCCAATGCTCCAGCTTGGTGATGCCAAAAATCCCGACGGTACCGATACTGATGAAAAACCGCAATTTGCCCCAATGCCAAAAGGCTTCCGCGTCGACACTGTCACACTCGAAGAAGCCCTCAAGGCATTCAAACTCCCACGTCTTGTTGGCGAAACCCCCGAAGGCTTCCCAATGAAAGCGAATATCGGTCGTTTTGGCCCATACCTTGAGGTCACTAACCCTGAAACGAAAACGCGCCTATTTGTCAGCATTAAGCCGCTTGACCCGCACGATATTACCCTCGAAGAAGCGCTCGAACTCTACGCCGCAAAGCTGAAAAGTGAAGCCGAAAAGAACATCACCGACTTTGGCGATGGTATTAAAGTGCTTAACGGCCGCTACGGCCCTTACATTACCGACGGGAAAAAGAACGCCAAAATCCCTAAAGATACCGACCCGAAAACCATTACCCATGAGCAAGCCAAGCAGATGATTGCTGAAGCACCAGAGGCAAAGGGGCGTTTTGCACGGCGCAAGACAACGGCAACAAAAAGTAAGAAAAAATAATCTTTACCAGCCAGGTAGCGCCTTTCATACCCAAGTGGGTACATTGCGTAAACGATAATTATGTGATATAATATAGATACGTCTACACACGTAGATCGTTCGCTCATCAGAACAAGGAGAACCCGATGAATGCCATCGAGCTCGAGCCCATCGTCGTCAAGGCCGTCACCAACGAGGACTACTTCGGTGAGCCCGGGGTCATCCGAGCCATCGTCGAGCGCTTCGTGCCGCTCGTCGTCGACCAGCCCGGTCGCGACGTGCTATTCATCCACCGCAAGGATCCCCAGGCTGCGACCTCGATCGCCATCGAAGTCCACGCCGCCGGGTCGGAAGCCATGCGCGTGCTGACGCTTCGCACCATCGAGCGTCTGATGAACCTCCCAAAGCTCGCCTACGCGGTGCGCTTCACTGAGGTCATCACGACCTCTCCGGAGAGTTTCAACACCATGGTGGCATCCCTCGAGGCCGAGAACAGCTTCCGCAGCTTTCTTGGTGGGATCATCGCCAAGCTTGCGGCCGAGCGCAGGTCCGCAGAGGACGTGGAGCGCTACAACGAAGGCATGTGGAACCGCCTCTACGGGCTGCCCGTGCCCTGGGAGATGTATCTCGAGCCGGGGAGTTCCCAGTTCGCTGAAGCCGACTTCATCGTCGGCACCCTTATGGGTATCGTCGGGGAAGAGTTCCGGTAAGCGGTCCGACAGGGTAGAGAACCCCTTAAGCACATCGTGCATCTCACGAGGCGCCCATCCGAAAGGATCTGGGCGCCTCTTCACTTTTAGTCAATGTTTATATCTGTTATTTTCAGCTATACCACATCTTGTGGATAACTAAACTCCCAAACCACCATATACACAGTTTGTCTATTTCATGCTACAATTAGGTAACTGTACATATTCTTTGACATTATTTACATAATATTGTACAATGATAGTAATTAAGCAAAAAGTGCATAATCCCTTGCGAGGTGGAGTAGGGGAAGAAAGAAACTACCAGATGACCGAAACTACCGACGTAAAGCCAACAATCGACCTTCAACAAGGTGTTGCTGACATTGTCGCCCTCATCGACCAAGAACGTGAGCGCGAAATTGTTACCCGACGCTTTGGCCTGTACGACCGTCGTGAAACGCTCGAACAAATTGGTGAGCTGCTTGGCATTACTCGCGAACGTGTTCGTCAACTGGAAAAGGCCATTCTGATTCGCCTTAAAATCGCTGCCGAAGACGGTAAGACCGATACAGTCGCCAGCCTCGAAAAAGTTTTCATCCGCACCCTCAGCGAAATGGGCCGTGCCGCTCGCACCCAAGACCTGGCTGACAAACTTTATGGCCGCGCTACCAACCAGCAAGAACGCGCCCACGTCGCTTTCATTGCTACTTTAGCACCTGGTCTGACGGTTGTTGACGAAAACGACAATTATTACCAAGCTGTTGCGGTTGCCGACTACGGCGACGAGAAGAAGCTTAAGGGGCGCGTTGACGAAATTGTCGCCATCATCAAAGAGGCGAAAGAGCCACAAACTGTCGACCAACTCTTCGACAAGCTCAGCTACGAACACCCCCTCCAGGTTGCCGCACTGGCCAGCATCAGTAAATTACTCGCACACCTCAAAGATAGCTGGGGCCTGGCAAAGTGGCCAACCGTGAACCCTAAAAACATTCGCGATAAAATCTACGTTATCCTCGCCGACAACGGCAAGCCAATGCACTTTTCAGAAATTGCCAAGGCGATTAAGGGGAGCACTTTTAAGCGCAAAGACGTAACGACCCAAGCGATTCATAACGAACTCATCAAAGACAAGCGTTTTGTTTTGATCGGCCGCGGTATTTATGCCCTTGATAACTGGGGCTACAGCAAGGGGACCGTCAGCGACATTATCACCCAAGTATTGAAAGATGCTAAAGAACCCCTCCACCGCGACGAAATCGTCAAGCGCGTCCTAAAAAGCCGCCAAGTAAAGGAAACGACTATCCTTCTCAACCTGCAGAGCAAACCGCAATTTAAGCGTGTTGCGAAGGCGACTTACGAGTTGGCCGAAGAAGCGTAGTCTGCTTCACGTATAGAGAATCCAGACCAAATGAAAACCCGGCCCTCTTCCTGCATCTGCAGGGTAGAGGACCGGGAATTTTCATGCTCGAGAGAGTGTAGCACAGAGCCTTAGTGAGGCAGCACTTGAATGTCGTAGAAGACGTCGATCTTCCGAATGTCGACCGGGCCGACCTTGCGCTCCTCCCTCTGCTTGATGACCTGTGCCGCCAAGCTATCGACGTCGATCAGACTGCGCGCCGTCTTGTCACCAAGCTGGACTGCGGCCGGATTCTTCATCGGGTCGATGTGAGCCTGCGCGGCAAACGACGTCTAGTCGTCCTTAGACAGACCGATAGTGACGGTGGCATAGTGTAGATCGTCCGAAAGTCCCCAGCCAGCCACGTAGGCAGGCGTCGTGAACTTGGACGTATCGATCTGCACATCCGACACAATAGTGAGTGTGTTGTCGGCGGTTGAGGGATTCGACACGGGAGGAACGGGAGAATCGGTCACGAGCGGGGCCGGCGTCATCCCGGGCATCTCGACGGAAGCGCCTTTTGGCACGAGCGTTGTTGTGCAGGCGGCCAGGCCCACGAGTGCGATAAGAAGGCCAGCGAGAACAAGGCTCACGTGACAAAACATGGTACACCTCTCTACAAGAACATGAAAACAACAAGGGAATGAGGGTAGTTCATTTCATTACCTATGATTTTATTATAGCATAAGCATTATGAAATGTCAATATTAACCTCTGTGGGGTGAGTATGCGTCGCTATTCAAGCTCTTAACCGTAGACCTATCTCCGCTTTCTTGCTTTTTTACTGTTTTGTAGTATAATAACACCACCTACACACCCGACAGGGAATTGTAGTGAACCTGTCGGTTGTGGCACGGAAGTGTCACTTTTGCATGAAAGGGGCCATCATGGTCACCGCAACACTCGAAGCACCGAACCTGGACGCATCCGGGCTTTCACTGGTGTTCGACATCAACCCGGAGGGCGAAGCCCAGCCGTTCATCCCCGTCAAGTGGAGCATTACTGAGGCACTGGCCACACGCATCGTCGAAGCAGGGTACACCAACCCGCACATCGTCATTACCGTCACCAGCGTCAAACAGTACGGCGACAGCTTCCGAAGCTTCAACTACGAGACTCAGCGCGTGTACAGCAAGGAGCTCACCGAGACGCCGATGCTCTACGTCCAGTTCAACCGCGCCGGCGAGAACATCGTCAGTGCCTACGTGGTCGACTTCGACGTTACGCGCACCAAGCGCCTCGTCACCGAGGCAATTCGGAATCCGAACGACCTCCACCTGCCGAGCGCTCTCAGGGACACCTACGAGCGGCAAGCGACCGCAGACCTGTCGCCGAACATCGGCACACGACTGCGCGACATCGAGGCCAGCAAGAAGAGGAAGTCAGGCAAAAAGCGCCGTCACGATGACGAAGACGACTTTGACGAATACTTCTTTCGTCATGACGACTTCTCCTACATCACCGCCGCGATGCAGCGCGTACTGGTGCCCAAGGAGCACTTCGCCAAGGAACCGCCCGAGCTACTGAAGCGGCTGGTGCGGATGTTCTTCCACGACAACAAGGGCGTGGACGAATGCGACTTCCGACGGCGGATCCTGCTCAGCTTGGCGCTGTCGATCCCGGTGCAGCTCTACGGGCTGTTTCCGCGACTGTTCACCCTGCTATACGGGGTGTTCATGGCCAAGCGGCACATGCCGTTTCGGCAGCTGTTCGCGCTGAACCCGCACGACTTCGGCAGATCACTGAAACTCACAAAGTCGTTCTGGCTTAGCAAGCCAGACGGCGAGGACCGAGACGTCTGGTGGGAATGGATTACGCCTCCGGCGTTGGCCGTCTACACCTTCGTACTCTTCGGAGCGTACTCGCTGATAAGTCTGTTTGGAGTGATCTGGTTGCTCATTCAGCGCTGGCTGTTTGGGCGCGACATCAAACACGTGTCGTTCCTGGATATGTTCCTCAACGGGCTAATCCCGGCAGCTATCGTGGCTGCAATCATCGCGATCATCTGGCTGACGGCAGGGAGCGGACGAGACTACACCGAGGACGCCTTCTACTGGGTCAAGGATAAGGTCGCGAAAAACACTACGGCGCGCGAACTACCTCAAGCGAGGGCCGTAGAAGCCGCGCGGCTCGCCGAGCAGCTGCAGGCCGTCGCTCATCGCGACCTCGACACGGTCGGTCACACGACCATCGTGCTGGCCTTCAACCGGGCCAAGAGTATGGTCTGCAAGCCCTTCGCAAAGTAGTTCGCCCCGAAAGGAGTGACCACCGACACAACGGCCCTAGGAGGAGACGGCCGCCAAAACCTCCCATGGGGAGGAGTGCCACGCGCGCTCCTCCCCATCTTCATTTCTCGTGGTTATTTTTACGATAAGATTACCTTAAAAGTTCATAACTAGTTTATATTTGACCTCTAAACTAAGATATATGAGTAATGACCAATTCAATACCATCCTCCGCATCCTCGCCCAAAATGGCGAGCGAATTGAAGAGGTTTATCAGGAGCTTCGTAAGGAAATTCACAAACTTTCTACTTTACACGATAACCTCTCAGCCCAAATGCAAATCGGCTTCGAAAAACAGCTTGCCATCAGCCAACTCATTTTAGACACCGTTGCCGAATCGTATCAAGACCATAAAGCCACCAAAAAAGACCACGACGCGCGCCTCAAACGGCTCGAAGCACGTACATTCTCTCTTTAATTGACTTTTCATACCATTTATGCTAAAATATATACATCTTCCTTTCTATTCCTAAAACAACGCTTATGTTGCCATAACCCCTTACAGGTGAGAGAATAGAAACAGGTTTTATATATGGAAATAATTGGTGCATTCTTCAACTTCCTTCTCCAATGGTACGTCTGGTTGCCAATTGTTGTGGTCCTCGGGTTTTTAACCTGGCGTAACTACCGCCGTGCCGAGGTGATTCAACACCAAGATGCCGACCTCCTTATTCTTGAGATTCCAAAAACCAACGATAAAAAAGAGCTCGCTGCCGAGCAGATGTTCGCCAGTCTTCACGGTATTCTCCGTGATAAAGAAGAGCTCAAAGCCAATAGTGGCTTCCAGGAACACCTCAGCTTTGAATTTGCTTCAGTCAACGGTCAGATTCGTTTTTACGTGTGGGTGCCAAAAACCCTCCGCAGTTTTGTGGAAGGGCAGATTTACTCGCAGTACCCAACGGTGCAAATTCGTCCTGCCGAGGAGGATTACACCACCCACGAACGGAACCACTCGGTCGTCTACACCACCGACATCACCCTAACGGGAACCGATGTTCTGCCTATTAAAACCTTCCAGAGTTTCGAAGTTGACCCGTTGGCCGGTATTACCGGCACGCTGGCCAAGCTCGAAACGACTGGCGATGAAATGTGGGTGCAAATGCTGGTTCGGCCAATTGCCGACGATTGGCACAAGACTACCGAAAAATGGGCAGCTGGCATACGGGCTGGTAAAAGTTCATCAGCTACCAAATATGTTGGGTGGGTGCCACAAGTCCTCGAAGCACTCTGGAAACCACCAGAAGCAGGCGAGAAAACAACCGTCACCAAAGAACTATCCGACCGCGACAAAACACGTATCTCCGAAGCCGGTACGAAAGCAACCAAACTAGGCTACGAGGTCAAAATTCGCATTGCTTACCTTGGCGAAGATCAAACCACTGCCCGCCAGCAAATGCAGGCGATTGTGGGGACCTTCAAACAATTTAACTCAACCAACCTCAATGGGTTTAAGTCGAGTAACGCAAGCTTTAGCCCTGAAGCGTTAGGCGCCTACCGCCAACGTCTCTTTGGTCAAGGTGGCTACATTCTCAATATTGAAGAGCTCGCTAGTGTCTACCACTTGCCCCACACCAACGTGGAAACACCAAACATTGTATGGGCAAGCAGCAAAACCGCCGAACCGCCGGCTAAATTACCCATTATTACCGGTAACCCGGCCATCGATGAAAACATCAGCGCTTTTGGGTTGACGAATTTCCGTGGTATTAACCACCAGTTTGGTATGCTGCGTTACGACCGTTCGCGCCACGTCTACATTATTGGGCAGACTGGGGCAGGGAAGTCGGG
This sequence comes from Dongiaceae bacterium, assembly GCA_035564035.1. GTDB lineage: Bacteria > Patescibacteriota > Saccharimonadia > Saccharimonadales > Saccharimonadaceae > Microsaccharimonas. The sequence continues at coordinate 8,376 of DATMTU010000129.1, forward strand.
GCTTTTGGAGCTGTTCGCGCTCAGTGATATCTTCCATAACCAAGGCTACGCCATTATTGACCCGCACGGTGACTTGGCTGTCGACAACATGCGCTTCGTCCCTGGCAGCCGCATGAAAGACGTCGTCTACTTTAACCCAGCCGATACCGCCTATCCGGTTGGCTTTAATCCGCTGGAAGTGACCAACCCCGAGCAAAAGAGCAACATCAGTTCGGAAGTCATTGGTGTCCTCAAGCGAATGTTCGGCGAGAGCTGGGGGCCTCGACTGGAATATATTTTGCGATATACCATTTTAGCGCTGCTCGACCGCCCCTCAACCACCATGCTGGATATTTCTCGTATGTTGACCGACAAAAAATTCCGCAAAGAGACGCTGAGCTATTGTACCGACAGTGTGGTACTGCAATTCTGGAACGTCGAGTTTGCCAGTTGGAATGATAAGTTCCAAGCCGAAGCAATTGCACCGGTCCTCAACAAGGTGGGCGCCTTTACTGCCAACCCGACTATCCGCAACATTATTGGCCAACCAAAATCGACCTTTAACATTCGCCAAATCATGGACGAAGGAAAGATTCTGATCGTCAACCTTTCAAAGGGCCTCATTGGTGAAGACAACGCCGCGATTTTGGGATCGTTCTTGGTCACAAAAATCCAGCTGGCTGCCATGAGCCGTAGCGACATCCCGAACATCGAAGATCGTCGTCCGTTCTACCTGTACGTGGACGAGTTCCAAAACTTTGCCACCGATTCGTTTGCGACTATTCTATCTGAGGCGCGTAAATACGCCCTTAACCTGACCGTCGCAAACCAGTACATTAGCCAAATGAACGACACCGTCCGCGACGCAGTGTTTGGTAACGTGGGGTCAATGATTTCCTTCCGCGTATCGGCCGACGATGCACCGATTCTCTCAAAACAATTTGAGCCGCAATTTGAAGCGGGCGACTTGCTGCAAATGCACAATCGCCACTTTATCATCAACATGGTCATTAACGGCGAAAAAGCACCAGCTTTTAGCGCTACCACGTTAAAATTGCCGCCAGAGCAAATGGACAATACGCCGCAAATTATCGAAAACTCACGCCGCTTGTATAGCCGCCTCCGCAGCGAGGTGGAAGCTGAAATTAATTCGTTGATTAACATGCCGGCTAGCCTGCAACCACAAACAAACCCGCAGGCTAGTAAAGCGCACGATACCAACCTTCCACAAACGCCAGCCCAAGCAAAGCTGTGGCCAATCGACGCTGGGGCACGAGCGGTTGAAAACCTTGTCGAAGGGCCCGTAAAAGGTGAGTCACAAGCCTTCGGAAGCGAGGGTAGCGCATCCAACACAAGTGAAGGAGCAGCGCAACCAGGCGCCGCACCAGTAAAACGCAAGCGAAAACGAACCCGCAGGCGTAAGAGCACAACACCTCCAGCTGAGTAAAAAGCAACTGCCGCTAAAATATCCAAACCTTGCGAAACAGACCGCTTATCGTTAAAATGAATACCAAGTAATTCTGGGGAGAATAGGGTATGAACAATCAAGACGCCGGCCGTCATTTTACAAAGCAGGTAGCTGATATTACAGCGCCGCAGTCACACGGAAAGCTATCACGACGGCATGGGTCGCGAAAACTTTGGTGGATTATCTCCATCGTTATCGTTATCCTAGTTGCCGGCAGCGTTGTTTGTTTCCTTTGGCAAAACAGTTCGCAGGTTGACAGTAACCGCTATCAAGCCGTATTTTTGTCAAATGGCCAGGTCTATTTCGGGAAGCTTCACGGCTATGAGGGGAGTCGGCCCTACCTGACAAACGTGTATTATATTCAAGCACCGAACACTGCAAGTGCAACCGGCACGAGTAGCACCGATACGTCAAATCAAAACCAGCAGTTGGTGAAGCTTGGCAGTGAAATTCACGGCCCTGATGATGAGATTATTTTGAACAAATCATCAATTCTCTTTGTCGAAAACCTCAGTAACGACGGTAAGGTTGTCAAACTTATCCAAAGCGGGACTACCGGCACCAATACTGGCACTCAAAAATAAGCATAAAAGTAATTCAATTTAAGAGGTAGCGAGGCTAGACAAAAGGCCTCGCTACTCCTATAATTAACCGTAACCGTATTACTGTGAGGACGGGGATTATAAAAACAGAGAGGGAAATGAAACTGCGTAGCGTGCGTCGGTTGTTACGAGCAACCTCTGTCGTGTCGTTCGTCGGGCTTTTCTTAGGCTTTGTTTTCTTTGCTCCAACGTCACACGCAATCCAATCTGTTCCATATCAAATGAACTTCCAGGGCCGTCTTAACGATAGTACCGGTGCCCCAATGGCCAATGGCACCTACAACATGAAGTTTCGTATTTATAGTGCCAGCAGTGGTGGGGCGGCACTCTGGACTGAACAAAGGTCCGCCTTTAGTGGCACTGGCGTCACCGTGACTACTGGCGGCCTCTTCTCGGTACAGCTTGGGGCAGTCACCTCACTCCCATCAAGCATCTTCAACTCGGCGTCCCCGTTGTATTTGGAGGTAGAGCTCCCAACACCAGCCACGGCAACTTGTTCAACCAGTGGTTGCGAATCATACACCGAAGGGGCAATGACTCCTCGCAACCAAATCTCTAGCAGCCCCTATGCGATCAATAGCGACCTCCTCGATGGGCTCGATAGCAGTGCCTTCGCGACCGCAACAGGGGGAAATGGTTATATTCAAAACCAAACAGCAGCAGCACAAGCTGCCAACTTCCGCATTAATGGCACCGGTTCCATCCAGGGCTCCAGTACGGCTGCATTTCAAATTCAGAATGCAGCCGGGGAAGCGATCCTCACGGCAGATACGACCGCCAATCAAACCAATGTCATCGGTAATCTTAACCTAGTCCAAGTTTTTGGCCCGACAACCGCCCCAACAGCGACTGCGGGTGCAGCCGGGAGTCTCACGGGTACCTTCAATTACACCGTCACGTATGTGACGGCAAGTGGGGAGACGGACGGCGGCCCAATCTCAAGTAACGTAAGCGTTTCAGCTCAACAAGTAAACTTGACGAATATCCCGGTCAGTGCCAGCAAATCTGTAACTGGACGTAATATCTATCGCAGCCTTCCCTCAACAAGCGGGCCATACTACCTTGTCGCGACAATTAACGACAATACGACGACAAGCTATACAGATAACACCGCAAGCCCCGGTGCAATACTGAAGTCTTTCAATAACACGGCGAATCTGCTTCAGAATAGTCAGCCGATACTACAGGTAGATAGTAGTAATTTCAATCTTTCCCTTGGTACGGGCGCACTCGCTAACAATAGCACCGATAGTGGCAGCACCTCTGGCAGCGAAGGGAATTACGGTATCGAGAATACGGCGGTAGGCAACTCCTCTCTCAGCAGTAACACCATAGGCGATGATAACAGTGCTGTAGGGGCATTTTCGCTTACTAACAATACGACAGGCGGCTTCAACAGCGCTCTCGGATCAGCCTCTCTAAAAAACAATACGACAGGGTCTCAGAACACCGGGGTTGGGCTCAGCTCTCTCTACTGGAATACTACCGGTTCAAATAATACAGCGGTTGGGTATAATGCCGGTGCCGAGGATGCGAACCAGTTCTTTAATACTACCGCGACGCTTCAAAATGCCACCGCTATTGGTGCATTCGCGCAGGTTCAAGCAAACAATACGCTCGTCCTCGGGAGTGTTGATCTCAATACACAAACAGTTATCGGGGCAACCGTTCCCGTTGGTACCAATACCTTTGGTGTCGCGCCAGTCGATCTTAATAGCGCCTCTGTCATCGCAAGCCAAACGAGCGGTTCGGGTACTATCACGGCATCGGGTGCTATCTTCAGTGCTGCCAATGTTGGTGAAATCTTCGTTTGGGCAGATGGCGCCACCGAGACCATCACTGGCTACACTGACAGCACTCACGTCACCGGCTCGAGCACAACCATCACCGAAGCAGGCCAATTCTTTCGTACTCACCGCGTTGGTTTCCAAGTAACAAACACCGGCACTGCCTATGTTCAAGCCGCCTCGACTACAGCCTTTAGCGTCCAAAATACCGCCGGTTCATCCATTTTCAGCACCGATACGACGAATAACAGGGTAGTGGTTGGTACCGGCTCGGCAGGCAACACCACGGGGTATCTCTTTATCCTCGACAGTAAAACCACCTCTGGGGACCCTGCCGGTGTTAATGGGGCGATGTACTACAACGGCAGTATGAATGCTTTCCGCTGCTACACGAACGGCGCATGGGCAAACTGTGCCGGAGGGGGCGGCATTACCAGCGGTAACACCGCAAGCCGTCCAGCCAGCCCATCGACCGGCACGTTGTACTACGATACAACCACAGCCCAGCTCCTCCAATACAACGGCACGAAGTGGGTAGGGACTCAGAAAACGGCGGTTATTGTTGCTGCCAGCAATTCATCTCAAGTACAAAGGGATGCCGCTGACTACGTCGCCACCGGCTCCAACGATGGTACGACAATCAACACCGCACTCACGGCAGCCACAGGGGGCATCGTCTACCTTGAACCTGGGACGTATACGCTTGGCACAACCAGCGTGAACATACCCGACAACACTATACTATCCGGGGGAGGCGATAGCACACTGCTTACTTACCCAAACAGTGTTGGTGCGGGGACCTATTACGCCATCACAAACAGTAACACCTCTACAGGTACAGGGGTTGTTGTCCGCGACTTAAAGATTGATGGCAACAAAACAAACCAATCGGCAGGTCTGTTCTATGGTGTTTACTTCAACCATGCAAGCAACGGCACAATAGAAAACGTACTCGCACAAAATATGTACAGTGGGTATGGTCTTAATCTGAGCAACTCATCGGCTTCGAATAGTGTCCTTGATAACGTGGCGACGGGTAACGTCATCGGTATTGCAGTCTATGCATCTAATAATACGGTGACCAGTAATACGGCAAGTAGTAACTCTAACGTCGGTATTGATGTATCGTATACGGTCTCGTCAAATACGATCAGCAATAACGTGACAAATAGTAACACGTCTGTAGGTATCGAGCTTTATTCTTCGGCAACAAATAATACGGTAACCGGAAATATCGTGAATAGTAACGGTATAAACGGTATATATATTCAGTCAAGCTCGGCAAATAATAACATTTCCGCCAATCGACTCTCCAATAATGGCGGGGGTGGTACAAATGATAGCCTATATGTAGCAGGTGGTAACGCAAACCAGATTGTTAACAACCAGATTACCGATACGGCCGGTACAGGGTATGCCATTCATATTGCGAGTGGTGTCAGCACAACTTATTTGGCCGATAATACCTTTAGCGGAACAGGCGCAACGGCAATCAGCGACGCCGGCACGAACACGGTCTATGCAGGGCAAATGCAAACAACAACCGATGCCTTTATTTTTAGAGGAAGCGGCAATTCTTCAACAGCGTTTGCAATCCAAAATGCCGGCGGTACCAACATGCTCAACGTCAACACTAGTACAAACACCGTTACTATCAGTGGCACCTTACAGGCAACCACCGCACTCCAGGCAACCAGCCTTGATACATCGTCCGCTAGCACACTAACCCTTGGCGCAACAAATGCAACCGGTATCGCGCTCAGCCAAAATACAACGATAGCAAGTGGAAAAACGTTCCTCGTTCAAGGGGGTACTACAGTAAAAGTAACATCAACCAACGCATTCAGTATTCAGGATGCAAGCAGTAACGTGTACTTCAATGCCGATACAAGCACCGGCACTCTCACACTTGGCAATGCAGCCAGCGGCAACTACATCACCTTCGCCCCAAGCACCGGGCTGACCGCCTTTGGTACCACGCAACACACGAAAACAATTAGCCTGTCAGCCGAATATGCGGGAGCCGTGCTTTACGGCGGCGATACTGGCGGGGCAAACTGTAGCACCAACCAAAGCGGCACCATGACCAGCGGGTACGACACCTCAAGCGCCCAACAAAGTTACTACAACTGGACCTCTACAAGTGCAACCAGCCAATGTTACGATGTTGTTGTTCGTATCCCGATTCCAAACGACTTCTCTAGCTGGTCCGGCGCACCAAGTATCAAGGTAAAAACCGACAACGCAGCCAATACAGCCTATGCCATTGGTATTATTAAGTCCGATGGCGTCACCTATGACGCAAGCTACGGCAGCGCCTACACCAGCCCAGGTACCCTTGGCACCTCGTGGGCCAACATGGCAACCAGCAGCCTCGATGCAAGCGGCTACACTGCTGGCGGCTATATGACCATCCTGGTGCGCCTGACCGCTAAGAGCAGTTCTAACGTTCAGCTGGCCGATATTGTATTGACCTATAACAGTAAGTTCTAACCGTATGAATAGCTTTACGAATGCCGCCACACAGCTCTGGAAAAAAGGGCACCATGCCGTACATCGGCTATGGCGTCAAGTGCAGCGCTGGTGGATACGCCAGGACCATCGGTATGGCATGAAATGGCGAGTTGCTAATGGTGCGGCAGCGCTCCTTGTCATAGCCAGTGCAGCCATACCGCTTGCTTCGCAACTACTCAACGCCGAGCGCTACGCATTATCAGCTGAAACTTTACAACTTGTTGGCCATAGCGACCCGACACTCTCCAACCAGCTCACTTACAACGCAACCACCGCAACCTACCAATTTAACGCCGACGCCGTGCAAAGCGCCGAGGGGAGCCCGCTTAATAAACTGAAACAGCAGTTGGGGACCGCGAGTGGGAAAGAGGCCGATAAAAGCCTGTACGGCCTCGATGTTCCCAGCGATTTCTCGAAAGGTGTCACGTATCACGATATCAACTCGCAGCTCAGTTTTAGTTTAGTACCGCAGTTTAATGCCGAGGCCGGCAAACTCGAGCAGGGGAGGCTCGTATTCCCTTCGAACAACTCGCAAATTATCTACACCCTAAAAAATAACGGCCTTAAAGAAGACATCGTTGTTCCCCAAACAAATACAGATACGCTTACTTTTGACTACCATCTTCAACTCCCAACAACACTTGAAGCAAAAATCATCCCCGACAGTGGCGGGGCAGTAGGTGTTTACTCGGCCGACCCGGCGCTTTTTAGTAATATCTCTTACGGAAGCGACGCCGACCAACAGGCAGTCGAAAAAGTACGCGAAAATAGTGCAAAAACCCACTTAGTGTTCGGGCTCCCGGCGCCGGTCATAAAAAATGGAGCAGGCGATAAAGTCGGCTCGGCGCACTTCGAACTGACCGGCAACCATCTCAGCGTCGTCGCAAATGGGTTAGCAACAGCCCATGGGCCAGTCACCATCGACCCAAGCGTCATCGTCACCAGTACGAGTGATTTTCAAACCAATGGCAACAATGACGGCATGATCAATTTCAGTACGAGCGGCCAAATTTCTCGTGGCGGACTGACCGGCGGGGACATTGCCACCTGGGCTTCAACGACAAGTTTCACCGGTGTTAGAGAGAACGCCTACACGGCTGCCTATAACGGGTACTTATACGTATTTGGCGGCCTCCAGCGAGGTGTCGGCGCTTACAACACTGTGCAATATGCGCCGATAAATACCGACGGTACCGTTGGTACCTGGGCATCGACAACTAATCTACCGGCAAGTTATCAACGTGTTAATGCGACCGTCTATAATGGCTATGTTTATCTTGTTGGTGGGTTCCAAGCTTCCGCTTCGACAAATACTGTGTACGTCGCCCCCTTCAATACAAATGGCACAATAGGCAGCTGGTCACAAATGGCGAATCTACCAGTAAACCTCACCGATGAAGGTGTTGTGGCCCAAAATAACTACATATATGCCCTTGGCGGGTCACTCACGAGCGGCCCAAATTGTGGTACTGCGAGCGACTGTCAAAATACCGTCTACTATGCGCCCCTCAATGCCGATGGAACGGTAGGTACCTGGAACACGACAACCAGCTTTACGACAGCGCGCGCGAATATGGGTGCAGTCGCTTACAATGGCTATGTCTATATCTTTGGCGGGAGCAATACGGGTTACCTTGCCGACTCGCAGTACGCCAAGATAAATAGCGACGGCACAATTGGCACATGGACGGCTGGCGCGAGCTTCACCAGTGCCCGTAACGGCTTAGCCGCCTACGTCTATAATGGCTACCTCTACCTGGCAGGCGGCAACGCTGGTGCTGCCGGTGGTCAAACCGACACGCAATATGCGCCAATCTATGCTAACGGGAGTATTGGGGCTTGGACAAAAAGCCCCACCCTCCTTACTACCGGTGTCTTCTACGCTTCGTATGCTTCGTACAATGGTTTCCTCTATATCCTCGGCGGCTACGACAAGACGGTCGACCATAACACTGTGCAATCTGCACAAATCCAGCCTGCGGGCTATACAAGCCAATTCGCCACCTTGACAAACAGTTTCTCAACTGCAGTTGCACTCTCTTGCAGCGTCGCCTACAACGGGTATCTCTATAAAATCGGCGGGAGCACCACAGACAATAACAACACTAATGTCACTACCGTACAATACACAGCATTGAATGCTACAACTGGTCAAAATGGTAGTTGGTCGAGTACAACAGCGCTGCCGACAGCAAGGGGTAGTAGTGGCTGCACGATATATAATGGCAGGGTATACGTCGTTGGCGGGTTTACCGGTGCTACAACAGGTACGTCAGTTGCATCAGTGCTGTATAACACCATTAACACCAATGGGACACTTGGTGCCAGCTGGACCACGGCGACTAATTCACTTCCAACGACAATAGGGCAGAAACCGGTAGCAGTGACCTATACGGGTAGTAGTGGTGCAAATATATATGTTATAGGGTGTGACTCACCCGGCAATGCTAATTGCCAAGCGGTATACTACTCGACGCTCAATGCCTCGACTGGTGCGCCCGGAGCATGGACAACCGCAAGCGGCACCCTGATTAATACCTACAATAATCGCGGTATGACGATAGTTGGTAAATACCTTTATGTATTCGGCGGAGAGAGCAGTTCAGCCGCCCAAACGACAGTCGAATACGTCCCAATCAACGCCGATGGCACCCTCGGTACCTCAACGAGCACTGCCAGCCTACCTGCTGCCGTAGCATTTAACCTAGGTACAAGTGTCAACGGCTGCATCTACAGTGTCGGCGGAGAGAGCTTTACCGGGACAAGCCTTAGTGTTGTCTACTATGCTTGTCCGTCAACAAACGGCAGCATCGGCAGTTGGAATACCGCCCCCAGCCTCACGGCCGCAACAACTGATATGGGCGTCACGAGCTACAATGGCTATCTGTACGGTGTCGGCGGCTGGACGACCGCAGCAGCCACCACGACACAGTTTGCCCGGGTCAATAATGGCGGGAGCGGGGCAAGCGGGGCGTGGGCAAGCACCACGGCACTAGCAGCCGGTCGCGCCTATCAGGCCACGGCTGCCTACGACGGATATATCTATATTGCCGGTGGCGCTAGCAGTTCTGGTGACTACAACGACGTCCAATATGCGCCTATCAACGCCAACGGGTCAATTGGGAGTTGGGCGTCGACCACAGGGTTCACTGTGGCGGTCGATGGGCTGGAGATGGTTGCGTACAATAAACATCTCTACCTTATCGGCGGTACTGACGGTACAACAAGTTATGCCACAGTCCAATATGCGCCTATCAACGCCAACGGGACGATTGGGAGTTGGGCGTCGACCACAGGGTTCACTAATGGTCGTTCCAACTTCAGCTCTCTTGTTTACAATGGCTATCTGTACGTAGTTGGTGGCCACAATAGTTCAAGCACAAACTATAATGATGTCCAATATGCGCCAATTAACGCCAACGGGACGATTGGGAGTTGGAATACAACTAGCACTTTCACCAACGCCCGCTATGGCCTCAAAGCAGTTGCATACGACGGCTCCCTGTACGTAGTTGGCGGCTATGACGGTACAACGTACTACAACGATGTCCAATCCGCGCCTATCAACGCCAACGGAACTTTGGGGAGCTGGGTTTATACGTCTAGCTTCGCCAATTCGCGGTATCGCCCCACCGTCATTGCCTATAATGGTACCCTCTATATCTTAGGTGGCAGAAATGGCTCAACGTACTACAACGATGTCCAATCCGCGCCTATTTACGCGAGTGGTACGTTAGGCCCCTGGGCAACAACCACTACCGGCTTCACAAACACCCGTTACGGGCATAGTTCTGTTGCGTACGAAGGTTACCTTTATGTTACGGGCGGCACCCCAGATGGTGGTACGACGTTCTATAGCGATACGCAGTATGCTCCTCTTAGCTCTATCGCCCATACGGCGAGCTATTCAAAACTCATCGACCTCGGTGTTTCTGCAAATATTACCAGTATTACCTATAACGGCACAGTTCCTGCCGGTAGCATGAATGTTACCTATCGTAGCGCTGGTACCAATGCTATCTTTCGTTCAGTGGCAAGCACTACTTCTGCGGCCGGTGTTGGTTCTTGTGTGAGCGGCACCGATATGGCATCCCGTTACATTTGGGTCTCGGCCACACTGGATGACGGCTACGGGGCGGGTACGAGCGGTATTTTTGCCGACACCAACGGCACTGCAGCTAATATGACCGACCTCACTATCAATTACACGCCAGTTCATCCGGCTCCAAACATCCGCCTTCGCACCGGCCAAACCCTACAGCAGGGGAGTCTTAGCCCACTTGATACCTGTAGTCCGTAGGTTTATAGAGGAGGGGAGCGATGGTTTCCCTATAGCAATTTTTGCTTTTTTATTAAATTTGTCGTATAATATACTAAATACTTCTCCAAAAAGGGGAGTGTTCGTGTTTTCGTCCTCGCTTTCTCGCTCGTCGAAAGGTAGTACCATGGCAAGTCGTCTCATAGCTTCTCTCCAGGGCTGGCTCTGGGAGCGACGCTTCAATAAGCGCACGGCCCGTCGGCTGGGAAAGTTGGACAAGTTCGTCAGCAACGATGAGCTTGCCGGGCAGGTCGAAGCAAAAGAACTCGAGATGGATTTTCTGTTCAGCCCAAACACCTCGAATGCCGAAGACGAGGAAGACGAGCCGGCGCCAGCCGGTCCAACACCAACGGTCTTCATCTCCGGCCTATCCGCCTTCACCTTCGGTCCAATGGTGCAGGCCTGGCTCAACAGCGCACTACGCGCCCCGTGACCCATTACCCCGCGCCCTTATCGGTCGAGAACCCCGCGTTTTCCCGCTTATGGTGGTGCGGGGTTTCTCATTGTGCTACACTTTTCGGCATGGAAGAGCCTCACTTTTCACTTATCAATATCAACGAGTACCACCAAAAACGCCGAGGTGGTGACCACATGCCACAACGGGTATATCTTGCCGATATTGAGCCTGGGCGTACCTTTGAAGCACTCGCAACAAATGGCTATATGCTTCGCCGTGATCAGGCATTGTCTTTTGAGGTCTCCGTAAAAACAATCGACCGCCAAAAAACTAATGATGATTTGGCGCGCCTCAGCCTCACACTCGTTGTTCTCTCGGAAAGCCATACACTCACCAATTACACCCGTACTGCTATTATCGAGCGCGATCGAGACCCCGAGGCACCTTACGGTTCAGCCGTCTGGCACGTGAATGGTAAACCTATCGTCATGCAAACTCAAGGGACCCTTCCTAGTGGATTTATGGTGTTCGATGATCCAAATACCGAACTTGACCGACTTATCGCCGTTGAGTCACGTTCGCTCCAGGATATGCTCCATCTATGAGCATCAATCTCGATCAAATCCCTTTCCGAGGCATTTCACTTGCCGAATACCAGCGACGTCACGACGATACGGCAAACCGTATTACTACTGCCGACCTTGAGTCGGGCATGATCGTCGAAGCCTTTAGCACCAACCAGTTCTTAAGGGAACAAGGCCAGGCAGTGACGTTTACCGCCGAACTCGGTCTCGTACAAAAACACCGTGCCCACGACATGGGGCGCAGTGGCTTTAAATTAGCTGTCCTATCTGGTGTGATGGTAGCGCGACTAGATATTGAGCGGTTCGCCAATGGCTACCCCGAAGACGCCTATAGTGATGCACCTCTCGTCTGGACAGCAAGTAATACGCTTCATCTGCCAAAGTTTAGCTCGATTAGCCAAGGGTTCTTTAGTCGATGGGCCGATAATGATACCTCGGGGCTCGACTACTATACCAACCAAGGCGATAGCAAATAGTATTTACCTCTTTCTACCAGGGGAGAGAACAGGGGTCAGCCCCTGTTTGTGATAGTTTTTCACTAGCGAAATAAAATCGAACATAATTAGAACATTTATGATACCGGCCAAAATAACAAATAATAAACCCGCGGCAAGCCACCGAGCCGCACAAAATGG
>DATMTU010000130.1:0-4122 GCA_035564035.1 Dongiaceae bacterium
ACAAACGATTCACGAATCGAAGTTTATTAACCATACGGTGGTTACTCCGAACCACGAGGAAAATGCGTACCAACCAACGCATAGCTTTGAAGATTTCCATTTTACCCCAGTTATCCAAAAGAACTTGGCATATATAAAATACATTACGCCGAGTGCGATTCAGGACCAAACGATTCCTTTTGTTCTTGAAGGCAAAGACGTTATTGGCCTAGCGAACACTGGTACTGGTAAGACGGCAGCATTCTTGTTGCCAATTATCGAAAAGTTAAATAAAACCCGCGAGTTTGAATCGGTGCTGATTATGGCGCCAACCCGTGAACTAGCGACTCAAATTGACGATGAATTCCGTAAGTTCTCTTTTGGGATGAAATTATTTTCAGTCCTGTTAGTTGGTGGTGTACCGCTTACCCCACAGCTTCGCGGGTTGGCCCGACGACCGCACGTGGTCATCGGTACCCCTGGCCGTATTAAAGACCACATTGATCGTGGCACGTTCAAGTTGGAACGAATCTCCTACTTCGTCCTTGACGAAGCCGACCGCATGCTCGACATGGGCTTTGTGAATGATATTCGTAAAATTGCTTCGATGTTGCCGGTTGACCGTCAAACGCTTTGTTTTAGCGCTACCTTTAGTGATGGCGTGAAAGCCATTGCGGCCGACTTTATGCGCGACCCTGAGTATGTTTCAGTTAAGGTAACCGAAACGAACGACCATATTTACCAAGATGTGGTCCACTATGACGACCAAGACCACAAAAAAGACCTCTTGCTTTCATTGCTGAGCAAGGAAGAATTTGAAAAAGTGATTATCTTTGGTGAAACAAAGTATGGTGTACAACGGCTTTCGGACATGCTGGATAAGTCTGGCGTGGCCTCGCGCGCAATCCACGGTAACAAGTCGCAAGGCCAGCGTAACCGTGCGCTGGGTGACTTTAAAGCCGCCAAGGCTCGCGTTTTGGTAGCAACCGATGTTGCGGCTCGCGGTCTCGACATCCCAAATGTTAGCCACGTGATTAACTTCGATATCCCACAAACGTACGATGACTACGTACACCGTATTGGGCGTACCGGGCGTGGTGGCAAGACCGGCTCAGCGCTTACTTTTGTGAAAAAGCGATAACCTTTCTTGTTTATGAAATACCACCTCATTAGGGGTGGTATTTTCTTTGGAATTATTTCGTCCGTCGTCGTAACGTGAGGCTTGCCAGGACAAGCGCTGCAATAATAAATGCGCCAACGACAGCGACATCACGCCACATCTCGGCAATAATATCAATCTGCTGGGTGACGCGATTGAGTGCGTCAACAGCGTAAGTGAGCGGGAGATAATAAGCAATCTTCTCAAGGACATCGGGCAGTTTATCGAGCGGGATGAAGAGGCCGCACACGATTACCTGCGGGAAAATGAGTGCCGGTAAAAACTGCACGGCTTGGAATTCGGTGCGCGCGAAAGCACTGGTGAAGAGCCCCAGGGCAACACCGAGCAGTGTATCGGCGCAGGCGACCACCACGACAAACCAAAGTGGCCCGGTTACGTCCATACCAAGTAAGTAAATGGCCACCAGGCTGGTAATCAACGACTGAATAATACCAAAAATAGCAAAGGCCACGGCATAGCCCATGATAATATCGCCCTTGCCAACCCGCATCGTCATCAGGCGTTCTAACGTGCCACTGGTGCGTTCGCGGAGCGTGGTAATGCTGGTGATCAGGAACATGATGACAAATGGAAAGACGCCAAGCATGGCTGGTGCGATGGTGTTGAATACTTTGGTATTGTCGGAAAATACCCACCATAGCAGGCTCATTAAAAGGGTTGGTGCTAGGAACATTAAAGCAATCGTGCGTTTGTCGTGGAGGAGCTGTTGAATAATACGACGAGTGGTGGCAAAGGTGGCATGGAGGTGATACATTACGCCTCCCCTTTTTCGGGTTGCTCATCTTGGTGTGAAATCATGGCAATAAACGCGTCACCGACAGTTGAGGTATGGGTCGCATTGAGGAGCTTGGTGCGCGAGTCGTTCCATAATACTTGACCATCGCGAACTAAGATGAGTTCATCGCATTGCTCTGCTTCGTCCATGACGTGGCTCGAGATAAGGAGCGTTTTGCCAGCTTTGGCGAGTTCGGCAAATTGGTGCCATAAATTGCGCCGCAAAATGGGGTCCAGCCCAACGGTTGGTTCATCAAGAATTAATAGTTCAGGGTCGCTAAGGAGTGCGACGGCCAAGCTGACGCGAGCGCGTTGGCCGCCTGAGAGCGAGTCGACAAGCTGATGCATGTGGGACGTGAGCTGGACTTGCTCGATAACCCTTTTTGTTTTTACCTTGGGCACGCCGGCAATGGCCGCGAAGTATTCGAGATTTTGAAGAATGGTCAAGTCGCCGTAAACTGCTGGACTTTGGGTAACATAGCCAATTTTTGAACGTAAGATGCTACTACCCGCTGGACGGCTGAGGACATGAAGCTCGCCGCTATATTTTTGAACGCCAACAATGGCCCTCATAAGGGTGGTTTTACCCGATCCGCTTGGGCCAATCAGGCCAGTAATTGTCCCCGCTTTCACTGAAAGCGAAAGGCCATGTAAAATTTCTTGTTTGCCTTTTTGGACACGAAGGTTTGTGGCTTGGAGGGGTTTCATCACGAACGGCTCACTATCATAGTAAAAAGTATAGGCTGCCGGTTTGGTTTTGGGAATAGACGGCAAATAAAAATACCCACCTTTCAGTGAGTTTTTAGTGAGTCCCCGGAGGGACGCGTCTGCCTAGCTAGCAGCTCGCGTCCCTCCGTGGGGGGTGGGATCCTTTGCCTACGATGCCCGAGCCATCTCATTTCTGAGGTTTTTCGGGATGACGCCCATGTTCGCCTTCTTGTTGCGTGCCTTGACGCGGGTCGCGGCTGCTTGGATGGCGGTGATCTTTCGCTCTTCATGGCGCGCTGCAGCTTCCCGGGCCGCCAGCTGTTCGGCTGCTTCAAGCTCGCTCCGGTACGCCGCGATGAGGTTCCGAGCCGCCGTTTCCAGGTGCGTATAGACGCGAGACGGCGAGGTGACTCCTTCCCTCAGGGCCTTGGTGAGCCGCTTGATGTGCGCGTTAGTGTGCAGCAGCTTCTTGACTGCTCCATCGCTGGAGGCTCGGCAGAACATCTCCTTGAGCTCTGGGCGCTTCTGGAAGAGTGCCTTAAGCGCGTCGTGGACGATCTGCGTGTCATCATACGTATGACGCAGGACGGTTTTTGGTGCCCCCTTGGGACGGGTGTAGGCCGATACGGTGTTCATCGCTGGCTGCGATGCTCGTTTGGCGGCTTCCCGTTCGCGTTGAGCCCTCTGTGCTGCCGTGAGCTCTCGTTTGCGCGAGGGCTCATCATTCGACGACTTGTCCGACTCGACCTTCGGGCGTTCGGCTCGAATGTGGTCGATGGCGGACTTCACCAGGAGGTGGGGGTCGCACCACGAGTATCGAGCGAGCGTGGCTTGGAACGAGCTCTTCACGATTTCGTCAGCCAGAGTCGTTGCATCGACCTTTGTGTCCTTGGCCTTGGCATAGGCTTCAGGATTTTGAAGGACGAGTTTTCCTGCGAGGCTCACCGGCGAGACGCTGGGCCGCTTCGGAGCTGACTTGGGCTTCGGTTGCTGTTCGGTCTTCGCCCGCTTTGCGCCCTGAGGCTTCGAGGTGGTCGCGCGATGCATCCGAGAAGGAGAATTTGTGGGATTCGCCTTCTCTGCTGCCTTTTGCGCCTGCTTCTTCAGCTTCCGGGGAAGCTTCGGTGAATCTTTCACCGGCGGCTCAAGAATGGCCATGTTGGTCTCTGATGTAGACAAGGTACTCCGTTCTATAGCGTGCGAACAAACGCAACTCGGGGTTTCGGTGCCCGATTCACTATATGGGGTCTGTTATACCCTTTTTATGGGTATTTGTAAAGGGATGAAGAAGTATTTTTCAACAAAAATACCCCGCATAATAACGGGGTAAAATAATTTTGGTGATCTCACGGAGAATCGAACTCCGATTGCCAGGATGAGAACCTGGTGTCCTAACCGTTAGACGATGAGACCGCGAAGGTGAGAGAAAAGCAAATGTATATATTTTCTTTTCCGAGCCGAGGGGGCTGATATCCGAAGGA
>DATMTU010000131.1:0-1936 GCA_035564035.1 Dongiaceae bacterium
CCCCTCTCCTTAACCTTCCAGCACCGGGCAGGTGTCACCCCCTATACTTCGCCTTACGGCTTCGCAGAGAGCTGTGTTTTTGCTAAACAGTCGCTTGGGCCTATTCACTGCGGCTTTCCGTTAAGAAAGCACCCCTTCTCCCGAAGTTACGGGGTCATTTTGCCGAGTTCCTTAACCAGAGTTCTCTCGCACACCTTAGGATTCTCTCCTCGCCTACCTGTGTCGGTTTGCGGTACAGGCACCTTTTATCTCGCTAGAAGCTTTTCTTGGCAGCGGGGAATCAAAGACTTCGCTCCATAAGGAGCTTCCCCATCACAGCTCAGCCTTTACGATAAGCGGATTTGCCTACTTATCAGCCTAACTGCTTGGACGTGCACAACCAATCGCACGCTTCTTCTATCCTTCTGCGTCCCTCCATTGCTCAAACGATAAAGAGGTGGTACAGGAATATCAACCTGTTGTCCATCGCCTACGCCTGTCGGCCTCGGCTTAGGTCCTGACTAACCCTGAGCGGACGAGCCTTCCTCAGGAAACCTTAGGCATTCGGTGGACGGGATTCTCACCCGTCTTTCGCTACTCATACCGGCATTCTCACTTCTAAGCACTCCACCAGTCCTTCCGGTCTGACTTCACTGTCCTTAGAACGCTCCCCTACCACTGATACCATTCGGTATCAATCCGCAGCTTCGGTGGTGTATTTAGCCCCGGTACATTTTCGGCGCAGAGTCACTCGACTAGTGAGCTATTACGCACTCTTTAAATGGTGGCTGCTTCTAAGCCAACATCCTAGTTGTCTAAGCAACTCCACATCCTTTTCCACTTAATACACACTTTGGGACCTTAGCTGGCGGTCTGGGCTGTTTCCCTTTTGACTACGGATCTTATCACTCGCAGTCTGACTCCTAAGGATAAGTCATTGGCATTCGGAGTTTGACTGAATTCGGTAATCCGATGAGGACCCCTAGTCCAATCAGTGCTCTACCTCCAAGACTCTTACACTTAAGGCTAGCCCTAAAGCTATTTCGGGGAGAACCAGCTATCTCCAGGTTCGATTGGAATTTCTCCGCTACCCACACCTCATCCCCGCACTTTTCAACGTGCGTGGGTTCGGGCCTCCATTCAGTGTTACCTGAACTTCACCCTGGACATGGGTAGATCACCTGGTTTCGGGTCTACGATCACGTACTAAACGCCCTATTCAGACTCGCTTTCGCTGCGGCTCCGCCTCTTCAGCTTAACCTCGCACGGGATCGTAACTCGCCGGTTCATTCTACAAAAGGCACGCCATCACCCGTTAACGGGCTCTGACTATTTGTAGGCACACGGTTTCAGGATCTCTTTCACTCCCCTTCCGGGGTGCTTTTCACCTTTCCCTCACGGTACTGGTTCACTATCGATCACTAGGGAGTATTTAGCCTTGGGAGATGGTCCTCCCAGATTCCGACGGAATTTCACGTGTTCCGCCGTACTCAGGATACATTCAAGAGAGAACGAAGTTTCGACTACGGGGTTGTTACCCTCTACGACGGACCTTTCCAGGTCGCTTCGTCTACCTCGTTCCTTTGTAACTCCGTATAGAATGTCCTACAACCCCAAGAGGCAAGCCTCTTGGTTTGGGCTATGTTCCGTTTCGCTCGCCGCTACTCAGGAAATCGCATTTGCTTTCTCTTCCTCCGGGTACTTAGATGTTTCAGTTCCCCGGGTCTGCCTTCAATATCCTATGTATTCAGATAAAGATACTGTTCCATTACGAACAGTGGGTTTCCCCATTCGGAAATCTCCGGATCAAAGCTCACTTACAGCTCCCCGAAGCATATCGGTGTTAGTCCCGTCCTTCATCGGCTCCTAGTGCCAAGGCATTCACCGTGCGCCCTTACTAACTTAACCTACGGCCAATGATAAGCTTCGAATCTCTTCGTCAACTCACTCATTCGCA
>DATMTU010000132.1:0-2087 GCA_035564035.1 Dongiaceae bacterium
CTTAAAAGACCTTCCAATAAGCATTGATCATTTACCCTTTAGTATTCGCATTCTCTTAGAAAACGCGCTTAGGAATTATGATGGTTTTAGCATTACTGATGAGCATATCGACACATTATTGCAATGGAAACCAGAGGCTGTTGAGAACGATATACCTTATAAACCTTCACGTGTCTTAATGCAGGACTTCACTGGTGTTCCTGCGGTGGTGGATATTGCATCTCTTCGGTCTGAATTTGTTCGACATGGTAAAGACGGGCAGAAAATAAATCCAGAAATACCTGTTGATTTGATTATTGACCACTCCGTGCAAGTAGATTATTATGGTACTGACTATGCTTATGGTAAAAATGTGGAACTTGAATTTGAAAGAAATAAAGAACGATATGAGCTACTGAAATGGGCTCAAAAAGGGCTCAGTAATTTTACTGTGGTGCCGCCCGGAATGGGTATTTGCCATCAGGTAAATTTGGAATATTTGGCAAAGGGCGTTACTTCCAGAGATGGTTGGTTGTTTCCTGATACGTTGGTCGGTACAGATTCTCATACACCGATGGTCAACGGTATTGGGGTTGTAGGTTGGGGCGTTGGCGGTATTGAGGCAGAAGCTGCCATGTTAGGTCAGCCCATTTTTTTTAGTTGCCCCAAAGTGGTTGGATTGAGACTAATCGGAACTATTGCAGATCAATGCACCGCTACTGACATGGTATTGGCTATTGCCCGCTTGCTCAGAAATACTGGGGTTGTAGGTAAGTTTGTCGAAGTCTTTGGCGATGGATTAGCACATTTAACTGTTACGGACCGGGCAACTATTTCTAATATGTCACCAGAATTTGGTTGCACGGTTACCTATTTCCCCGTAGATAATCGCACACTGGAATATATGCACGCTACTAATCGCAGCGCAGAACAGATTGAGATTGTGGAGACCTATTGTAAGATGAATTTATTATGGAGAACCGGTAAGGAAGATATAAAATATTCTTCCATTGTGGAACTCGATTTGTCTACACTTGAACCTTCGGTGGCCGGGCCAAAGCGTCCGCAGGATAAAATTTTTGTAAAAGATTTGGCGAATAAATTTGGCGAACTGTTGAAAGACGAATTTAGCCGTGAATACCAAACCAAAGATAGACGAAAAGAATTTGCGATGCTTACGGAAGGTGGATCCGGCACAGAATTTACTTTGGGGAAGGTCCCCAGTGAAGGAAAGCTGCACGCCGAAGTCATCGTCGATAATAATCTTCGATCTGTTAGAATTAAACAGCCCAACAAGGAGTTTGTTGTCAGCGATGGGAGTATTGTAATTGCTGCAATTACCAGTTGCACCAATACGTCAAATCCTGCGGTAATGGTTGGGGCTGGCTTAGTGGCGAGAAATGCGGTGGAGAGGGGATTGAGGGCAAAATCCTGGGTAAAAACTTCTTTGGCGCCTGGTTCGAAAGTGGTGACCAAATATCTAGAGCGTTCCGGTTTAAGTGCTCATTTGGAGGCCTTGCGATTTCATACAGTCGGGTATGGTTGTACTTCTTGTATTGGCAACTCGGGTCCATTACCTCCTGCAATAGCGGAGGCGGTGGATAAAGGAGAATTAGTCGTGGCTTCGGTGCTTTCCGGGAACCGGAATTTTGAAGCTAGGGTACACCCGCAGGTGAAGATGAATTTCTTAATGTCTCCCATGTTGGTGGTGGCCTATGCCTTAGCTGGTCGTGTGGATTTAGATTTGATGCATGACCCAATAGATTTAGACCCCAATGGTGAACCTGTCTATTTAAAGGATTTGTGGCCTTCGAGAGAAGAAATTAGTGATACTATTAATCAATGTATGAAGCAGGATGATTTTGGAGAAGTGTATGATGTGATTTTTGATGGTGCTACTGATTGGCAGAATTTGGAAGTAAATCTTGCGCAAGATTTTGAATGGCGTTCGGATTCCACATATATCAAAGAGGCTCCTTTCTTTGAAAATTTAACGCCTAGGCCGGAACCGATGGCAGATATTGCCGATGCCAGGGTATTGCTTTATTTGGGAGATTCAGTAACGACCGATCATATTTCTCCAGCCGGACAATTTAATGAAAATTCTG
>DATMTU010000133.1:0-5315 GCA_035564035.1 Dongiaceae bacterium
GAACGAATGTATAAGTTAAGTTTCCCTGATGGTATGGACCTGCAATCGCTGGTGATGGAAAAGAAAAAGATTGTGAATAAATTACAAAAACTCGAAGTAGGCGCTGTCACACAGGAACAAGCTGTTGACTATGCCGACACCATGCAACTTGAGCTGATGACTGATGACGAAGGTAAGATTATTATCATGGATAGCAATGACCTTGATATGTTCGTGAACTTGATTAACGAAGATTACATTACGAGTGAAATTACCGGGCGGCGGTATGAGATTAAGAGCAAGAAGCTGCTGGATGAGCCAGAGGGTGAGCCGCCACGCGGGTAAAGCTTGCGCTTTCGTCTTGGTAGGCTTGGCAGTATAGTAGGGTCACTATGGATCTTGATCGAAGCCCAGAACTTCCAAAGCGCCCCACCTATGCAAAGGGGCTTATCCGGAGGTGTCACAAGCTTGCATCGATTTTAAGCGATGGCCTTTGGGAACTACCAGAAGGCCGAAAGGTTTCGATGAGTCGAAGCTATCACGAGACGCTCGGGGACCCTCCGACAAAAGACAGTCAGTCGAGTATGCCAGTACTCACTATGGTAACGAGGGCAGACTTTGAAGCGGAAAAAGATACTGTTGGATCTTTTGCTGCGGGCGAGGATGGGACGGTTCAAGAAATGGAAGCGTTTCTTTGCGAGACCTATACGTTAACTGTATCGGTTCGAGAATCTGTCGCTGCCGCGGAGCTGCCCGAGTGGATTAGGTCGCAAATTGGCGAGGGCGTTGCGGCAAGTGATGGCGAAGATAACAATGAGGATTCAATTGTTGCGATTGCTGAGCCTGATGTGGAGTTTCTTGGCGCATTTGAGTATGAACGTGAAATGGAAGTGACATACATTGCTTCTAGCGAAGACGGGGGTGAGCTTAACGACCACATTATTGAATATCGCTTTTACTGCGAAGGCCAGGAAATTGATAAAATGCGGTATAGCTGGGTCGAGTCGATGCAGACTTTCGAATCTTCGGCTCTATTTGATGACATTTCTGAAATGAAACGTAACGACCTTGGCGAGATTACGCAGGATGAGATTTGCGACATACAAGAAAAGTTCGATTCTATTATTGAAACAATAGTCGTGGATAAGCAATTTGATGATATGGAAGCGATAGACGATGAAACTGGCGGGCTCTATCTGAACGAGGCTGAACATTGTCGGCGCGCACTGGGGATGTTGGCGCTTGTTTCTCGGCACATTGCGGGCATGCGTTTTCGCTACCCTCAGTCTATTGATGCAGAAGCAGTGGAAACGTAGTCTATTTCACGCCACTCATCGAAACGTCAGCACCGTATAATAGAAGCAAGATGAACCAAGCATTAGCTTTAGAAATAATGCTCTCGGGGGAGAGTGTACTACTCACTGGTCCGGCGGGTGCGGGTAAAACCTACGTCCTGAACCAGTTTATTAAGTTTGCCAAACACGAAGGTAAGCACGTATCAGTCACGGCCACCACGGGCCTCGCGGCAACGCATTTAGGGGGCACAACGATTCATGCTTGGGCGGGTATTGGCGTCAGTGACTTTATTCCTAATGGGTTTGCTGAGCATATTGCCAAAGGCCGCCGCGAAATTATCGAAAAAACTGATGTGCTGATTATTGATGAGATTAGTATGTTACACGATTACCGCCTGGATATGGTCGATGAAGTCTGTCGACTGGTGCGTAAAGAACCCGAGCTGCCATTTGGTGGTATTCAAATTATTATGTCGGGTGACTTTTTCCAGCTGCCACCAGTGAACCGCGGCGATTCGCGACAGGGGAGTTTTGTGGTGAATGCTAATGTATGGCAGGAGCTTGACCCAGTCATTTGCTACCTTGAAGAGCAGCACCGTCAGGACGATGAAACGCTGCTGGAGATTTTGAATGCGATTCGCGCCGGTGATGTGCGGCGCCATCATGCTGAAACTCTGCTGGCGCGGACCGAGGTCTACCCCGATGACCTTGAGTTGCTTACCGAGCTTCACACAGTGAACATTGACGTGGACACCATGAACGAAGCGAAACTTAAAGAGCTTGAGGGCGATGAGGTGTCTTACGAACAAACCTCAACTGGTTCTGAAAACTATGTCGAAACATTGCAACGGTCGGTACTATCGCCAAAAATACTGCGCTTAAAACTGGGCGCTTTAGTGATGGCGGTCAAAAACAGCCAAGATCGTAAATATGTAAACGGGAGTGTTGGGACGGTTGTAGCATTTGAGCCAAGCACCGATTACCCAATCGTCGAGTTCCGTAATGGCAAAGAAGTATTGATGTCACCGGATACTTGGGAGCTGCGCGACGGAGATAAAAAGCGGGCGAGCATTACCCAAATTCCATTGCGGCTGGCTTGGGCGATTACGGTCCATAAGTCACAAGGGATGACCTTGGATGCGGCACGTATTGACCTGCGAAAAGCCTTCGTTGAAGGTATGGGCTATGTTGCTTTAAGCCGAGTAAAAAATGTGAACAACCTTTATTTAACAGGGATAAACCAGATGGCTTTGCGGGTGAGCGAAGAAGCCCAGACCATTGACGGGTACCTTCGTGATAAAGCCGCTCAAGCCGTCAAACGGTTTGGTCATTTAACTGAAAAAGCCGGTAAACGCGCTGAAAAACCAGCCCCAAAACCAAAAGCCGCAACTGGCTGGGCCGAGAAAATTGAGAAAATGCGCGAAACTTACCCGAATGCCTATCGACCGTGGCTTGATGAACAAGATGCAGAACTAAAACAATACTTCCAGCAGGGTGAAAGTATCAAACAACTAAGCAAACGCCTTGGCAGGCACGAAGGTTCCATCAAAATGCGACTGCAAAAACACTTCGGTGAGGATGTTGTCGCCTAGACCGACGACACCATACCGTTTTCACGGAACTTGCTTCACGCCAGAAACCTTAAGGGTCTCTACGCCTTAAGGTTTTTGGGTTACGCGAAAGTGTCCTTTGAAAAGGTATGGCATCATCGGTCCAGGCAAACATATGCCTTCATCGAAGTGTATAATAAGTCGCAGTATGAAAGATCCTTTTGCGCAAAATGAAGTGAAAATTGCAGTCATTGGTGGCGGCACGGGTAGTTTTACTATGCTGTCTGCACTGAAAAAATATACAAGTCAAATTGCCGCTATTGTCAGTATGGCTGATGACGGGGGAAGTACTGGGGTGCTTCGCGACGAGCTAGGGACGTTGCCCCCAGGTGATGTGCGCCAATGTTTGGTGGCGCTCAGCGATTCACCGAAGGTGCGCGATTTGTTTGAATATCGTTTTGATGCCGGAACGTTTAGCGGCCACTCGTTTGGGAACGTGCTACTCACCGCATTGGAAAAAATTACCGGCGACTTTACGCAGGCAGTCGAAACGGCCTCGGAAATTTTGCGTATTCGCGGCGTGGTGATTCCGGCTACGCTGGATGACGTTCGCTTGAAAATGGAGTGGGCTGATAAAAGTTTGGTGCTGCATGGTGAACGAGTGATTGATGCCGAGTATTTTCGTCATGACCCACGAAAAGCAAGATTATCATTAACGCCAGCCGCCGCTTCAAACCCAATGGCCATTGCGGCAATTGAGCAGGCCGATATTGTCGTCGTTGCGCCGGGTGACCTTTACACCTCGTTAGGGCCGCTCCTTGTTATTAACGGGATTGGCGAAGCGTTGGAAAAAACCAAAGCAAAAGTATTCTACGTGGCCAACTTGGTCAGTAAGCAAGGGCAGACCGATAACTTTACCGTGAGTGACCATGCCGCCGAGATTGAGCGGTTTGCGGGGCGCCACTTCCTTGATTATGTCCTCTATAACCAACAGGCGCCAAGTGAGGAGATCGCCAGGCGATATGAAGAAGAGGGCGGTTATGTGACGATTGCGGATGTCGATAAACTGATGGATATGCCATACGAAGCTGTTGGTGGCAATTTCCTTGGCGCGATGGCCTCGTTAAACAGCGCCGATACGCTCATTGGCCACCGTTCACTGATCCGCCACGATGCAACCGCAGTCGCCAAACTAATTCTTGACCTGTACCGCCGTGATGACGACTAGGGTATTCCAACTCATTGACCTCGACCGGACACTTTTCGATACCGCACTTTTTGCAAAATTAATAAGTGATGAAATTAATAAAACCCAGCCAGGCTTGGGCGATGAACTGGATGCCCAGTTTGAGGATGCTTATAAAAAGGAAGAAACGTTCTTTTTGCTCCGGTATTTACGCGAGCGGATGGGGGATGATACTTTTGAAGCACTCGTTTCCCAGGTAGTGGCTCGAGAGGGTTCGGACACGTTCTTCCAACCTGGTGCGAAGGAACGCTTGCTGATGGCCGACCACATGACATCCCGGCGACCGGCCTGGGGCATTTTAACGTATGGCGATGAAATTGACCAACGGATGAAGGTGAAAATTATGGGGCTCGAAGCTGCGCCGCTGCTGATTACCGATACTGCCGATAAAGCCCAGGTTTTGCGGACTTGGCAGGGTGAGGACGGCACTTTTATGCTGCCTGAAGTTTTTGGCAATCAGCTTGTTGATACTTTAACTTTTGAAGATGATAAAATGCGTGCTTTTTATGATCTACCCGGCGGGGTTATTGGGGTGTGGATTAGCGAGTATGATGATGCGGAGGCTCGACTGGAGGCCGCAGCGTTACCGCATGTTGTGACGCGGAGAAACTTGTACGAGTCTTTGGCGTATTTGCAGAAAGTATTGCGTTAATTTTACTTTGAAAATGGAAACCCCCGCTGGCGGCGGGGGTCCCTGTAGTGGACCACGCCCGCGCCATGCGGGGGAGGTGAGAGTCGTCAGTCTTCGATGATGAGATTGACTTCGGCGTTGATGTCCTGCCGGGCTCGGAAGGTCGCCATCCCCATGGACATGTCGCCGTGCCAGGGAGTGGTGTTGGGGTTCGGGGCCGTTGACTTCCACGAGGCAAGACTGAGGCTGACGCCGACAGCGAACTTGAACTGCGGGAAGATGGTTGCGAAGGCCTCGGCCATGTCCCGGGTTCGCTGGCTGATGTTCAGGCGACGCTCGGGGTAGTCCATAGCCTCGATCTTGATGATGACCTCTGCTGTGGTGTAGTCGAGGCTCACGCTGGAGATTGTCTGATATTCGATATCGCCAGGCTTCAACGCGCCCTCCTTGCAGTGCAGACCCGCCGGTACAATCTGGCGAGCTGCCAGAAAGATGAGGTAGAGGTCGCCTTCTTGGACATGAGGGGCGTAGGTGACGGTGACCAAAGGCATGGTAACTTCCTTGTAGGTGCGCGTGCTTTCTGCACGAAGCTCTGACTCTCAGAACTTATTTAT
>DATMTU010000134.1:0-2054 GCA_035564035.1 Dongiaceae bacterium
TCGTGGCCTCGCTGGGGCTTATGACTCAAACGTCCTCAAAAAATACCTAAGCTTGCTTAGCGAGGACGATGCGGCAAGGATCGGCAGTGCAACGATTGTTGTTGGCCGTAAGGCGTCACGCTTCGCGGCGCGCCTTAAAGGCGTTGAAGTTGTAGGGTCATATGGCGATATGCCTGATTACCCTGACGGTACTGAGTTCCAGGCAATCCTTAACACGGCAAAAGATATGTTTGAGAATGGCGAAGTTGATGCAGTGGACGTTGTCTATACTCGATTCGTCACAAGCATGACACAGGTCGCTGATACAATTCGTCTCTTCCCTGCCGGTTATACCGAAACGGAGGTAAGCGATTCGGTGCGTGCATCGATTTTTGAGCCATCAAGCGAAGAAGTTCTGAACGACGTAGCCTACCGATTGATCGGATCACGTTTGTTCCAGGCGTTGCTTGATGCTCGTGCGAGCGAATACAGCATGCGTATGCTAGCGATGAAGAACGCAACCGATAATGCAAGTAACCTGATCGATGATCTGACGCTCGCAATGAATAAGGCCCGCCAGGCGGCAATTACCCAAGAGCTCAGCGAGATCAGTGCTGGTGTAGAGGCGATGAAATAATGAAGGAGAAAATGATGAGTAAACAAGGAAAGATTATCCAGATCATGGGTGTGGTCGTGGATGTCGAGTTTGCCGAAAAGGATCACTTGCCGGCTATCTACGACGCGCTCACGATTGCCCATGGCGATAAGACAATTACCCTCGAGGTTGCCCAACACCTCGACGAGTATACAGTGCGTGCGATTAGTTTGCAGAGTACTGATGGCCTCAGGCGCGGCCAAAAGGTTGAAGCAACCGGCGCGCCAATTAGTGTACCAGTTGGTCCAGACACGCAAGGCCGTATGTTCAACGTTGTCGGTGACCCAATTGATGGTCGCGTAATTTCGAAGAACGTCAAAAAGGCTTCAATTCACCGTGAACCGCCTGCTCTTGAAGAACAAACCAACAAGACCGAAATTCTTGAGACCGGTATTAAGGTTATCGATCTTATCGCACCGATCGCAAAAGGTGGTAAGGTAGGACTCTTTGGTGGTGCTGGTGTTGGTAAGACAGTCCTGATTCAGGAGCTGATTAACAACATTGCGAAGTTCCATAGCGGTAACTCAGTGTTTGCCGGTGTCGGTGAGCGTACTCGTGAGGGCAACGACCTTTATCACGAAATGGAAGAAGCGGGCGTGCTCGATAAGACATCGCTTGTATTTGGCCAGATGAACGAACCGCCTGGGGCACGTCTTCGTGTGGCACTTGCTGGTCTTGCAATGGCAGAAGCATTCCGTGACGAAGGTAAGGATGTGTTGCTTTTCGTAGACAACATCTTCCGCTTTACCCAGGCTGGTGCTGAGGTTTCAGCGTTGCTTGGTCGTCTTCCAAGCGCAGTTGGCTATCAGCCGAACTTGCAGCAAGAAATGGGTGCGCTGCAGGAGCGTATTACGTCTACCAAGAAAGGCTCTATCACGTCTATTCAGGCTGTGTACGTGCCTGCTGACGACCTGACCGACCCAGCACCTGCAACGACGTTTGCTCACCTTGACTCAACTATTACGTTGAACCGTGCGTGGACTGAAATTGGTATTTACCATGCCGTCGACCCGCTTGACAGTACGTCAACTGTGCTCGATCCAGAAGTTGTCGGTGAAGAACACTACAATGTAGCTCGTGAAGCGCAGCGTGTGCTTCAGCAGTACAAAGAGTTGCAAGACATTATTGCGATTCTTGGTATGGAGGAGCTTTCTGATGACCAGAAGCAAACGGTGAATCGTGCACGTCGCCTACAGCGTTTCTTGGCTCAGCCATTCTTCGTCGCAACGCAGTTTACTGGTAACGAGGGTGTATACATTAAGGTATCTGACACCGTAAAAGATGTAAAAGATATCTTGGCTGGCAAGTACGACGACAAACCTGAAAGTTGGTTCTACATGGCTGGCGGTCCGCTAAGCGAGAAGAAGGACTAGTATGAATTTGCAGCTTATTACTCTTGCTGGCGTTAAGCTAGATGAGC
>DATMTU010000135.1:0-3367 GCA_035564035.1 Dongiaceae bacterium
TTTATGACCTTTGTGACCTTCTTTTTTAGGAATCGCCATGGCGAAGACACGTGAAGTATTAATCTCTCTGGAGCAGGCTCCCGGGGAAGAGATTGTCGCCAACGACGGCGTCTCGTTTGACAACGCCGATGATGCGCAACATGCACTGGATGCTGCCATATACAAGATCCATACACTTCAAGAAGAGCACAAAGAAGCTTGTAGCGAATTGGATCAGGCTTACACACACCTTTACTACGCTTCGGCCCTCCGCACGGCATTCTCCGACCCTGCTCAAAATGCTACGTTGAGTGAAGAAGCTTACAGGAATTGCGTGGCCATTTACAATGGTCTATTTGAGGGTGCCCCTGCACTACCTTCGTTGGAATCTTTCCATCACGAGCCGGTCAAAACAACCTCTATCGCCACGGAAGAACTTTCGACTAATCTTGGTAGGGTAGCACGTAGTGCAGCCGAGTCGGTCGGTAGGTTCAAACATTCAGTTGAGGAATTCTTTAAAGGACACGAAGACGTTTGTAACCGCGCTATTGGTGTCCTAGCTGAAGCGGATCGTATTCTCGATAAGGGCGTGAAAGAACCTAAAGTCAGGAAAGTTTCTATAGCCGGTGCGATTTACGTTTCACTCCAGGCGGGTGAGAGAGACTATTCTTTCCAGCAGGCCGTCGATCTTACCGATAGGAACAGCAAAGAGTACATCGACCACTTCATGCCGGAATGCGTGGCTTATGCACATGGCATGGCGCGAGCTTTCGAAGAAGCCGACCTTACCAAAGTGCGTCATCGCCTGGGTATTGACAAAGCCGGGTTCATGAAGCTGGCTGCACCCTTTGCGGCTGTTAGGCCGCCAGAGCTTTCTTTCTGTAAACACCACGGAGAGAAACGCTGGCTCTTCGGTCTGCTTCGGGATGACTACAAAGAAGTCCTGTACTCTGATGTTTTCCCCGGTAACACAGTCGTCGAATTAGTTCATCCTGTCGGCGATTTGGAAAAGCTTCTCGATCGTGAAGATGCCAAAGGTTTCTACAAGAACTTTGGGTCTTGGTTGAGTGTTGATGTAGGTGTAAGGAAGATCAAAGCGAAGCGCCCTAAAGAGGGTATCGTAACGGATGTACCGACACCCGAGAAGATTCGCAGCGACATTAACCGACTTCGTGTGTTGATCAAGACTATCCGAACCTTTTCAACGAAAAGTGACGAATACGAACACGTCGTTGAAGAGACTATGGATGCGTTCGAGAAACACGTCGTTAACTCACTGAATACACCCGGTGGTTTAGCGGCGCATGCTGCATTGGGTAGTCTCGTTGCAGTGGGTGATGTGGCGAACGTTGCGGGTATGGTAATGAGTGCATCGACGCTCAATCCCGTACCTGCCATGGTAGGTCGCGGTGTGGATACGGTCATCGATTTCACGATTGTTCCATTGTTTGTCGGCTTTGCACATCTTGCCTCTACGGCCGGTCGGGTGTTGACGGGCGCCATTGTCAACATTGGCGGTTACTATGCCACCGAACTTCGGGATCTTTCTTCGCTCACCTTGCGAATGGCCAAACAGTACAGCTAACATATCGCCCCTCCCATAAAGGGAGGGGCCTTATGCCGTAATATTCGACAGCATCTAAACATTAGGTGTTGACCCTTAACCCCACTCAAGGAATATCCATGAAACAGCTTCTTGATATCTACCGCCACATCATCGATCATGGCCGTATGACAGGTAATCGTACGAAGTACGCGGCCAAGAAGGTGTTTGGGTATCAGGCGCGCTTCAACATGCTGGAAGGCTTCCCGGTGACGACCACCAAGAAGCTTCACTTGAAGTCGGTCATCCACGAACTTATATGGTTCATCCAGGGTAGCACCAACATCGCGTATTTGAAAGCAAACGGTGTCCGCATCTGGGATGAATGGGCGACTGAGCTGCCCGAGATAGCTTACGATGAACTACCCTATCAGCAACGTGTGCAGATGTTCGCTAGTTTGAATGGGGTATCTGAAGAGGCAGCATTTGACCATTTCCATGAAATCTCCACGAAGCATGGATTTCATGTAGCGAATAAGGAACTGTCTGCTAATGGTGTTCCTACGAAGGTCGAGCGTGTTGTTCTTCCAAGCGGTGAGGTCGGCCCAATGTATGGCTACCAGTGGCGTCACTGGAAAGGTGCTGATGGAAAGGAATACGATCAGCTAGCCGACGTCATCCATATGCTGAAGACTAATCCGAACTCACGCCGGATCATTGTCTCTGCATGGAAACCTGAAGTACTTCCTGATGAATCCATCTCTGGACGCAATAACGTACACAATGGTAAGCAAGCGTTGGCAGCTTGCCACACCATGTTCCATTTCCAGACTGCGCCAGCAACAAACAAGGAGCGCTGGGAATGGTTGCATTACCAGTACGAAGCTCAGGGTAATGATCTCAAGGATTCGGATATCTGGCGAGCCTACTATGAGATCTACGTGGTCAAGAGTGAGACGCTTTCCGACGAAGAAGAGACTGAACTTCTGAACGGCCTCGGTGCACCGAAGCTTCTGCTGAATCTTCAGCTCTATCAGCGCAGCGCGGATGCAGCATTGGGTGTTCCCTTCAACATCGCTAGCTATGCGCTACTCTTGCACATGGTGGCGCAGGTTACCGGAATGATCCCATTCGACTTTGTACACACGTTCGGGGATTTACACCTGTATTCCAATGCCGAAGAAGCTATACTGACGCAGCTAACACGAGATCCGCTTCCGCTACCTAAACTAAAACTTAACACAGCAGTTAGCTGTATTGATGACTTTACTTTTGAGGATATTCATGTCATCGGATACAAGCATCACGGAAAACTGCCTAAAATAGACGTTGCTGTATGAACGAAAAATTTTTGCCGGTTAAGGGCTACGAAGGTCAATACGAAGTTGGCGAAAACGGGACAGTCCGTAGCATTGATCGAATAAGTGTTTGCGAGCAACGAACCCGCTCCGGTTCACTTATAACAACTTCCAGACTTCTAAAAGGCAAGATTCTTCGTACAGTTCTTACAGCAGGCTACCCGTCTGTAGCGTTATGTAAGGATGCGGTTACAGTTACGACATACGTGCACCATTTAGTTGCTGATCATTTTGTCGGTAATAAACCTGATGGTTCGGTGCAGATATGTCATAATGACGGTAATCCGTTAAATCCGAATTTCGGTAATCTAAGGTACGATACTCCGACGGGGAATGCTTCGGATCGAGTAAGACACGGCACCGATGCAATTGGCGAGAACAACCCGGCTTCTAAATACAGCGTATCTGAAGTGAAGCATGTAAAAACGCTTCTTTCTGAGGGTCTCGGTGTTAAACGTGTAGCGGAGATTATTGGCATACCTAGAAC
>DATMTU010000136.1:0-3497 GCA_035564035.1 Dongiaceae bacterium
GAACCTCTCACCTCCACAACGTCAATGTGGCGCTCTAGCCAAATGAGCTAAGGACCCGTCTTCTCGCGGTGCTCCCGCGAAGGCTTTATTAATGGTACCAGAATAGGGGTCAATAGACAAGATAGCAGGGGCGGTGCTATAATAAAGCTCGAGTTATGACACGGCCCAACCACCCGTCGAGCTCCGTGGAGGTTCCCTGTACGATAACGGGGTCCATAAGTGAAAGTCCGGTGGAACCGCCCCGCACACCGCGAGGCCCGAGACATGCAATTGAAGGATTTAAGTATATTAAACCGGAAATTGCATGTTTCTTTTAATATAAGTTAACTTTTGCCTGTCACACTAAGGGGTGAGGGGCGCAGGAAGGAACCTCTTCATGAGCGATACTAACGAACATCTCCACGCAATGCGACACAGTTTGGCGCATATTACCGCTGCCGCTGTCAAAAAGCTATGGCCAGAGGCTAAGTTCGGCGTGGGGCCAGTTGTGCAGGACGGCTTCTATTATGATATCGACCTTGGCGAGCGAAAAATCTCCGAGTCTGACTTCAAGAAAATTGAAAAAGAGATGCGCACTATTATCAACCAGAGCCAAGATTTCGAGCGTTTTGAAATGCCGGTCGATGAAGCTATTGAATGGGCGCGCGCTAACGGCCAGCCGTATAAAGAAGAATTGTTAAACGACCTGAAACGTTCAGGGACAACTATCGCCAAAGACCTTGATGCCGATGAGCTCGGTTTGGCTGCGGGTGGTGATGCTGCGGTTGAAAACGTATCGTTTTACAAGAACGGCGAGTTTGTCGACTTATGTCGTGGCCCGCACGTGGCTAACACTAAAGAAGTTGGTGCATTTAAGCTGATGCGCGTCGCTGGTGCCTACTGGCGTGGTAACGAGAAAAACGCGCAAATGCAGCGTTTGTACGGTGTGGCGTTCGAAACTCAAGAAGAGCTCGACCATCACTTAACGATGATTGAAGAGGGGAAGGCACGTGACCATCGCAAACTCGGGAAAGAACTCGACCTGTATACTGTTTCGCCACTAGTTGGTGCTGGGTTGCCACTGTTTACGCCGCGCGGCACGGTACTTCGTGATGTTCTTGCGCAGTATTCAAACCAGCTTCGGCAACGCTACGGCTTCCAGAAAGTATGGACACCGCATATTACCAAGAAAGATTTGTATGAAACGAGCGGCCACTGGGCGAAGTTTGGTGACGAGCTATTCTTGGTAACTAGCCAAGAGACGAGCGATAGTTTTGCATTGAAGCCAATGAACTGTCCGCACCATACTCAAATTTACGCGTCGAGCCCGCGCAGCTACAAAGATATGCCAGTGCGTTTCCTGGAAACGACCACTGACTACCGTGATGAAAAGACTGGTGAGCTTGGCGGCTTGAACCGGGTGCGCTCACTAACTCAAGATGATAGCCACGTCTTTGCGCGGCCTGACCAAATTGAAGCAGAAATCAATAATCTGCTGGCAGCGGCGCGCGAATTGTATGGCTCGATTGATATGAAGCTTCGCGTGCGCCTGAGCTACCGCGACGGTGGGGAAGGCTACTTGGGTGACATAAGCCTATGGGAGTCGGCGCAAGAGCAGCTCAAAAAAGCAGTCGTGGCGAATGAATTGGAATACTTCGAGCAAGAAGGCGAAGCGGCCTTTTATGGTCCAAAAATCGACTTCATGGCTACCGATGCCATTGGCCGCGAACACCAAGTGGCCACCGTCCAACTCGACTTTGTACAGCCGCAACGGTTCGGCTTAACCTATACCGATACCGATGGCAACGCCGCGCAGCCGGTGATGATCCACTGTGCGTTGCTCGGCTCGATTGAGCGTTTCCTAAGCGTGTTTATTGAACATACCGCTGGGTGGTTCCCATTTTGGGCGGCACCAGAACAGGTGCGAATCCTGACTATCAACGAAACCGTGCTTGATTACGTTGACGAGATAAAGGCGGTGCTCGACGAAACCGTGCTGATGAAACCAGTGCGCTACAATGAACTGCGCGTGACCGTTGATGACCGCAACGAAAGCCTGGGTAAGAAAATTCGCGAAGCAGCCACGGCAAAAATCCCGGTCCAGCTTATTGTCGGGCAGAAGGATAAAGATGCTCGCGAGGTAAGCGTCCGCACCCAACGGGGTGAAGAAAAAGTCGCGCTTACTGACCTTGGCGACTACCTGAAAGGCCTTTAGGCATGGCGCAGCGCCAAATGATTGCGATTGATATTGATGACGTCGTGGCCGACACGATGAGTGCGGTCCAGCGCTGGGCGAATACAACAACCGGTGCTCAATTGGAGGGCCATCATTATCGAACAAGTGATCCTTATTGGGACTACTATAATTCCATTTGGCGCCGACATGGCATTGCCGACAAGCTTAATTTTGAAGAATTTCTGAATCAAATGGCTACCGACCAGAGCCATATTGCTGTTCAAGATGGTGCGCGGGAAGTCATCGAAGTGTTGAAGCAACAGTACGATGTGATCTTCCTTACGTCACGCCCACCGGCACAAAAAGAGGCGACGCGCCGCTGGCTTGATGAACGCATTGACGCAACCATTTCGTTGTATATTGCCTCAAACCCATTTACGAATGCCGGTGCGCAGTCAAAAGGCGAAATATGCGCCGAGCTTGGCGTGAATCTGCTGATCGACGATAGTGTCGATAACTGCACTAATGCTGCGGACTATGGCGTGACGCCAGTGCTGTTTGGTAACTATGGCTGGAACGAACGTGCGCCAGGAACGATTACTCGCTGTGCCACGTGGTATGACGTGCGGGAGTATCTTCAGCATGAAGCCTGATAATGAGTTTCGCGCAAAAGTCGAAAAGTTTATGGCTCAGGTGCCGGTAGGGCGGGTGACGACTTACGGTGATTTAGCGGCACTGGCCGGGCATCCGTATGCCGCCCGCATTGTTGGTGGCATGGCGCACTATGGCAACCCAGAGCTACCGTGGCATCGTTTAGTGAATCGTTTTGGGGGACTTGCTGCGGGTTACCATGGTGGCCGCCGAACGCAAAAAGAGCACCTTGAAGCTGAGGGTGTTAGCTGTACGAATGACATCGTTGATAACTTTGAGGAGCTCCGATGGCACCCCTATTAAAAAGACTATTGAATAAAAAAGTTATTCAATCAAAACAAGATAATAAACAAGCCAAAGAGGTCTCTGACTATCCTCAAGCAGATGTCGAAAGGCTTCCGCTTGTTGTGATTGTCGGCCCTACCGCCAGTGGTAAATCGGCGACAGCTATGCGTATTGCTAAGGAGTTTCACGGTGAAATTATTTGTGCAGACTCTAGGACTATTTATAGGGGTATGGATATCGGGACGGCCAAGCCAACCTCTGAAGACAGGGAGGAAGTTCCTCATTGGGGGCTTGATCTCGTAGAGCCGGGGGAGGTATTTACGGCTGCTGACTTTAAAAAATATGCTCTCCAGAAGGCCAATGAGATACAGGCACGCGGCCATTTGCCTATGCTTGTGGGCGGTAC
>DATMTU010000137.1:0-3947 GCA_035564035.1 Dongiaceae bacterium
ATGGCCTTCATAAGACATATATCCTCGATGACGGTGAATCCGACGAAGTTCAAGCGATGGCCGAGCGAGTTGGTGTTGTGTATATTCGACGGCCGACACACAATCACGCGAAGGCTGGCAATATTAACTACGCACTTAAACGGACAAAGGGTGATTTCTTCTTAATTCTCGATGCAGATTTCGTCGCACAGCCAACTATTCTTTACGAAACGATTCCGTTTTTTGAAAACGATAATCTAGCCTTCGTACAAACGCCACAATTTTATGATAACCAGAATAACTTCGTTTCAACTGCCGCGAACTTTATGCAAAATGTCTTCTATTCGCTTATCCAGTCTGGTAAGAACCGATTTAACGCCGCTTTTTGCGTAGGGACAAACGTTGTCTTTCGCCGAACCGCAATAGATGAGCTTGGCGGGATGCATACTGCCTCAAAGTCTGAAGATATTTGGACGTCGCTTCGTCTTCACGAGCGAGGGCACGATTCTATTTATATTCCAAGCGTATTGGCGGTGGGTAAAACACCGGAAACATTGAAAGCATATTCAAAACAGCAATTACGGTGGGCCACGGGGAGCTTCGAGATTTTCCTACGCCGCAACCCTCTTTTCCTCCATAGGCTTACTGTCGACCAACGGTTGCAGTATTTTGCTACCACTTCCTATTATTTCGTTGGCTTTTCGGTGCTTTTGCTTCTCCTTTTACCCCCGCTGCAAATTTATTTCAATCTCTCACCAATCGCAACGACCATCCCGATATGGCAATGGGCGTTGATGTACAGCGGCTTTTATGTCACGCAGTTAATGCTCGCTTTTTATACTATGGGCGGACTCAAGATTAGGACGCTTATGCTAGCCAATGCCTCGTTTCCTATCTATATCAAGGCATTCTTCAATGCGCTGCTTCATCGCGACCTTGCCTGGGATGCTACTAATAAGGTTTCCTACGACTCACCATTTAATTATGTCCGTATGCAAGTCTACGTGTTTATTTTCCTGTTCTTAACAAGTGTGGTTGGCGTTGCAAAGTCACTCTATACCAGCGAATTCTCGATTTCGCTTGCCTGGAATATCCTTAATACGCTCGTCTTTGGCTACTTTGTATCAGTTGCCTACAAAGAGGCACGGCAGTTACGTCGGCAACGTAAACAAGCTCGGAAGCAAGCCCGCCGGCTGAGAGCTTCGTTAAAGGAGGTATCCCCATGAAGTTCACGACACGATTAAAATTTTTTATTGGGGTTATAGTTGTGCTTGTTATTGTCGGCCTACTGGTTTCCTACCTGGTATATAGTATGTCAGTTGCCCATTCGTCCAAGGCAGTACTTGCGGCTGATGCTAGCACGATAGGAACTGACTATGCGGGCTTAATCGTCAAACAAAATGTTGAAGAGGGCGACAAAGTGCAAAAAGGCCAGACACTCTTTGAGATTAAAAGTGCGCAGCTCGAGAGTGATTTAGCTAATCGAGTTGTACTTCCAAGTTCCCTCCCCTTCTCGCTGAACCCCGATAATGACGATATCCTCCTGAAGGCTTCTGATGATGGTGTCGTTCAAAAAATTAATTATCGTCAAGGCTCGTTTGTCCCGATTGGCGGTATTGTGGCGACCGTCAACACCGTCGGCTCCCTCTATGTAGTGGCGAATTTTAAACTCTCGCCGCCAGATTACGCACGCATTAGTAAAGATAGTAAGCTTGAAGTCACTTTCCCTGATAATACTAAAATGCAGGCAACAGTCTTTAGTATTACACTTGCCGCAAACGGCGACCACGTTGATACGGTGGTGAAAGCGCGTCTTAAGAACGCCGACATTAGCGACTTCCGCTTTTCGGTTGATACACCTGTTCAGGCAACGCTGCAGCTCAGTACAGCGCCGTGGTATCAGATACTTCTTAATGGCGTTCGACAGCTCTTCCAACCATCAGCGGGGCAGTAATGAGAGTAAAGTTGGTAGTGTTTGGCGCAAGTGCGGTCGGTGTTATTGGCATTCTTGTCGCTGCGTTACTTATACTCCGGTCACACAATCAGGCCTCTCCTATACCCCTTGTCAGCCTCACCTCTATTAA
Organism: Dongiaceae bacterium; assembly: GCA_035564035.1. GTDB lineage: Bacteria > Patescibacteriota > Saccharimonadia > Saccharimonadales > Saccharimonadaceae > Microsaccharimonas. The sequence continues at coordinate 2,064 of DATMTU010000137.1, forward strand.
AACACTGCCCATTAAGAGTGCTTCCTCTGCCGATACTTCCCATATCGATGCCTCAATAGTACCGCCGACTAATTCATGGCTAAGTGGGATGGTGTTACAAAAGGTTCCCGAGCCAGTTTACCCACTCCCCCTGAGTTTTCTCGCCAAAGATACGGGGTTTGAAATAGGGCTTCCAACCATTACAAGCACTTCCACGGTCATTAGCGGCGAGCATGTGCCCGGTATTATCGCTGACATTGATCAGGCACAAAGATTTACGCTTAGCCGTTACGATAAAGTCTCTGCAACGCTTGCTTATACAAATAGCGAAAGTAAGCTTATAGGGTCGTTGACGATTGCCGAGGGTTCGCCGTATGTATTTTTTGAATCCGCGAATGACAGCCAACTGACGCTTCAAGGTATTGATATGACAACAGTAAAACTGGAGACTTTAGGTCACTATCTCCGTTACACAAAAGACGGACATGACTATGTCGCAATGATATCAGGAGATGGCACAGTAGCAGCACATAGTGGTTCGTTCATAATTTCACTCAAAAAAGGTGCTTTCGCGACGTTTTACGCCATACCTAGTACGGGTACCGATACGCTTCGAACCTATGCTGGTAATAAATTAACAGGCGTTGATACATCCGGCACCCTGGCTACATCGAATGCCGAGACGTCACTTACTTATAAAACCGCCAACGGGCAACCAACCGTATTTGCCGCGCCAGGTTATGAGACGGTCAAAAGCCGTAGCCAGACCTTACTGACATATGACTCCATTTATGGCCCAATGGCTATGTCTGCCGGCACAAACTTAGTAACGACTGCACCACGCATCACCCCAAGTAGCGACCTCAACCTTACTCGCCTCACGAACGAGCATAGGCAGTCGATTATCGATTCGCTCAAACAAGATGCGGCTCACACCTCAATTACCGCTACTGACAGCTATTATGCCGGTAAGCAGCTCGCCCGGCTCGCTAACCTCCTTACTATTGCAAAACAACTTGGGCAAACCTCTGTCGCCAACTCACTCACTACAGCTTTACGGACAGAGCTTACCAAACGGCTTGGGAGCGCCTATTTTTACTACGACAGTAAACTTCACGGCATTGCCGCGCAGACGAAGGCCTTTGGGTCTGAAGATTTTAACGACCACCACTTCCACTATGGGTACTTCATTTACGCGGCAAGCGTGCTGGCACGGTACGACCCACAGTTTGTTGCCACCTACCAAAACCAAGTTAATTTACTTGTAGCAGATATTGCCAGTTACGACCCGACAGCTTATTTTCCCGTACAGCGCACCTATGACCCTTACGCAGGGCACTCTTGGGCAGCGGGACTCGCTCCATTTGCCGATGGCAACAACCAAGAATCAAGCTCGGAAGCAATGAACGCTTGGAATGCCGTCGCGCTCTGGGGGCAAGTGACGCACAATGATAAGCTCGCCGATAGTGGCGCCTGGATGCTGGCCAATGAAGGCGCCAGCGCACAGAGGCTATGGCGCTCGCCACCGGAAAAAACACTAGAGACAAACCAGTTTACCAGCCCCTTAACTTCGCTTAATTTTGGCGGTAAGCGTGCCTACGCAACTTTCTTTAGCGACGATGCAAATGCCAAACTCGCTATCCAGCTCATTCCAATTAATCCGTCAATGGTAAGCCTTGCGAGCGATGGTAATATGATTAATCGGCAGCTCGAAGCGGCAATTCAAAATGATACCTATAATGTTCCGCTCGGTGATTACAGCTTAATGTATCTTGCGTTGCATGATTCACAGAAGGCGGCCATGCTCGTGAAATCCCAGCAGGATACGTTTATTGATGATGGCGACTCACGGGCTTATTTAGAGGCATGGGTGTACTCACAGAGCGACCGATAACCACATACTCG
>DATMTU010000138.1:0-1542 GCA_035564035.1 Dongiaceae bacterium
AATGCTGAATAAGCATGACTTACACAACTTTGACTACAACACACGCCCAAACAATCTGAAGGATGATTCACAAATCAGGGACGTTCTTCGACGTATGGAAGCGTGGGAGAATAGGCTTGAAGCGCAAGGGTTAGGTAGACATGCCAAAATCGTTAAAAACGCTATTATTCAGGCAGTTGAGTACAACAATTTTGATTATGCTAAATCTCTTTATCAGCTCCGTACAGATGTTGACTGGCCTGTTACGGTGGACGAGTTCATTGATAGTGAAGAGTTCCTAGGAAACTCCATCAAAATTTGGCCTCGGTTAAAGGATGAGTTGCGTATCATTGCGCCGGACTTGCTTACAGGTGCTCAGCCCATTACCGAAGTTTTGAACCGTTCCACCATTGGTACGGGTAAGTCTGAGATTGGTAAAGTGTTGTTGCTTTATCACATGTATTTTTTGTGCTGCTTTCAAACACCTCAGTTACTCTATCCTGACTTGAACAAACATACCACTATCCTATTCGTTATGCAATCAGTTCGTGACTATATTACCCGTCGAGTTCTGTATGAGCCAGCGCGGGATATGTTCACTGACATGACTTGGGTAAAAAAGAATATCTTGTGGGACAAAGATAAAGAGTCAACTCTGATCCTGGAAAACAAGGTCGGTCTGGTTCCCATGCTGGCGAGTGCGGGTGCGATTATCGGTCAAGCCGTCATTGGTGGTCATATCGACGAAGCTAACTTCATGGAAGTGGTCATGGAGTCCAAGCGTACAGCGGGCGTGGCGGGGCAAGGTGGTTTGTATGATCAGGCTGAAGAAACCTACTCAGCTATGTCAAGACGTAGACGTTCCCGATTCATCACCAAAGGCCCAAACCCAGGCTGTATTTATGTAAGCTCATCCGTCAACTACAAAGCTGACTTCCTGGATAAACGGATTGATAAAGTTCGTGCTGAGAAACCAGAAAACGTAAAACACGTTCATATCATTGATTTTAGACAAGTAGACGTTCGCCCTAACACATTCAGTGGACAGACGTTCAAATTCCTAGTCGGTACTGATGAGTACGAACCTAAGATTCTGGAAAACGGTGAGATTGAAGGTCGTGATTATCCCACAGGTGCGTTGGTTGAAGATGTGCCGATTGAGTTTGTAGACGATTTCCGCCATGATCCAGATAAGGCGCAAAGGGACACACTAGGGCTGTCATCATCCGCCATCCATCGTTTCATTAGTCAGGTATCCAAAATTGTAAATGCTTCCGTCATGGGCCGGGAATATGGCTTACGTTCGTTCCTGGATAAAGACAACGTGGTACTGGCTGAACAGAAGTTGCGTGACCCGGATAGTCTTGGTTTGCCAGTTGTTCAGGTTGATAAACTACCCAAGGATCGTTCAGCTAAGCGTTACGTTCACGTTGACTTGGCTATCAGTGGCGACCGATGCGGTATTGCGATGGTTAAAGTGGGTGGTTATACCAACATTGCTAGGGGTGGTGTTATTGAAATGCTACCAACTTATATCGTAGAAATGGCGGTGTCTAGTGAACC
>DATMTU010000139.1:0-3544 GCA_035564035.1 Dongiaceae bacterium
CTCTAAACTTTGCTTCATCGGAGATTTTGTCGTATGCAAGTTTAGCCTTCTTCTTTGCCACACCTATGTAATATCATAAAAAGTTAGTTTTTGTCACTTTGACATGGTACTCATAAAGGTGTAGCGTATCTCTATGACTGAGAGACAGCCCACTGAAGAACAACTTGTCGACCACCGCACCAAAGCGGAACATGCCGCCGCCGACATTCTTAACCACTCGTCAAATCCTATAGAAGCAGCTATAGCGACATATGGCCTTGACGAAGGAGAGCAGCTGAATCTTTTACTTGCGGTAGCACCTTTTTACATGGGCAGTCCCCATGCCAAGTTGCACTTTGGTCAAGTTGTTGACGTTGATCGCTACGCTCGAGTCATTGTTGCTATGCGCGACACCAAAGCTCAGCAGTTAGACCTCCAGACAATACGGGGTGAAGTAGCTGAATTGTTGGCTCAGGATAAAAGTGGGCACGGCTTAGACCACGTTGACCGTGTCACGACCTTGGCGCTTACCTTTGCTCAGCAGGAGGGAGCCGACCAGGGGGTTGTTGAGCTTACGAGCCTGCTTCACGACGTCGATGATTACAAGCTTTTTGGTGCCGAGAGTGCCGAAAACCTGACGAACGCAAAAACCATTCTCGAGCGCCATAAAATTGGCGGGGACATGGCACATCATGTATTGTCGAATATTGCATCGATGGGGTATAACAACTATCTCGATGGCCGTCGCCCAGAAACACTGGAAGGCGCCGTTGTAAGTGATGCCGATATGCTTGATGCAATTGGCGCGCAAGGGATTATTCGTACGTTTGAATACAATGCATCAAAAGGTCGTCCATTTTTCGTTAAGACTATTCCGCCAGTTTCAGCAGAACTTTCGGCTGAAGAGTACCGTGCCGCCCCTAATGAGCACGCCGTTCAGCACTTCTTCGACAAGCTCTTGCTTGTTCCAGATATTTTGATGACAAAATCGGGGCAAAAGGAAGGCGCAACACGAGCAAAAATTATGACGTCGTTTCTTGGCGAGCTTTTTCGCGAAGAAGGTGCAGAGAACTGGCGGCATCATCTTGATGAATTTCTGAATCGTAAGGCGTAACTTGCATTTTCACCCCTAATCTGCTACTATTAGCCAGATAACAAATTGCGAGTGAAATCCGGAGATTTTGCGCGAGTGCTGCTTTAATGTGGCCGAAGCACCGAAAACAAAAAGTTTTCACTCGTGGTAAACAAGAAAGTAGATCATGAGTCGAATCGGAAAACTACCAATTCAAATTCCCTCAGGCGTGACAATCACGGTCGCTGATGATGCTATTACGGTTGTTGGCGCTAAGGGCCAGCTCGTCGTACCGCATCTCTCTGACGTGACAGTCACAACCGAGGACGGCAACATCATCGTTGCTCGTAAGGACGACGAACGCATCGCTAAGGCCCAACACGGCCTGCAACGCGCCCTTCTTAACAACGCGGTCAACGGCGTTACTGAAGGCTTCGAAAAGAAGCTCGAAGTCAACGGTGTTGGGTTCCGTGTTGAAGGCGGCGGTCAAGAAATTACTATGGCCCTTGGGTTCTCACACCCAGTTAAATACAAAGCTCGCGAAGGTGTGCAGCTTGAAGTCAACAAGATGGAGATCACTGTAAAAGGTATCGACAAGCAACTGGTTGGCCAAACTGCGGCTGAAATCCGCGCACTGAAGAAGCCTGAACCTTACAAGGGCAAGGGCATTAAGTACGCTGACGAAGTCATCCTTCGAAAAGCAGGAAAGGCAGGTAAGTAACCATGAACGTTCTCGATAAGAAACTGCTCAATCGTAGCCTTCGTGCTGCACGTGTTCGTGCAAAGGTATCTGGTACTGCTGAGCGCCCACGCCTCACGGTGACTATTTCAAACAAGCACATCAGCGCGCAACTCATTGACGACGTTAAGCAGCACACTATTGCTGCTGCAACAACTGTTGGTGCAAAGCAAACTGGTACCATGACCGAGCAAGCTGCTTGGGTTGGTGCTGAAATCGCAAAGAAAGCTAAGAAAGCAAAAATTACGGCAATCGTATTCGACCGTGGTGGCCGCAAGTACGCACAACGTATGGCTGCACTCGCCGACGCTGCACGTAAGGAAGGACTGGAGTTCTAATATGGCTGAAGTACAACAAACAACCGCTCCAGCGGCTGCTCCTCAAGCTGCAGGCCGCGCACCGCAAGGTGGCAATCGTGGCGGACAACGTGGTGGTAACCGTGGCCCACGCCGCGACCAAGCCCCACAAGAACCGAAGCAATTTGAAGAATTGGTGATTAACATCGACCGTGTGTCACGTGTGGTAAAGGGTGGACGTCGTTTCCGCTTTAAGGCCCTCGTGGTTGTGGGTGACCGCAAGAACCGCGTTGGCGTTGGTGTTGCCAAGGGTGCTGACGTACAGATGGCTGTACAAAAAGCAACCGATGTTGCCAAGAAAAACATGGTGAATATCCCCGTCGTGAACGGGACAATCCCTCACGAAAACGAAATCAAGTACTCTGGTGCGCGTGTGCTGTTGAAGCCTGCTGCCCCTGGTACCGGTATTATCGCTGGTGGTGTGGTTCGTTCAATCATCGGTGTGACTGGTATTACTAACTTGCTTTCAAAGTCACTCAACTCAACCAACAAGGTGAACATTGCTTACGCAACTGTTGAAGCACTTCGCACTTTGGTTCCAAAGGAAGAATGGCTTGGTGCTGAGAAGAAATCAGCTAAGAAGCCTGCTGCGAAGAAAGTAGTAGCGAAAGAGGAGGCTAAGTAATGAAATACAACGAACTCCTCGCTACGGCAAACAAAGACAAGAAGCGTGTTGGCCGCGGTATTGCTGCCGGTGGTGGTAAAACTGCTGGTCGTGGTACGAAGGGTCAAGGCGCTCGTACCGGTAAGAAGCTCGGCGCTACTTTCCAGGGTGGTCAACGCACACTCGTGCGTGCCGTGCCTAAGGCTCGTGGCTTCAAGAGCCTTCGTACCCCTGCTCAAGTTGTCTACCTCGACACTTTGAACGATTTTAAGGGTAAGACCGTTGATAACGCGACGCTTTTTGAGCAAGGTTACATCGGGACGCCTTTCCACACCGTAAAGGTCATCACTCGCGGTGAACTCAGTAAAGCCCTCACCGTTAAGGTTGCTGGCGCAAGCAAGAGCTCACAAGAAGCGATCGTGAAGGCTGGTGGTTCTTTTGAAAAGACTGCCGTGCCACTTCGTAAGAGTACGAAGGAAGTTGAGAAGAGCGACAAGTAATAACTACGCGTCGTCATAAAAATGCTCCTATAACTAGGGGCATTTTTAGTTGGTATAAATAACTGAGGTGGATATCATTGAAAAATAAATTAAAAAGTTGTAGAATTTAAATAACTCAACCTTATCTACGGATTAGGTCGAGCGAGGAAGCAAAATCCGCTGTCGCCCGCCCTCGGGGAGAGGACGTTGACGCACGGAGGTTCTTTGGAGCCATTAGTAGAGGCTGGGGCCTTGAAGTTTGGACCTTGGAACTGTTTCCGCACCGGGGTGCCCGTTTGAAATCGCCCAACTCTG
>DATMTU010000140.1:0-1943 GCA_035564035.1 Dongiaceae bacterium
GCTACATTACTATTGGTGTAACGGTAATGATTCGCAATCATTAATTTTAAAAGAGCAACATCATCCTTTTCCAAACCTTCTAGATCCGCCATTTCGTTGTTGAATAATTTCTCGAACTGGTTGTCTACATCATATACAAAAGCAATACCACCACTCATACCCGCTGCGAAGTTGCGACCTGTGTTCCCCAATATTACGGCAACCCCACCAGTCATATATTCGCAACCGTGATCGCCAACACCCTCTACAACCACTTTTGCACCTGAGTTACGTACACAAAAACGTTCGCCAGCTTTCCCGCGGATATAAGCCTCTCCCGAAGTTGCCCCAATGAATGCAGTATTACCAATGATTATATTTTCTTCTGCAACAAATGTTGATTTTTTGTTTGGATAAGCAATCAATTTCGCACCACTCAAACCTTTCCCAAAATAATCGTTGGCATCGCCTTCTAATTCCATTGTAACACCCTTGGTATTAAATGCCGCAAAGCTCTGACCGGCTGTTTCAATAAACTTCAAATGGATGGTATCCTCCGGCAAACCTTCTGCTTTATACTTTTTAGATATTTCATTGGACAAAATGGTACCTACGGTTCTGTCAATATTTCTAATATCGAAAGACCCAGAAACTTTTTGTTGCTTTTCTAAAGCAGGCTTTGCCATATCCAGTATCTGCCAGTCAAGTACTGCCTCTAAATTATGATCCTGTGTTTCGTTGTTGAATAAATTCACATCTTCAGTTGCAGGCTCTTTATACAGTATGGGAGATAAGTCCAATTTTTCAAATTTCCAGTGATGAATGTTGTCACGCATTTGCAAACAATCTACCTGACCTACCATTTCATTCACAGTACGGAAACCGAGCTCCGCCATTATTTCACGTAAATCCTGCACTAAAAATTTAAAGAAATTTACTACGTGATCCGGATTGCCGGTAAAGCGTTTGCGCAATGTTTCATCTTGCGTAGCCACACCAACGGGACAAGTATTTAGATGGCATTTACGCATCATAATACAACCTTCCACTATTAAGGCAGCCGTTGCAACACCCCATTCTTCGGCACCTAATAAAGCAGCAATGGCAATATCACGCCCAGTCTTCATTTGACCATCGGCCTGCACTACTACCCTACTACGCAACTTATTTTTCACCAATGTTTGATGAGTTTCTGCCAGTCCTAATTCCCATGGCAATCCTGCATGTTTAATGGAACTAAGCGGCGATGCACCCGTACCGCCATCCCAGCCCGAAATAAGGATAACGTCTGCTTTCGCCTTGGCCACACCTGCTGCAATTGTACCGACACCTGCTTTGGAAACCAGTTTTACATTAATTCTTGCTGCACGGTTCGCGTTTTTTAAATCGTAAATTAACTGCGCCAAATCTTCAATCGAATAAATATCGTGATGTGGTGGTGGTGAAATCAAACCCACGCCAGGGGTAGAATGTCTAACACGACCAATCCAATCATCTACTTTATGACCAGGTAATTGGCCACCTTCGCCGGGCTTTGCCCCCTGAGCCATTTTGATTTGAAGTTCATCTGCTTCAGAAAGGTATTGACTTGTAACACCGAATCTGGCAGATGCCACTTGTTTGATAGCCGAACGCATAGAGTCACCATTGGCCAATGGTGTATATCGAATAGAATCCTCCCCGCCTTCACCGGTATTGCTTTTACCGCCAAGGCGGTTCATAGCAATAGCAAGTGTCGTATGCGCTTCCCAAGAGATAGAACCAAAGCTCATAGCACCCGTCGCGAAGCGTCTAAAGATATTTTCTGCCGGTTCCACTTCCTCAATAGAAATAGACGGACGATTTGGGCTTAACGAGAACAAGCTTCTAAGCGTTACCGCTTTCTTGCCCTGGTCGTTAATAAGCTTTGCATATTTTTTATAAATGTTGTAGTCATTCATCCGAGTACTATACTGCAAAAGATG
>DATMTU010000141.1:0-2493 GCA_035564035.1 Dongiaceae bacterium
GGGTTATATGGTCAAGCGACTAAGCGTATACGGTGGATGCCTTGGCAGTCAGAGGCGATGAAGGACGTGGCAGCCTGCGAAAAGTGTCGGGGAGCTGGCAACAAGCTTTGATCCGGCAATGTCCGAATGGGGAAACCCACCGCGCAAGCGGTACCGTGCACTGAATACATAGGTGTACGGAGCGAACCCGGGGAACTGAAATATCTAAGTACCCGGAGGAAAAGAAATCAACCGAGATTCCCTGAGTAGCGACGAGCGAACGGGGACTAGCCCAAAAGCACATCATGTTTTAGTCAAACGGTTTGGAAAAGCCGGCCATAGATGGTGATAGCCCAGTCGACGAAAGGGCATGGTGTGTGAAATTGAGTAAGGCGGGGCACGTGAAACCTTGTCTGAACATGGGGGGACCATCCTCCAAGGCTAAATACTACTGACTGACCGATAGCGAACTAGTACCGTGAGGGAAAGGCGAAAAGAACCCCGGAGAGGGGAGTGAAATAGACCCTGAAACCGTATACGTACAAGCAGTGGAAGCCCGCAAGGGTGACTGCGTACCTTTTGTATAATGGGTCAGCGACTTACTGTCTGTGGCAAGCTTAACCGTATAGGGGAGGCGAAGAGAAATCGAGTCTGAATAGGGCGCATAGTCTCAGGCAGTAGACCCGAAACCGAGTGATCTATCCTTGGCCAGGTTGAAGGTGCGGTAACACGCACTGGAGGACCGAACCCACATCTGTTGCAATAGATGGGGATGAGCTGAGGATAGGAGTGAAAGGCTAAACAAACTCGGAGATAGCTGGTTCTCCTCGAAAGCTATTTAGGTAGCGCCTCGGACGAATCTTCCTGGGGGTAGAGCACTGTTATGGCTAGGGGGTCATCGCGACTTAGCAAACCATGGCAAACTCCGAATACCAGGACAGACTGTACGGGAGACACACGGCGGGTGCTAACGTCCGTCGTGAAAAGGGAAACAACCCAGACCCGCAGCTAAGGTCCCAAAGTTCTAGCTAAGTGGAAAACGATGTGGAAAGGCATAGACAGCCAGGAGGTTGGCTTAGAAGCAGCCATCCTTTAAAGAAAGCGTAATAGCTCACTGGTCGAGTCGGTCTGCGCGGAAGATTTAACGGGGCTAAGCTAGACACCGAAGCTCGGGGTGCATCATTTCGATGATGCGCGGTAGAGGAGCGTTCTGTACGCCTGCGAAGGTGGATCGTAAGGTCTGCTGGAGGTATCAGAAGTGCGAATGCTGACATGAGTAACGATAATGGGGGTGAAAAGCCCCCACGCCGAAAGCCCAAGGTTTCCTCGCGCAACGTTCATCGGCGCAGGGTGAGTCGGCCCCTAAGGCGAGGCAGAAATGCGTAGTCGATGGGAAGCTGGTTAATATTCCAGCACTTGACTGTAGTGCGATGTGGGGACGGAGAAGGTTAGGTCTACCGGGCGTTGGTTGCCCCGGGGAAAGGCGGTAGGCATGGGTCTTAGGCAAATCCGGGACCCTTTATGCCGAGCACCGAGACGAGTCCTATTGGACGAAGTGACTGATACCACGCTTCCAGGAAAAGCCACTAAGCTTCAGCTACAGCAAACCGTACCGTAAACCGACACTGGTAGGCAGGGTGAGAATCCCAAGGCGCTTGAGAGAACTCGGGTGAAGGAACTAGGCAAAATGGCACCGTAACTTCGGGAGAAGGTGCGCCCATTGGTGTGGCTACATGCGTAGCTGAGCACCGATGGGTCGCAGTAACCTGGCCGCTGCGACTGTTTATCAAAAACACAGCACTCTGCAAACACGAAAGTGGACGTATAGGGTGTGACGCCTGCCCGGTGCTGGAAGGTTAATTGATGGGGTCAGCCGCAAGGCGAAGCTCTTGATCGAAGCCCCAGTAAACGGCGGCCGTAACTATAACGGTCCTAAGGTAGCGAAATTCCTTGTCGGGTAAGTTCCGACCTGCACGAATGGCGTAACGACAGCGGCGCTGTCTCCACCCGAGACTCAGTGAAATTGAATTCGCTGTGAAGATGCAGCGTTCCCGCGGCAAGACGGAAAGACCCCGTGAACCTTTACTATAGCTTTACACTGAACGTTGAGTTCTTCTGTGTAGGATAGGTGGGAGGCTACGAAACCGAGACGCCAGTTTCGGTGGAGCCATCCTTGAAATACCACCCTGAAGTGCTTGACGTTCTAACCTAGGCCCGTAATCCGGGTCAGGGACCGTGTATGGTGGGTAGTTTGACTGGGGCGGTCTCCTCCCAAAGAGTAACGGAGGAGCACGAAGGTACGCTCAGCGCGGTCGGACATCGCGCACTGTGTGCAAAGGCATAAGCGTGCTTGACTGCAAGATCGACGGATCAAGCAGGTACGAAAGTAGGTCTTAGTGATCCGGTGGTTCTGTATGGAAGGGCCATCGCTCAACGGATAAAAGGTACTCCGGGGATAACAGGCTGATACCGCCCAAGAGTTCATATCGACGGCGGTGTTTGGCACCTCGATGT
>DATMTU010000142.1:0-2231 GCA_035564035.1 Dongiaceae bacterium
GAAAAATGCGCCATCGGGCAAATCTTCGTAAATGTCCATGAATTCTTGGATTCGGGTCGCCTCCTCCAACGTCATTTCTATTTCGTCATCGTCGTCAAACATCATTTTACCTCTGTTACACTTTCAAATGGCTCAGTCATCGTAAACCAATTATTATCTTTGGTGCTGAATACGCCATAGTTACCGATGCCGAGCATCATATCTTCGGCTGGAATTGGTGTATCTGATGTCTGGTTTTGAATGAACTGGGCGACATTCATTTCACCGCTCACAGGTTTGTCGTTGAATCCGATGAGCCTGTATGGGTTGCCCTGCCAAAAGTCTTGGCGACCAACTAGCCCAGCTTCGTCCACATAGTATGGATAGGGTAAAACTCCATCGGTCTCGGGTAATTGTAGCTTAAATTTTGTCATGTTGCGCCTCGTTGTATCGGTCCGTTAAGCTCTTGATAATTGGCGAAATTGTTTTGGCTCGATTGTCAAGCTCTAAATCACTTCCGCTGGCTGACTTGTCCATCGATAGGAGCACGTCCATTGCGGTGTCTTCGTCAATGACTTTATTATAAATCGCCACTGATAGGAGCATCACCGCTGCTTCTTTAATACCCATTAATTCGTTCATTTCTCGCCTTCTTCCTCCAAGATTTCGTTTAGAATATCTCGGGCTTTTTTAATATCTTCGATACAATCATAATGCTTTTCCACTTCTGGGTCATCCCCATTGAGCATATTGCAATTGTGGACGTTGCCGACAAGGCTGAGTGCCTCCACAATCTGGTTGCCGTGAAAATGTGCCATTATGCGTATACCAATTCCCCAAACAGCGCATATTGAATAATCGCATCGCCGTCCAGTGCATCATAGTTTAGTGGGTCAAAGCTCGTGCGTTTGCTCAAGCCTTCCAACACCTTTTCAAGTGTCAGAGTGTGCCACTCGTCGTCAGGCTCGTCGATTACATGAATCTTGAGCGGTTTGCCGAGTGCGAGCGCATTTGATAGGTAGCCGTCGAACTCATCGTTTTCATCTGCCAATTTTGCAAGGTTTGCCCAGTAGGCAATGCCAGCGAGTGCAGTGGTCATAAGGTCTGCTAGCTCTTCATCGGTGATTGTTCGGGTATATGTGTAGCGTGCCATTATCGTGTCACCTCCATTAGTACAGCTTGATTGAATGGACCGAGACCCTCATGGAGAGTAATGCTTTCAATGTGGGTAGGCTGACCGCAACAATCACATGTTGGGTATGCCCTCAGTGCTCGCTCGCCAGCATCCTTTTTGCCTTTTGAACTTTGCACATACGCTGGTGTGGTCCATGCGTTTAATTTTACTGCGTAAATCTTCTTAGCCATGATTAGTAAACCATTTCTGTTTTACCGGCGCTGATGATTTTGTGGGTCGGGATATAAATCTCACGACCACCCTCAACGCTGCCAAAACGGGTCAAAAGTTCGTATGCTTTGCCGTCAATCACTGCGACACCGACTATATAAGCCCAGTTCGCATTTGATGGCCAATAATAACCAGTTTCGTAAAGGCTAGGTTGTGCGCCACCTTTTATAAGGCTTGCGACGACCTCGTTTTGTTCGCCCCATTTTATGAGCTGCTTCACGTCTCTAAATGATATTTTAGTTTGTGCTGGCATAATTGCTTATTTCCTTTCACGGAGTTTAATTGCTTTGTACGTTGTCTTGGCTGATGCAATCAAATTGCGGTGAGCCTTGATATTGTTGCGGGCGATTTTGATGTCAAGGCGCATTTGTGCCTTGAGCTTCTTAATTTCCGCTTTGTGGGTTCGTTTTGCCAATTTGTAGTTGTCCTTTGCAACTTCAACAGATGAACGAACTCTTATTTTTTTACCTTGTACCTTGCGAGTGTGACCAGCTTTCGCCTTCGTCATCTCGTCCTCGGTTTCTATAATGAGCTGGTCAAGTATATCGCTCATGATGCCCTCTTTCTTTTTAGGTGATAGCTTTCTCGATGTAACCGTTATGCCCATGCTGGGTGGTTTAGCCGTAACTTCGTCGTGCGCCTACTTTGCAACGATACTATCTTTAATTGTTTTGGTGTGGTTGCTTGGCTGTATTTGTCAACGATTCAAGCTGCCGTTGTCGATGCGTCCTGTTTGCTTCGATACCCTGACTATACGCCATAAGCATGATAATGTCAAGAAAAAACGTGGTTAATGTGTAGACAGATTTTTGCTAACAGAGGTAATGGTGACAAAACTACAACGGAA
>DATMTU010000143.1:0-1797 GCA_035564035.1 Dongiaceae bacterium
AATGAGCGCCTTCGTGACACAGCTACCAACATTGCGCTAGAGGTGAATAACTGGTACAACGCCACCATCACGCTGACCAATGTTGACGTGGATTTTGTTGCTTGGGACGTTTAATAGTGCTACCATTAAAGCATAACTAAATAGGGGTAATTCTCATGGCAACACAAGTGACAGATGAACCACAAGAAATTCATGAAGACGAATTAACTGGAATGGGTCCGGGCGAAATCCCTGAAAAGCCAACCACAGAGGAAACGAAATAATGTCTTACTCTGTACGCCAAAATCCAGCCAACCCCTCAAATTACACTCCAAATCGCAAGGAGTGGGGTGGCTCAATTAGCGAGATTGTTATTCACCACGCCGCAACTACCGACTTTGACGGAATTGGGGCTACTTTTAAAAACCAGACCCGTGGAGCATCTGCGCACTATGGCGTTGGCACCAATAGCAACGTAGACCAGTATGTTGATGAAAATGACATTGCTTGGCACGCTGGTAACTGGGGTCACAATACTCGTTCAATCGGTATTGAAAACGTAAACATTTCTGGCGCACCTGATTGGAACATCGCCGGTCAAACATTTGCTACACTCGTTGAGCTCGTTCACGACATTGCTCAACGCAATGGCCTTTTGCCATTGGTAGTCGGCAAAAACCTCTTTGGCCATAATGACGTTTCAGACAAGCGAACAGAGTGTCCCGGCCAGCTTGAGGGGATGCTTCAACAGCTCGCCGATAAGGTAAACGCTGGCGAAGCGGGCGGTACGGTGCCAAATCCACAGCCTGTCGAAAATGCACCAGACCAAGTGCTTCATATTGGTGAAAAATTCGTATTCCCTAAGCCATATCGTGTTGATGGCCTCGCTTTCTTCGATGGAATTTGGCAAGTTCAAAACAACGAACTTTGTCCAAAGGGATTCACTTGGGCTGACAACGGCATCCCAACGCCTCCGATTAACGAGGTGGCGGGTGGCGTAGGCAACCCGAATGACCAAGTGCTCCAAGTCGGAAGCAACTTTGAAATTCCGGGCACATTTACCGTTCTCAACCTCGGTTTCACTGACGGAATGTGGCTCGCCCAAATCTCTGACGGTGGTTGGAAATTCTGGGTTGATATCGCAACAGTAACAGAAGTAAATTAAGGAGTATATCGTGGACATTACAAATTACGCAGTCGCAGCAGGATTAGTAACATTCTTCTCTATCGGTGGCACGGAGCTGGTTAAACAAGCATTTGCACGCAACTGGAAAGCAGTCGTGATTATCCTTGTCAGCACCGCCATTGGTGGGCTGATGGGATGGGCTCTGCCTGTTGTTGGGGTAGTTGTTGGCCTTGCACTCGGCCTTGGCGCTAGTGGTCTCGTTACCACTGTCCAAAAATCCGGTGAGGGTACCAACTCGCTTCCAACCAGCAACACACAAGCCTAGCGGTTGGTGGCAGTATAGCGGATAATAACCCTCGTATTTAGCGAGGGTTTTCCGTAAAAATAAACGGAGGGGATATGATTAACAAGCGCCAGATTCGTCGCCATTACCAGCGGCAGAATCGGCAAGATTGTGGGAGCAAAATTGCGTTCAACTCACGCCGGGAAGCTGCCGAATATAACAATCGACCGATGACGCATATTGGCAATCGCCGAAAAGAAAAGCTCCATGTGTACAAATGTTTGAATTGCGGAAAATTCCATTTAGGGCACGAATTCCGCAAAAAGCAGTTTCATTGATATAATAGAAGTGCACTCGTTGCTCAGTAGCCTGATCCAAAATAAGGGGAGTTATTCGGACGAAAGCGTGG
>DATMTU010000144.1:0-2042 GCA_035564035.1 Dongiaceae bacterium
GTCCATTCCGGGTTTGAAAGGAACGTGATCGCATTACCTACAGTAAAGTCCAACGGCTTGCCGTCATCTTCGGGCTGCATATTCTCCCAACCCTGTAGGACGGACTCGCAAAATACTTGAACCGTAATCTGAAAATCTTCCTCGGGTGAAAGGTTATCGGTGTCCAAATCCTTCGTTGCTTCACGGAAAGCCGCAAGCCATCGCTTGTTCGACCTTCCAAAACGAGCGAGTTTCACGCGCGGGATAGAGCCGTCAGCATTTGCCGGATAATCGAACCAAACGCCTTCGTTGGCTTTTGAAACGTCTTGCTTGAACTTTGATTTGATTGACATTTTAATCAGTCCATCCTTCGTTAATATCCACATAACCTTCAAACCAACTACCCTCAGTTTTCCAGTCAAAATACGGATTATTCCACATCATAAATCTCCAATAAAAATAAAGGCGGCTGCTTCCTACAACCGCCTCTACTTTACTCACACGCGACGAAACTTGTCAACTATTAGCCATCCCCACTGTAGGCAGGTAAGGGAAGAACGAAACCATCATCGTATACCCCTTAGCACCCTTCGCCATGCTCGAATCGAGCGGCACGGTGACGGGCGTATTAGCCGCTACGGAAACCAATCCGCCGCCAAGCGAAATTAGCGGGAAGTCGAACACGATTCCGGCATTTTGCCGCGTTAGGATGATATGCCGCGTTACATCTGGATTGGCGCGAACGGCCTGCGTAGCCGCTAGACTGGTAAAGTAAGTGGTATCGGAACCCGTAACTGTAAACATACCTACATTGGCGTTGTAATTGCCGAATACGCCAATTGCCTTATTGCCAGCGACGTTATTATTGATCGTAATAGTTGACTCCGAAACATAGCCCACCAAAGGCGCAGGGTTCAAAGTCGTCGGATCAATTACATTCAACTTGTTTTGATAAACATGAAAAGAGGTAGAAAAGAAACCTTCTTCCAATGCTGTTACGCGCGTTCCCGCCTTAACACCATCATCAACACTAGCATAATCGACCAACATCGGCATGAACGTCAAATCGACATTCACCTTAGCATCTGCCCCCGGTGTAGGCACATGGATTGTCATTTCATTCGGAACCGAACCAGTAAGGTATTCGGCTTCAACCGTTCCCGCACCGCAACCATATTGGCGTTCAATCTGATACGAACGACGCTTAATCAGGGTGCAATCTTCCTCGTTGCGAACAACCGCATTAGGAAAAAAGATTTGAATAGTCTTGCCGGTGCCATCATCGTCAATTTGCGTTCCGGTCGTCTTGTCGAAAGTCAACGCTCCCGCTTCCACACTCGCAATACGCGCATAAAAAGGTGCGTTGTTAGTAGTATCTGCAAATCGTGTCGAAGTATCGTCACCGCCGACAAAAACCCATTCGCCTACGTTGAAACCTAACGTCGTCAAATCGGTAGTGCTTGACGTAAGCATGACGTCGCTGGCAGCAACGTCCAAAGCAACCGTGCCAGAAGGAAATTCAAACCCTACGGCTTGAAACTTCGCAATAGACGGAGGGCTTGCCTCATCTGCCAAAGTTTCGGAAACAGTCACTTTGCCAGATGCCGAAGTAACAACTGTTTTCAACCCATTGTTCGTCGGCTGATTAAAACCTGATGCGTAAATCAAATGACCCGCGATGAACGAACCAAGTCCTGCTGATGCTGCGTAACTGTCGTCGGTATTAGCAACCGCCGTAATCTGCCTAAAGGTGCCATTCAGAGGGGCGCTAGAAGGCTTTTCGCGCGCATCGGCAAATAGGAAACCCTGCATGAGCCAAGGCATATTGTTGGCCGTCAAATCTTCGTTCCAACCGCCCGCTGGCGTCACGTCGGTAATAGCGCCCTTCTTAGCCTGTCGATCATGCGTAATCGGAACACGCGCCGTCATCGCATAGGTGCCGCCGAAATCAGTGTAGGTATTCGGCTCGCGCTCATACCAAACCGGCGTAGTGGCAAGCGTGTTCAATGCCGTTTCTTCGGTGATATGAAGTCCGGTAAGATTACCGCTTAGATCATCGGCCA
>DATMTU010000145.1:0-4927 GCA_035564035.1 Dongiaceae bacterium
GCCGTATTTAGCTCGCACCACAGCTACTTTCTTGCCCCAATCTTTCAGAGCCTCCAGATAACCAGGATGCGCCTCATACGCCACCGCATCCATGATGTCAGTCATCCAGGCTACCGCCATCTGGTAATCGGCACTACCGACAATCGAAACATCAAAGAGACCGCCAATCATCTCAATGACTTCACGACGAGCGCTCCAGCTGTAGCCACAATGACCCGGCTGACGCTTCCCGCCAGTGGTACCATGCTGCGGACCACCGTAATTAGAAGGTGGTATATGGTTACACTTCTGACGCTGCCATTCGTAGATCATCCCATTCATGATCTCACCCGACTTATCAGTCGGTAAGAGTTTGAAGTGGTTGTCAACATCGGCACATTGAGAGAAGAGCTGTACGATGGGGTGACGATCCAGAGCAGCCAATGTAGCTTCTACCCAATCCGGACGAACGAAATGGACATCCGCGTCAATCCATGCAATCTTCTTCGCTTCTGGGGGAAGCTTCTTGATGAGAACATTTAAAAGGTTCTCTTTGTGCCAAATCTCATCCTTAAGATGGACACGGAAGTGCTGCGGGTTGTTTTCATCGGTTACCTGGAAGGGACGGCCCGGATGCGCCCCTTCAATTACCCACAGTTTCACACTTGGAAAGCTTGTGATGTGCTTGACAAATTCGCGATAGAGTCGCACTCGACTCTCATAGCCCGCCGGGTTGCTGATGCAGGTAACAACGTGAAGAATTTCGGGCTGGTCTTCACAGCGGGGTGGTTCGTGGTGCATGGGGTTCTCTTTGGCACGGGGGTGAAGGAGGGAGTGGATCCAGGAACATAGACGGTGTAACCATCGATTTAAGAACATGATACAACCTTACTGCCGAGTAGCTATAACTTAGCGATCGGACTTCAAAAGAAACCGTGCTAATCCCCTAGAAACAGTACGGTGTACCATATCTATCATAGCATTTGCTCCTCCTTTTAAGGAGGAGTTTTTATGCCCTTAAAAACCTTGATTGAACTTATCTTCAGAACTATATCACCATACCGAACTCCGCTATCGAATCGATGATTCACGGAGTGTCGTGTGACAAACTGTCTAATCGAGAGTGGGCTCGGTTACCAGTTTCCCTTCCCTCCCACACAAGGAAATGCGTCATGAAGAAGTTCATTCTCGCCAGCGCCCTGCTGGCTGCCTCGCTGGCTTTCGCCGGCGTGGCCGTGGCCGGTGACGGTGGCAACCAGGGCCAGCAGAACTCGCAGTCCCAGGGTGGCCAGGGTGCAGGCTACGCCGTCATCGCCGGCGGCTACGGTGTCACCACCTACGCCTCCAGCGTCAACGGCACGACCTCGTCCGATGCCGCCGGTGGCGGCCAGGCCTCCTCGAACGTGAACGGTACCGGCTTCGCCGCCGAAGCCAACGTGTCGGGTGATCACAGCTCCAGCTACACTGCCGGCCAGGCTGGCCCGGGTTACGCCGCGACCGAGACCGGTGGTACCAACGTCGCTTACAACGTCAGCGCCGGCAAGGTGTCGGGTGGTGGCAACGGCAACGCCCAGGGTGCGGCGGGCGGTGACTACAGCGCCACGGCGCAGGGCACCTTCAGCTCGAATTACACCGGCGCCACCGGCTACGGCTGGATCGCGGGTGCAGCCGGTTACGAGACCTCGGGTTACGCCAACTACGCCGGCGGCAGCGACAACGGCCATGGCAACGACGGCCACGACCACGGCAACCACTAATCCTGGTTGCTGCAACCTGTTCGCTGATTCTACGACCCCCTCGTAGGTAGGCGGCACCGTGACCCCCTTCGGACACCCCTGGTTCGGAGGGGGTCACACCTTTCTCTCTACTACACAAGGAATTGTACCATGTTCAAGCGAATCGTGTTGGCGATGGTTCTGGGGGCTTTGGCCAGTACGGCTTTCGCCCAGACAACCCAGAGCCAGACCTCCAACAGTAATGCCACCAGCACCACGGCCTCCACGTCGAGTAACCAAGGCGTCAACGCCACGGTGCAGCAGATCTCGACCGGCCAGATCAACTATTCCGGCAGCTATGCCGTGAAGAGCCAGGTGCCGGTGAGCGTGGTAGGATATGGCTCGTTCAGCCAGAGCTCATGCGAAACCAGCGTCGGCGTGGGTGCAACGACCCGCGTATTGAGCTTCGTGTACAACGGCCCCAAGGCTGACATCAACTGCCAGCATGTCGTGCTGGGTGATGCGTTCGGCCGTTCGGCGCAGCTGGCCAGCCAGCTGGGTGCGAAGGACATGGCTCGGCAGATCCTGCCGATGGTGGTCTACACCTACTGCACCTCGGGTCTCGATGATGGCCGTCTCCTGGACGCCTGCATCAAGCAGCACCTGGTGATCGCGACTGGTACGTCCCATAAGGACGGAAAGGTCACGGTGGCGGATGTGGTGCCGGTCACGACGATCCCCCAGGAACTCGCCGACCAGCTCCTGAACGCGAAGACGGCCACGAAAGTGGCGGATGTCACCGTGAGCGCAGGGCCGATCCAGACGACGGCTGCGCTCTCCAAGCAGGTGGCGGACGAACAGGCGGCCCAGGGGCCGTCCCACATGCACTAAGTTTTCTGTAGCCCCTTCCGTGTGAGGGGGCTATGGAAAATGAAGTGTGTGTAGGAAGGGAGGCCCAGGAGGAGACTTCGGTCTCCTCCTGGGTGTTCTTTTACCTACAACACCAATTTTTTGAAGGAGACCTTACCATGACCAAGAAAGATGTGATTCGCGAAGAACTTCAGGGTACCGAACAAACAGATCAACATACTGAGAAGAAGAAGGTGCTCGTTGTATCGCACGAAGAGAATCCGCGTTTGATGGAAGTCATCGAACGATTGAAAGAAAAAGACATCGTTGTTATTCCACCTACAGCGACCTCGACGGAAGCGATGGTGAATCTGCCACCCACCGTGGCAATGTCAACCCTTCCTTACCCCGATACACGCAACCACGGCCCTCTTCTGAATCCTACCCGTAGTAAAGCCATGAAGAAAGCGATGAAGATGCAGCGCCAATCCGATCGCCCTTCTTGGCGTAAACCCTAAACGGCATAAGAGCCCTCCCCAAGCGGGAGGGCTCTATGTGTCATCGATTGAGGACATCGTAAGCGACCAGGGCGATAAAGCTATCGGCGTGGCATTGTTGAGTGAAGGCTGCCAGTTGGTTACCACTCTTCTTGGAGACCACCTTAAAGGGGTATGCCTCACCGGGTTGTTCTTTCACCTCCGCGAGTGTATCGCGGTCTATGACCCTCGGATGGGGGTCTTCTACGACCTTTACTTCGACCGCCATGGGATTGTCCTCAAACGGAATATACGGATCGGATGCGAAAAATGCATCCATAGAATTATACTACGTTTTTATTGACAGCCATTATGGTCTGTCAAATCGGTATTTCACCTAGGGGAAGCGCATGTCGAGTGAAGAGCGAAGGGTCGGTCATATCCTGCATACAGGACACGGGCATACTAAAGGAATTATGCTAGCTGGTGCATTGGCTATGCTTGCTACGGCATCACCGGCTGCTATAATGAATGCGCCGAATTCGAATAAGCTTATGGATCGACAGCGCAGCGCTTTAGACTGTGAGCCTTCTACCGACGGTAAGCGTGACCAGAAGCGTGCAAAGAAGGACGCACTCTACCGTAATCCCGCCACTCGGTGGCGCGTTTGATCTAAAAGGGGATCCACATGTACAAAGATTACGAGTCGCCATTGGCGACTACGTCGCAAAACTGGGTGTCAGTGATGTTATCCGACTTTGTCGGTACGTTGGTGGATTACACGAAACACGATCTTCGCCATGGTTCAAAAGGCAGTCTGCTCGTACCCATTCGTGTAAAGTCTCCGGTGAGTGTGAATGCCGGCTATTCGGTGGGCGTCTTCAAGGATCATGTGCATATCTACGCAGCCAACATTCCTGCACAAGGTTTTCCTGATGCGTACGATGTATCTATTCCGCGCGTCAAGCACGATCCCAGGCATTGGCAGTTGAAGAAGATGGCGTATTCGGACACCTTCCGTACCTTTCTTCGTAAGGTGTACACGAAATCTTTCTCGGATGATGCATTGCGTTTCACCATGGAACAAGGGCCTAACCCTGTAACGGTTCAGGTGAATGTGATGAGTTTCATCAACACGATTGTGGATTACCTGATTGAAGAACAGGAGTTCACAATCTACTTCCTCCGTGATCGCTGGACTGTGACACGTAATCAGGGTACGGCTGTACTCGATGTTAAGAAGTGGTTTACCAACGGTACGGCTGCTATGCTTGGTAACGGTAGTCGTGGTCTAGGTAAACGAAAGCCTCGTGCCCGCATACCGTCTTCCGAACTGGAGAGTGCACCGTAAGGTGCACTCTTTATTTCCTTTCCTCAAGGAGTACCGCATGAGTGATTTTAATTCCAAAGAAGAATACATGGATGCCTGCAAAGTTCTCATTGAAGTGTTGGAAGCGCTTCGTGAAGAGTTCTTTGGCGAGAATGCTGTAGTGGATGAGATCATCCTGAAAGAGATGGTGAAACATGCTCCTGGTGAACCCTATTTCCATTTGGTCTTTACCACTGTGAAAGTGGACTTGGAGAAGGTCAAAGTGGTTGGCAGGATCGACCACGGTAGCCCCGACCAGGCTATTCAGATGTACACACATTGGTTGGTGGAGCACCAAATCGAGAAGGGCGATTACACCCAAGGGACGGTGAACATGCTATCTCTCTTGGGTACGATCTGTGGCTACATGCACTTCCACAACGTGGTGACCTACATGGCTTACGATAAAGAAGACGGTGCAGGCATTCGTCCGCCGATTCTTTATATTGGTCTGGGTCACCCTTCCGGCTATGCTGTCAAAGTCGAGCCGGTAAAAGGCGCTTCTTCTGAAATTGTAGTACCGGCAGTGCACTGAGCAT
>DATMTU010000146.1:0-2264 GCA_035564035.1 Dongiaceae bacterium
GTTGGATTGTTAATGGAGAGTGTAATCATCCCTTTATCATTCTTCGTTTTTTTTACTTTTACCTGATCGAATACAAACATTTTATTCTTGTCCGTCTGCACATAAATACCAGGTAACTCGAGGCTCATCAACATACCATTGAGCACGGTCCATCCATTATCACCGCTATATAATCGCCCGATCCCGTCATCCCCCTCAGCATCAGATGTTTGTACCCGTTCCATAGAGCTACCCCATTTGGTACCTCTTGTACGATCCTTCACACCTGTTGATACCGTAGCACGACCCGGAAGTTCTACCTCTTCCGTATGTCCGTTCACAATATCACGTAGTAATTGCGCATATTTTGTTTCGCCGGTTGCCCTATATAATTTAAATAAATAATCACCCGAAGCAGTACAAATGCCTGGTGCCGCATGTTTGTTTTGAGCACTTGCCCAAACGGCACCGACGCTATGTGCGTTAAAACTTCTCAGATCGGAGCCGAGCGGAAATTCATAATTGTAAGACGTCGTCCAGGTAGAGCACAATGCCGCCTGGACCTTTGCTTTTGACAACCATTGCGGATCGTCCGTGGCCCAGTATAGTGCCATAAAAGATTCAAGCAATTCAAAGGCCGATTCAGAATCGGCATCCTGACTGATGTCGCCACAGTTGCCCCCGGTCAAACCCAGTGTTTCGGTGAAGCGATGATAATAGCTTTGCGCAATTTCTTTTGCACAGCTAAGGAATGCTGGTTCATTAAAATATTTAGCCGCCAAGACCAGCCCCGCCGGGGCAACGGCACCAGCAGTAGAATTAAACACCAGCACTTCTCCTGATTCCGGGTCAACGTACTGTCCAAGATCCTTATTCTTTTTCCAGGTACGCACAAAGGCCCAGGCGAGCTTTTTCGCCGCTGCTTCCCAGGAAGGTTTTATATCACCGCTATGGTTCAAAGCCTTGTAAAGCATAAATTGTTTACAGAACCAAAACAAGCCGTCAGCATTTTTACGCACCATCGCCGAAGAAACAATAAGGGGATATTTCGGTTTCAATGCTGCGGGTAATCCCCTCTCCGGCACAAACGTTTTGCCGTTATCAATAATGCCATAAAAATAACCGCTTTTTCCCTGCATCCTATTTACCACGAAATCAATTGTATTGGCCGCTCTGTAGAGATGGAGCGAATCGTTTAACGATAGCATCGGATAGCTATCCATCATGCCTCCTACCCAACCCAACTGAAAACGCGTATCGTTGCCTTCGGGAAAATAAATGGAAGCATAAGGTGCATCGTGAAAATGTCCCTTATCCATTAGCTGTTTGGAGTATTTAAATATAGCACTCATAGGTGCCACATAATATTGTGGTGTCTGACCCAGTAATGCTTTTCGTTTATTCATCCAGGTATTCAGGAAGTCGGCCATATTCCTAGCGGCAAATACGTACACATATAATTGCACAGTCACTTCTTCTCCTTGTTTCCAATTATGCGCCCTGTCATGGCTTTCTCTAAAATCGCCAAAACCTGCTATATTTTTCCGCACGCCGGGAGCAGTAACGGAGAAAGTTGCTTTACTTCGGTCATTACTTTCTTCTACCGTCAAAGCTGATACACCCAACTTTGTTTTAGGCCCGGTCAATACAATAAAACCCCGCTTTTTCTCCTTGGAGAGAAAACCTATGCCGGGAGTTGCCGTACTCCATGTGAGCAGTTCAATCTTCGACGGTTCATGGCGATGTAATGCGAGCCCTGGGTCATGGGAGAAAGTAAGGGGCAGATTTTTGTCAAAATACATATAGGACGGATAAGGAGGCATATAACCACTTTTCAGCATCGGGAAGCGATTGCCATCGTAGACTACACCAGGAATAAGCACATAGTTGCCGGTGCTCCAGTCGGAGAAATTAAAATTGACTGCTACCGAAGCACTTTGTTCAGTTCCCCGCTCCAGTTTAAATTTTACTTCAAATTGTAAGGCTCCATCTTTCATCTGTTGAACAGAACTGATGGTGTATTGCCAAATAGCTGTCGCTGTTTTTAACCTGCCTTCACCGGGTTTCGAAGCGGGAATAAGTAGCTTTTGTTTCAGGTTATTGTCATTATATCGCCAAACCTCAAAGGAGGCTATGCCGCTTAAAGAGGAAAGGACATTCCCTGTTATACGATTGTTCTGCGCTATGACCCAGCTACCCAATGACAGCAGCAGCATTATTAATACAGCCTTTTTCATTTGCATATATTTTCTAATTTTCTAAAAAATGCACCTAGTGTGCAATCA
>DATMTU010000147.1:0-4461 GCA_035564035.1 Dongiaceae bacterium
TAAAAATGAGAGCCTTCGTCATGCTTTTGGTTCCTAACGTTATGGCAAAAAGCGGTATAAACAATAGGCTTCAAAAGTTTGCGCGGGTTCCTTATTTGGCAATGGATTTCCATAGCACACCAATAATAGCGGCCGATGGAGTCTATCGGCCTCACGTTGCACCTTCCGAGCAAGGCGCTTTCCGTCGCGCCCGACCGCAAAGGCATAAATAAAGGTTACGTTGTCAGGAAATGGCGCGGTAAAAGCATTGGCCCAACGAATAGCTACAGCCTTATCGCCCCAAGAAAGTACGCGCGATAATAAAACAAAAAACGGGTTGATCTCGTAGCCCACCGCTTGTGCACCCATGCGACGCGTTTCACGCAACACTATCCCATCACCGCTGCCAATATCGAGGACGACATCATCTTTGGTTAACTTATAAAGCGCATCGAACATACGCCGTAAATCACGCCGCTTCGTCGGAACATACGGCGCTCCAAAAAAAGCTCCTGTCCCAACAAGCACAACCAGACAACCGCCGACAAGTATCCAGAAATTCACTAGCCCTCGCTATCGAATTTCTTTTTCACGACTTTAATGTCGTTCTTCAGCTTAGTCAGTTCTTTCTCGATATCTTCCGCCAGGGCTTCGGCTTGCTTATATTTATCGAGGGCTTTTTCAAGTGTAAAATCGGGGCTCTGAAACCACGCCACAAGTTCAGATAAATCACTCAATTTCTGTTGGATCGTTTTATTTGCTTCGGACATCTTTTACCTCCGTGGTTATATAGTTTTGATAGGTCTCAATCTCAAGTACGGCACCCGCCTTTTGTTCGCCGCGCAGCAAAGCATAGCCGCGCCGCAAGACATTCTCTGGGTTCGCCTGAGCTGCCGCACTACGGAGCACGCCAAGGCGCGTGAACGTGTCGTCCAGCCGCTCTTCGATGCGGCTAAAAATCGTCGCCAGCTCGCTCTTAGTACGCACGCTATAATTATCAATCGCCTGGCTCACCAACGACCCGACTGTATGGGCTTGCTGGCGGGCACTGCGAATAATATCCTGACGGTCAGGAACAATAATTTCAGCGGCATTAGTCGGCGTCGCAGCGCGGCGGTCGGCAATCATGTCAGCCAATGTATGATCGACTTCATGGCCCACTCCCACCAAAGTTGGCACGCGGCTTTCGGCAATTGCTCGGGCTAATAGTTCATCATTAAAGCTCATTAAATCTTCGGCACTCCCACCACCGCGAATCAGTACCAAAACATCAGGCAAAACTTCAAGACTATTAAAATAATGGATGGCTCGCACCATTTGGTCGGCCGCCGGCTCGCCCTGCACCTGGGTATGCGCCACCTCAACATCCAAACCACCCCACCGTTCATTCAAAATCTTACAAAAGTCAGCATAGGCCGCCGATTCGGTGCTTGTAATCACCGCAATACGCGATGGCACACGAGGCAACGGACGCTTACGTTCTGAGGCAAATAGCCCTTCGGCCTCAAGCTTCGCCTTCAACAATTCGAACCCTTTTTTGATTGATCCCTCGCCCACTAACTGCACCGTGCGCACTGTCAGGCTGAACTTCCCCCACTTGCCATTCAAGCGCGGCTGGGCAATCACTTTCACCTGCATCCCGTTTTCGAGTGGCTGGCGTAGCTGAAAAGCGGTCATAAAACACTCCACCACCGATTCATCATCTTTTAACTTAAAGGTGACCCACTTGCCTTGGCTCACGCGAAATTCGGCAATCTCGCCAATTACCGTCACAACTGGGTAAGCATACTCAAGGGTCTGGTTTATAAGCGCGACAAAGTCGCTAACGCTCAACGGTATGTTTTCCATAGCGAAGTACCGTTAATTGGTAAAAGATATAACCGAATAGAATAGTACCGGTCAGGAGGGTGACGCGTGCCAGCAACGTCCCAGCAATCGCCACATCAGGCGTAATACCGCTGGCTGCCAGAAAGGCCACCATCACTGCTTCATATACCCCCGCCCCGCCCGGCGTCACCGAAATTGCACTCAAAATAGAAGCGACGCCGAAGGCCACAAACAAAAGTGATCCGTCAATTGGATACCCTAGCGACCAGAAAGCGATCCAAATCAACGCGGCGTCAAGAACATTAGCGATGGCTGCCCATAGGAACGGCCGAATCAGCACCCGGCGATCACGACGAAGCGCCAAATAATCATCATGTAATCCTTCGAAGAAATGGAAAATAACCGATTGTTTCGCAACAGTCTTCTTTCGACCGCGAGTCACCCACGCCACAAAATGGTTCACCTTTTTCGTCAGCCATTCTGAAAAACGCGCCAGCCGTTGGCGGTTGCTCACTAACCAAATAACACTAAAGATCGCCAGGATCGCCATCACCACCAGTAGAATCCCAACGGCTACCATCAAGCGGTTAATTTGCTGGTTCAGTGTGAGGATAAGGAGTGCCAGCACCATAATGACCACAAAAGCGATGAAAGTTAAGGCAAACCGAATAATTTGTGCCATGGTTGAACGCGCCACCGCAACTTTATGACGGCTCAGCACCCACGCTAAATATGAAAAGCCGGCTGCCCCGCCACTTGGCAAAATGTGGTTCACAAAGTTCAGCTCTAACGCCAAGCGCGCCATCGACCAATGCGACATATCCTGTAAGTCACCCTTCGAACGAAGATACGAGAAGATCATGCCACCTGTAGCATAGTAGCTCGCCAACTGCACAGGAATCAGCAAAAACAAAATCCACAAATTTACTTGGCCAAGGAGATGCCACGCCTTGCGAATCTCCGGCCACGCGAAAATAACGACGATGGTCAATAGGGCTAAGGTGCCAATAGTCAGCCAGGTGCGGAAAGATAACTTCATACTTTCATTAGTTTACCATGGCGAGACCGAACAAGGGACGGTCGATGATATACTTATTGTATGTATATTGCCCTTTTAGGTCGCCAACCGGAACTTTCTATCGCTGAGCTTGAGCGATTGTACGGCGATGTTCGCTGGTTCTCCCCTACTTCAGCACTCATCGAGACACGTCACAAAGTTGATATCCAACGCCTTGGTGGTTCACAGAAGATTGGTCGCGTTATTGAGCAGTTGCCGACGACTGACTGGCGGCGCATTAGCGAGGCGATTGTTCGCTACTACAGCCAGACATGGCGCACGCATGAAGGCAAAATTACCCTTGGGTTAAGCGCCTACGGGGTGACGATTTCGCCACGCGAGCTACAAAAAGTTGGCTTAACCCTCAAGAGTAAGCTCAAGCAATCGGGTGTTAGTTTACGGCTAATCCCCAATCAAGAAATCGCCCTCAGTACGGCAACATCGCACCACAACAAGCTGGGACTGGCCGATAATAAAATTGAACTCCTTATCATTCGCGGCAAAGAAAAAACTATCATTGCCGAAAGTACCGGCGCGCAAAACATCACCGCTCTGGCTGGCCGCGACCAAGGCCGCCCACGCCGCGATGCTTTTGTAGGTATGCTACCACCAAAGCTCGCCCAAATCATGATTAACCTCGCTGCCGGCCCTGAAGGCACTCGCCTGCTCGACCCATTTTGCGGGACTGGTGTTCTTTTACAAGAAGCCCTCCTTATGGGTTACGATGCCTACGGGACCGACCTTTCAGAAAAAATGATCCGCTACACCACCGATAACCTCACCTGGCTTGAAGGCAAATACCCCATCAAGACCACCTGGAAAGTTCACGAAGGCGACGCTATGACTACCACCTGGGAAAAGCCTCTCGATGCCGTCGTTTGCGAAACCTACCTTGGCCAGCCATTTAGTGCTCCGCCATCCCCGGCAAAACTGACTGAAGTGCGCGGTAACTGTAACCATATTATTGGTAGTTTTCTAGAGAATCTCTCCAAGCAACTTGCTCCCGGTACGCCCGTTGTTTTAGCCGTCCCTGCTTGGAAAAATAAAGAAGGTACGTTTACGCACCTTCCGCTCATACAATCACTGGAAACCTATGGCTTTCGTTTTGTGGAACTTGCTACCGTTCGCAATGACCAACTCCTCTACTTCCGCCCCGACCAAGTCGTGGCGCGCGAGTTACTTGTTTTAATAAAGAAATAACCTACACCGCAATAAACTTATCGTAAAGAAGTGCTGTCATCCCAATAATAATAAAGGCTGATGTGATAGCCCACGCAATTCGCCCCGCGGTAAGCCGTTTCATTTTTGGCACATAACCCACTATACCGCCGATTTTATAATGATTTCACGAAGGGCCGAACGCACAGAACCCGCCACTAGGCGGACCAATGAATGCCCCGCAAAAGTTTCCTAGTGCGACGTGTTAACATGCCTGAACGACGGGATCAGTATTGTTAACACGATTTACAACCATACCTTTGGGAAATGATCCGATACCCAGGTTTATTACCACGGGCCAAAGGGTTAGGCTATTTTTTGCCAAATTGTATGAATAGTGACGAGTGCCACCTATTCACCCCTGATTTTAGCATAGTGGT
>DATMTU010000148.1:0-1836 GCA_035564035.1 Dongiaceae bacterium
ATCGCCTTTTCTTTCCACAGGTTCATAAACATCTGGTGTTTTTGAGCGATAGAGTAAGGCATCTGTGCTCCAGTTGAAACATCGAGGTCATCATTAGTTGAAATATCTTCTGGTTTAATCTCAAACCAACGAGACTGTCCAAATTGGTCTTGTTCGGCAGCGGGGATTTGACGAGAGTTCTTATAATTAACTTTTGCGGTCTTCAGCATAAGCTTAAAGACACGAACAAAGAAATCATCGTAGTTATCACGCATCAAGGTCAGTGAGTTTTGGTCGCCTTCTGAAAGAGCATCAACTAAGTCACCAGAAGCTTGAGCGAATGGTGCTCGACCATTAAAGGAGGCGTGCATACCACCGATATCTTCAACGAAGCCGTTAAGCATTTGAATCTGTTGCATGATGTAGGTTGGTAGAGAACCCGCAACTGCTTGACGGGGAGCACCACCTGGCGTGACATCGTATTCGATGAACTGTCCAGTCTCATCAGTAATCACGTTAACATTTGAGCCACGAGGAATTAACCAGTTGAGCTTACCCATGACCCGAGCTGATTCCTGAACTTGAGAAACCAGTTGGTTGATAGCACGAATCGGTTCACGAATGTTGTAAATGACACCACGGGAGTTAACCACTGTTGAGGCATTTTCAACCTGGAAGTATTCAAATGGAAATTCATTAGTGCTCCATTTTTCGTGGCGAAGTAAGACACCATTTTCGGTACGAGTAGTGACCCAGACTTCCCACTTATTCGTATCTTTGTTATAAATCTTGCGGAAAATTTCCAGTACCAAGACAGTATCCATACCATTTGGCTGTCCTTGAACAGTCGCATTATAAGCGAGGTCTTGGCGAATCTTAGCACGTTTCAGGGCAGAAGCAGCTAATTGGTTGTCGGCCGTTACTTTCTCGCGGTTCTTATAAAGTGGGTTGGATTGGACTTCTCCCACAGTACGAACGACGGCTTGGGCAATGTAACGCATCTTTGACTTGTCTTTAGCGAGTGGGTCAGGATAAATCTCCCAGGTATCAACCCAGGTAGCCATCACTTCGCCGTATTGGAATTGTCGCTCCGTCCCATCAGCCATCGTAAATGGTTTAGTAGGGGCAAGAGCATCGTTATTGTAGAGAACTTTCATCCAGCCTAGCCCCAGTTTAGCTCCAGAGGTAGAAACTAACTTAGCTTCAGCATTTAAGCCAAGGTGACGATACCAGTAATCAATCAGGTGCTTTTCTTTTTTAGCACGCAGGTAACTGGTATCAGAACTATCTCCAGGACGAACCCCGGTAGCAGGGTGTTCAGCGTTCAGGAAGTTCACCACGCCCCGTACTTGTTGGAAAGCCTTGTTAACCACGACCTTATCGGCGTTGACATCGTTGTTATTGTATTCGGCTCGCTTAGTCAGGGTGTTAAACTGCAATGCTTGGTAGTTGTCGTACATCTGCTCGTCTAAGTACCACTGATACTCACGGCGACGACGAGAGCTTTTCAAATACGCCCAAATCTTATCGGTTTCAGCAATAATCGCATCATCTTCTGATGGAGGAGTTAATTTATTCAAAATATCACGTAATGCCATACTTATTCTCCGTACTTCTCTAAGGCTTCAATAGCTTGGTCTTCTGATAAGGCGTCCACTGGAACGTACTTTGGCATCTCAGCAGGCTTCGGATGGAAAGGAGTCTGGGCTCGTTCGGCAGTTTTGGCAAAATGAGCGTCGTCGTAGCGGTTTACTTGGGCATAGGCAGTAGTGGCATCAACTTTACCTTTAATACGAGCGACAGTGACCGCTAGATAGGTCAGAATCGAAACAATCATTACTCCGAGAATGGCGTAGA
>DATMTU010000149.1:0-3521 GCA_035564035.1 Dongiaceae bacterium
GAAAATCATTTTCAAATCGCTAAAAAACCGTGATATGCAGAAGCGTCTGCTTATCGTATTGGGTATTATTATTGTTTATCGCCTCATTGCGCACATCCCCGTGCCGCTTGCCGAGCCGACCCAGCTTCGTCAGGTTATTAACAGTGTTGTGAGTAGCACTGATTTTGGTGGGTTCTTGAACCTGCTGTCTGGTGGCGCATTGGCAAGCTTCTCAATCGTATTGGTGGGGCTTACTCCATTCATTACCGCTTCGGTAATTACCCAGCTGTTGACGAAGGCTATTCCTCGCCTTGAAGAACTTCACAAGGATGGTGAGTCTGGCCGCCGCAAAATTAACCAGTGGACACGCATGATAACAATTCCACTGGCGATTGTGCAGTCGATTGCTTTCATCTTTATTCTTCGCCAAACCGTTCTAGCGGGTAACTCAACGGTTCTGTCGGCACCAACACCTATCGAATGGGTGGTTGCTGTCACGGCAATGACGGCCGGTTCGGTGTTGCTTATGTGGCTTGGCGAGCTCATCACCGAACAGGGGATTGGTAATGGTATTAGCTTACTGATCTTTGCTGGTATTATTAGCCAGTTGCCGTCAATGCTCTCAACCATTGGTTCATCGTTGTTTGATACTTCAAGCGGCGTGATGCATATTTTCAACTGGTTTACGATCCCAATGAACCCAACCGTGTTTTGGGTGGCGCTGGCAATTTTGCTGGCCTCGCTCTTCCTGCTGTACTTCTTGGTCAAAATCAACGAGGCGCAGCGCGTCATTACCATTAACTATGCAAAGCGCGTACAAGGCAACAGTAGTTATGGTGGCGTGAAGAGCATCCTTCCTGTGAAGCTTATTGCCGCCGGGGTGATCCCGGTCATCTTTGCAGTAGCTTTCTTGTCACTACCAGCGTTCGTCGGGCAGATCTTGAAGGCAACCAATAACCCAGCGTATGCTGACATTGCCAGTAATTTGATCCTTTGGTTCCAGGCACCAACCGCCGGTAGCTTCACTGGTGCCGAGTGGCAGTCGTTTATCTACCCATCGGCATACTTTATCTTGGTGATTCTGTTTACCTACTTCTACACAGGTATCGTCTTTAACGCGAACGAAATCGCCGAAAACCTGCAGAAGCAAGGTGGGTTTATCGAAGGGGTTCGCCCAGGCAAGACGACCGAGAAGTACCTCACGACAACCGTTAACCGTCTGATCCTGTTCGGTTCGTTGGTACTTGGCCTTATTGCCGTGACGCCGTTTATTGCTGAATACCTTTTGTACCAGTTGGCTGGCATCAGCAATACCAACCTCTCAATCGGTGGTACCGGGCTCTTGATTGTGGTTTCCGTAGGGCTTGAAACACTCCGCCAAATCAACTCACGTGCGTTGATGGTAACCTACGACGACTACGACTGATAAGGAGAGCCCACGGGCGTTACTGCCCCGTAGTACTACGACTAATAAGGAGTGGCCCACAACTTGCGAATTAACCAATAAAATGGTATAATTAAAAGTATCAACCCACCCAGTCTCACCGGCAGGGTGGGGCGTGATTTTTTGACAGAGGATGTGATGCAATGGCGGTCATGACCGCACGTGAAGTCGCTCGGGAGCTGGTGAACATCCAGCACCTCACTTCGCTCTACCTGCAGGCGGTGGCGAACATGCGCGCTAAGGCCGTCAAGACACTGGTCGACAACCTGTGGCGACGCTACAGGGCGCATCAGAAGCGCGAAGATGCACGTTCGTTCGTCGAATGGCTTGTCTGGAAGCAGCACTTCGAAGAGACCTTCTGGCACGTAGGCTCCGGCACCGGTCAGGCGACCCGTCGACGTTGGGCGTTCGGCTACTTCAACTTCTTCATTCGGAAGGAGCTGACGCTGGCGGATGACCCGAACAACCTGTGGATGTTTGATGCGCTCGAACGAGCACTGAACGACAAAGCAGGCGATCCGGACTGGCTCATTACCGTCGAGACCGTCAACCGGGATGCTATCCCGCGCTATCAGCTAAAGGCCGGCGTGGCATTCATGTTCGGCAAGGTCGAGCGCGAAGACAACCTGGAAGAAGGCTTTCTGCTCTCACCCGAACCGCCCCTGCGGATTGGCTGAACTATCGTAGCTCAGCCGGCTCGCTAGCGGGTAGGGTCGGAGGCTCCATCCTCTGTCCCTATCCTTGAATCGTGAATGTATTTCACGCTTGAAGGATAGGACGCTCTATTTTTAGGCCGTTAGCTCCCACGGCTACGTCCTTTTACTTTTCATAATGCGTAGAAAATGGTATACTATACAAATCTTAAGGCCGTTACCCTGATGGCCTATGGAGTACCTGATGGAGGGGGACGCATGATCCCTGATGATATTGGCGAGGCGCTGTTGTTCGAGAACGGCATACTTGCCATGGAGGCCGCCATGAGCGGAAAGTTTGTCTCCGACTTCTTTCCGCCTCATAATCACGCACGGCAAGTCACCTCACAGTTTCGACTGGTGCTGAACCGGTCAAGGCTGGCGAGCCTGTGGCTGAACGAGCAGACTGATACGCTCGACGACGAGGACGCTTGTACATTTGTGCAAGAAAATCTTGAGAGATTTCTCAAGAGGACTGTTGTCGAAGCGCATCAGACAGCATTCGGTAACACCGAGGAGGTCCACAGCACGATGAAGGTCGTCGCGGTCACCTGCTATCCGGCACGCGTGGGAGATGTGTCAAGTAACGTTAACGACCGAGCCAACCAGGTGGCAACACGGCGATTCGTCGTCCACTACAACGGGTTCTAGCCCGTGGTATGAGGACGGGGAACCACCCCTCCGTCCTCATACCTTGCTACTTAACTCTATTAAGTATTGAGGCATAAGGGCAAAGTCTTGACGCCTGTAGCTGGTTTGCTACAATGAAACCTAATAAACCCACCAATGCCGAAAAAGTCGGTGGTATCTTCTTGAAAGCGCTTTACTAACACGACATTTTCGTGTATAATCCACTACTGTAACTTATGGCTAGTTCTAAAGAGGTAATCAAAATGCGCGGTAAGGTAGTGGAAGCACTGCCTAATACTCAGTTTAAGGTGGAACTTGAGAATGGCCTAAGTATTATCGCTCACATTAGCGGCAAGATGCGCAAGCATTACATCCGCTTAGTACCAGGCGATACCGTGGAAGTTGAGTTGACCCCCTACGATCTTACGAAGGGCAGAATCGTCTTCCGCGCAAGAGATTAATAACCGAGTACGTTATACAATCATATCGTTCTCATTAAGACAGGGTTTTTCCTGAAGGAGTTTGTTCGCTCATGAAAGTTCGTGCGAGTGTCAAAAAAATCAGTCCCGATGACCAGCTGGTCCGCCGTAAAGGCCGATTGCGCGTCATCAACAAGAAGAAACCTAAGAACAAGCAAAGGCAGGGTTAAGCATGGCTCGAATTGCAGGGGTAACCATCCCTTCAGAAAAGCAAGTTCACGTGGCTCTTACCTATATTTATGGTATCGGTCCGAAATTTGCTCGAGACATCCTTGCGGCGGCTAACGTAGAGCCGAC
>DATMTU010000150.1:0-1544 GCA_035564035.1 Dongiaceae bacterium
ATAAACTACAAAGAGAACGCAAGCTCTAAAATAATCATGGAACCGAAAGACAAGCTTGCTGACAGGGGTATAGAAAGCCCTGACACAGCCGACGCTCTCGCCTTAACATTCATCACCGTAAGCGATATTGCAGACGATGACGATACTGATATAATCTAAGCTTAAAGGGTTTTAACTCAATGCAAGGCAACAATAGAAAAATCACAAGGGTAATCGAAACCTACATCGCAAAGCGACTTTTCGGCTATGGTTCGTCAGACGACTTCAGCTACGTCGATCAGTTCACCGGCTCAAAGAAAGACATCAAACTCCTATCGCTCTATCAGGGGCTCGCATACCGCTGTATCGACCTCATCTCTGAGGGCGTGGCTGGTAAGTACGCACCGTTTCCGTTTACCACCGACAATAAGGGCAAGATTGTCACTGTGCCTAATCACCCTTTCTTTCAGCTCTTGCAAGACCCGAACCCGGACATCAGCTTTTATGACTTGTTTGAGGGCTCGCAGACGTTCGTCGAAATGTTTGGTGAGTTCTTTTGGTACATGGTGCCCGGCCAGAAGACCGGCTACGATACCGGCGTAAAACAAATCTACCTGCTTCGACCTGACAAGATGAACGTCGTTGTTGATAGAGCAACAGGTGATGTGATTGGCTACCGCTACACCACCGGCAACGGTGCCAACAAAGTACCGTTCACGACTGACGAGATTATTCACTACATGAAGTTCAACCCCGAGAACCCTTACCGTGGTAAGTCGGCTCTTGAGGCTGCCATTGAGTACGTTATGACCGAGAAAGAGGTCAGCAAGTTCACTCGCAACTACTTCAACAACAACGCTGCCATGAGCGGCGTATTGAACGTACAGGGCAAGATCGGCCGTGAAGCGTGGAACAAGTTTGTCAGGCAGTGGCGAGAGCGATACGAGGGCGTTGAGAACGCCGGTAAGGTGGCTCTGGTTCGTGACAGTCAAGTCTCATTCACGCCGACCAGCTCGAACCTATCAGATATGCAGCTCGACAGCCTGAAGCAAACTACCGTTGATCAGATACTACTTATGTTCAAGGTGCCGAAAGGTCTGCTCGGTATGTCACAGGGTGAGGGCTTGGGTCGCTCATCTGTTGAAACGCTTGAGTACATTTTCAGCAAGTGGACGCTCGACAACAAGCTCAGCCGCATGGACGACACCATTCAGAAGATCATGGTCAAATACTACGGCAAGGTGAACAAGGGGCAGACACTTTCAGTCGGCCACCACAACATCGTGCCGGACGACAAAGAATACCTGCTCAACTACTACAATCAAGGTGTCGATCGCTGGATAACCAGAGAAGAGATACGAGACCAAGACCCGACACTTCAGAACAACAAGATCGCCGGTGCACAGCAGTTATTCACCACCATTCAGCAGATACCGCTCGAAGACGCTGGCACTCAAACCAGTTCTGGCGGCAGTTCGTCATCGCAATCATCAGGTGAGAAGATCACACTCGTCAAGGCCAAAGGGTCAAAAAAAAAAGTAGCAAAAGACCTTGAGTATAGCGTT
>DATMTU010000151.1:0-1556 GCA_035564035.1 Dongiaceae bacterium
CCCTTCGGGCTCGTCTTAGGGGCCGGCTCACCCTGCGCGGATTAGCCTTGCGCAGGAACCCTTGGTCTTTCGGCGAGAGGGCATCTCACCCTCTTTATCGCTACTCATGTCTGCATTCGCACTTCCGATACCTCCACGACCCATTACCAGATCGCTTCGCAGGCTTACGGAACGCTCCGCTACCGCGTGCACTTGCGTACACACCCTAAGCTTCGGTGCGTGTCTTGAGCCCCGTTACATCTTCGCCGCAGAAACCCTTGTTTAGACCAGTGAGCTGTTACGCTTTCTTTAAAGGATGGCTGCTTCTAAGCCAACCTCCTGGTTGTTTTGGGATTTCCACATGCTTTCCCACTTAGACACGACTTGGGGACCTTAGCTGTAGGTCAGGGCTGTTTCCCTTTTGACGACGGACCTTAGCACCCGCCGTCTGTCTCCCGAGTATCACTCATAGGTATTCGGAGTTTGGTTAGTATTGGTAGATCTCGCGACCCCCGCAACCATCCAGTGCTCTACCCCCTATGGTGTCCGCTCGAGGCACTACCTCAATAGTTTTCGCGGAGAACCAGCTATTTCCCGGCTTGATTGGCCTTTCACCCCTAAGCACAACTCATCCGGTAACTTTTCAACGTTAATCGGTTCGGACCTCCAGTGCGTGTTACCGCACCTTCATCCTGGTCATGCATAGATCGCCGGGTTTCGGGTCTAATACTTCAAACTAAAGCGCCCTATTCAGACTCGCTTTCGCTGCGCCTACACCTATCGGCTTAAGCTTGCTTGAAACATTAAGTCACAGACCCATTATGCAAGAGGTACGCAGTCAGGCCATAAAGACCCTCCTACTGCTTGTAGGCAATCCGTTTCAGGTACTGTTTCACTCCCCTCATCGGGGTGCTTTTCACCTTTCCCTCACGGTACTAGTTCGCTATCGGTCATGTACGAGTATTTAGGCTTGGAGGGTGGTCCCCCCATGTTCAGACAGGATTACACGTGTCCCGCCCTACTCGAGTCCTGATTACTTGCTTTCGCATACGGGGCTATCACCCGCTCCGGCCACTCTTCCCAAAGTGTTCTGCTAACTCATAATCAGGCACTGGCCTGGTCCGCGTTCGCTCGCCACTACTAACGGAATCTCGGTTGATGTCTTTTCCTCCAGCTACTGAGATGTTTCAGTTCACCGGGTTCGCTTCTCGAAACCTATGTATTCAGTTAAGAGATACCTGAACCAACTAACCCTGACCGCCGTTTCCAACGTGCAGGATTAATCGGATAGGTGGGTTTCCCCATTCGGAAATCGTCGGGTCAAAGGTTGCTCACACCTCACCGACGCTTATCGCAGCGTGCCACGTCCTTCATCGCCTGTACATGCCAAGGCATCCACGAATTGCCCTTACCTCACGCTTGAGAGCCCACACCACCACCATCAACGCTGGGCTTGTCTCTCGACAAACCAACTCGGCAGAGCAGCGCGATGTGGCTAATTGGTGTGGTCATTAAATACTCAGCCAGATATTGTGAATTGCCAGCCTGTCCAGTCGACTTGGCCTTGCGGCCTCGCC
>DATMTU010000152.1:0-1774 GCA_035564035.1 Dongiaceae bacterium
TTCCCCGGCTGCGTAATAGCCACTGCCGGTAGCACCAGTGTTGTTGCCATTGGCATCGGTGGTAATATTCCATAACCTGACTTCCGACGCGACATTTATTTCATAGTCGGTATTGACGGTGTGTCCACTACCTACTGCCCAGGTGCTACCCGGGTTAGCGAGTTGCAAGGGTCTGTTGAGCGGTGAGGCTTCAAAGACTGTCTGACTATAAGGATTAGGTATTACCGGAATGCTGGTATCTGCTGTTTGTTGGTAGAACAGGTACTGTGCACTGTTGGTATAAGTTGGGTTGATAGCAGATCGGTAGCTGCCTGTTGTATCGCCCGCCGCATAGGGTAGGTAGCTTTTGTCCTGCCTTCCGTAGCCGTCATAAGTAATGGGCGTAACGATATCTTTTCCATCCGGTGCAGCCTGTATAGCAATATCCTGCATAGGTCTGCCTAAACCATCGAAATAAGTTATCTGCTGGCGTATCGCTGCCGAGCTAAGGTTGGTAATGTCCGCATCGGTAGTAGCACCTGCGGAAAGTACAGAAGTACTTAATATATAATTTTGATTATCAGAAACCAGCGTTCGTGGCTGCAAGGTTACCGCCAGACCTGCTGCGGGCGTGTTGCCACAAGCCGTGGTCGCTGCTGCATTAACCGTTACGATACCAATAAATCCGGCATTCCAAGTTACGATAGCACTTGTCCCGTTTGGCGCGATACTCCCTGCTGCCATATTGCTGAGAGACCAAGCATAGCCTGTTGCATTAGCAGAAGGCGTTATGGTATATACAGACTGAGTAAGGGCACCGTTGGAAATCGTATCTATTCCACTAACAGGTCCTGGTGCTGTTGGAAGAGATTCCGCGGTAATAGATGGGCACTGTATCATCTGAGAACCACAGTTGCAACTGACTAATACATTATAAGTTTCTGCGGTGCTTGTGGTAAAAGTGGATGAGGTAGCACCTGCAATAGGTCCTCCGTGGTAATAAAACCATTGGTAGGTAATGCCCGTCCTGTTAGGTGCATTAGCAACGGTAGCGGTAAGCGTTACAGAACCACCCGAACACATAGCACCGTTATTGCTGACCGTTACGGTCACATCCGTAGAAGCCAGAGGAACAAGAGCATTAAGATATGTCTCGGCCACAACAGTACCAGAACAGCCGCTTTTAGCGGCTTCTACTACATAACCGCCGCCCGCCACAATAGAAACATTCGGCCAGCTGATAGCGGTACCGGTACCGGCTATGGGGCTGCCAATATCCCCATCATTGGTGCCCCCCAACAATTGATAGCTGACACCTGACTGGGAACCAGACAAAGTAATCGTTGCGGTAGAGCCGCAGATATTGCCGCTGGGCGTCAGGGTATAATTGGCAAAGACACACTGGCTCATTACCGGACTGGCAAAGAACAGCAATATACCTGCAAGGAAAACAACGGATAAAAATAATCTATTTCTGCTTTTTCTCATATGGCTTATGTTTTACTGCCCCTGATAATGATAGGCTATATGTTTAATAATGTTACCATACTGATCCTTAATATCTATCAAACGCCCGAAGCCGTCATATTCGTAATACATAATATGACCCGCCGGATCCGTTGAACTCATCATCCCGATTAATGGGCTATAGGTATAAGTCGTTACTTGGATGCTTTTGTTACTTGCAAAAGCTGTTCTGAGATTAGACAATTGCGCCTCTATCTGAGCTTCAGTACCACTGTTCAATAAAGAAGTATCTACCTGTGATACTACAGTTGCGTAATCACTGCCCACT
>DATMTU010000153.1:0-5838 GCA_035564035.1 Dongiaceae bacterium
ATAAATACGAATCTCGTTTCGAGGCCGCCGAGATAGAAGTAACAGCACTCGTGAGTCAGACTCGTCGTCATGAAACCTGGATTCAAAAGCTAGCTCGTAGCATGGCGCACTATCTCAAAATGTCGTAAAATAGAAGTATCAACCAACCACGGAGGGAAGCTATGATAGCATCTATTGATATCACCGGCATCAAATATAACGTGAATGAGCGAACACAAAAATACGTTATGGAGAAGGTTGGAA
Organism: Dongiaceae bacterium; assembly: GCA_035564035.1. GTDB lineage: Bacteria > Patescibacteriota > Saccharimonadia > Saccharimonadales > Saccharimonadaceae > Microsaccharimonas. Next base: position 244 of record DATMTU010000153.1, read on the forward strand.
AACTCGATAAATATGTGCCATCGCACGCCCGGAAAACAATGGCGGCCGATGTGAAACTGCGGCAAGTGAACCGCGACCACGGTAATAAATACGAGGCAGAAGTTATCTTGCAAGTTCCTGATAAAGTTATTACCGCTAAAGATTCAACACTCAATATGATGGCGGCTATCGATATTGTTGAAGCAAAGCTCATTGCTCAACTGCGCAAATACAAAGATTCAATTAGTGATCGTAAGTTGGCGGCGCTTTAGTTTTCACATACCCATTTTCTGTCAGCTGATAGGGAGCTGACCCCTTCATAATCTCATCAGTGATGTTTCACGTCTTCTTCATGATGGTTCGCTATAGTGACTTTTGATAAGCCTAATCAAAGGAGATTATTATGGCAGATATCAATCATGATAAGGAAAATGGGGCGTCATCAGCAAAGCCATCGATGCCGAACCATAATAAGGGAACAGTTATTGGTATTAGCATTGCTATCGGCATCGCGGTGCTCATTGTGGGGGTTGGTGCCGGGTTTATGGCGGGTTTGGTTGCAACGCATTTTGGTGCGCGGCCGCGCCTGGGCGTGCAGACACCGTTTACAGGTGGTATGGGCGCTATGGGTGGTCGAGGTGTTTATGGCGCTGGGCTCGGACACATGACAAATGGGGTGCGAGGTACGGTCACGGCTATTTCGAGCACTAGCTTGAGCGTCAAAACGGCGAGCGGCGCAATCGTAACTTATGCCATCACCAGCAATACGACCGTTACCAATACTGGCAGCGCGGCTGCAGTCAGCGATATTAAGGTTGGGGATACGGTGCGAGTGGTGCAGGCTGGGGATACGACAGGCGATGCGAAAAGCGTAGAGATACTTTAACGTCCCTTCATGCTATCCCGCGCCTGCGTCGCGGCATAGTACTGCACTCGTTCGGAAAAGAGGGTAAACCCTCTTTTCGCTCACTCATTTGTGCTATAATAACCCCTAAAGAAATTTACCGATTTATTTCCTGAAAGGCGGGGTAACACAACATGGCAATGACACGGCAGGGGGCGCTTACCAAAATCTTTGGTGACCCACAGAAGAAAACATTAAAGCGACTTCAAAAGAAAGTTGACGCGGTTAATGGGCTTGCCGACAAATACAAGAAACTTTCGAAGCCTGAACTGAAGAAGCAAACTGAGGTGTTAAAAAAGCGCCTTGCTAAAAAGGGGACGACACTCGATAGTATTCTGCCTGATGCTTTTGCGTTGGTGCGCGAAGCCAGCGACCGTGTGCTTGGCATGCGCCACTTCGATGTGCAGCTGATTGGCGGTATGGTTCTTCATGAAGGCGATATTGCCGAGTTGAAGACCGGTGAAGGGAAGACCTTAATGGCAACCCTGGCGGCTTACCTGAACGCCCTGGAAGGCAAGGGTGTGCACGTTGTCACCGTCAACGACTACTTGGCGCAACGTGACGCTGGCTGGATGGGTGAAATTTACCACTTCCTAGGCCTTTCAACAGGGGTTATTATTAACGAAGCCTCATTCATCTTTGACCCAGGTTTTGATAACGAAGATCACACCGATCCGCGCATGAAAAAACTCCGCCCCTCAACGCGTAAAGAGGCTTACGTGGCTGATATTACCTATGGAACAAATAATGAATTCGGCTTTGACTACCTGCGCGACAACATGGTGAATGAAGTTGAACTGCTTCGCCAACGCGACTTGCACTATGCCATCGTGGACGAGGTAGACTCAATCCTTATTGACGAAGCTCGGACACCGTTGATTATTAGTGCACCAGCGAGCGAAAACCCGGAAAGCTACCAACAATTTGCCCGTATTGCGGCCAAATTAGTGCCCGAAGATTACACGCTTGACGAAAAGCGCAAGATGGTTGCGCTCACCGACGAAGGGGTAGACAAAGTACAGAAACTGTTAGGGGTAAAAAACTTATACAGTCCAGAATATGTTCGTTCTGTGTACCACCTCGACCAAGCGTTGCGTGCCCAAACGCTGTTTAAGCGCGACAAAGACTACGTGGTGACGAAAGATGGTGAAGTAATTATTGTCGATGAATTTACCGGTCGTCTGATGCAAGGCCGCCGGTATAATGAAGGCCTTCACCAGGCAATTGAAGCGAAAGAAAGCGTACCAATTTTGCAAGAAAGCATGACACTGGCGACGGTTTCATTCCAAAACTACTTCCGTTTGTACAAAAAATTGGCCGGCATGACCGGTACAGCATTTACTGAAGCCGAAGAATTCCAGCAAATCTACAAGCTCGACGTCATTCAAGTACCGCCAAACAAGCCGATTACTCGTGAAGACCGCGAAGACTTAATTTTCCGTACTGAAAAAGCCAAACTGAAGGCAATTGCCGATGTGATTAAAGAGCACCACGACGAAGGCCGCCCAGTTTTGGTTGGCTCCGCTTCAATTGCTAAGAACGAATTAATTGCTGCACACCTCGACAAAGAAAAGGTGCCGTACGAAATTTTGAACGCAAAAAACAACGAACGTGAAGCGGCGATTATCGAAAAGGCTGGCGAGAAGGGCGCAATTACCTTGGCGACCAACATTGCTGGTCGTGGTACCGACATTAAGCTTGGCAAAGGCGTCAAGGAACTTGGTGGGCTCGTGGTCATCGGCTCAGAACGCCACGAATCACGCCGTATCGACAACCAGCTTCGTGGTCGCGGTGGTCGCCAGGGCGACCCGGGCATTACCCAGTTCTACGTTTCGACCGAAGACGACCTGATGCGTATCTTCCAGGGTGAACGCATTTCATCACTGATGGGCCGTATTGGGGTTGACGACGATATGCCGCTGCAACACAAGATGGTGTCGAAGACCCTCGAAGCTGCACAAAAGCGTGTCGAAGGTTACAACTTCGACAACCGTAAAAACGTCGTCCAGTACGACAACGTCATTAACCGCCACCGCCGCGTCGTCTATACTATTCGCCGCAAGATTTTGGAAGGCGAAGACATTAAGGGTGAAATTGAACGCCTGATCGAAAACAAAGTCCGTGAACTTACCGTTGTTCCAGCGAAAAACAATAAGAATTTCACCGAACAATTCACCGAAATCTTCCCATTGAACGACAAGAAGCTTAAGGCGATTGGTGCGGAAAAGCGCGACAAAGCCCGTTTTGAATTGGCGATGAAAGAGGTGAAGAAACTTTACGCCGCTAAAGAAGAAGAACTTGAAACTGATGTCCTGCGAAAGGTTGAACGTGAAGTGTACCTCCAGGTTCTTGATACGCTCTGGATGCAGCACCTCGAAAACATGCAACACCTTCGCGAGGGTATCCACTGGCGCAGCGTGGGGCAGCGTGACCCACTAGTTGAATACCGCAGTGAATCGCAAAAGTTGTTTGATAGTTTGCAGTCAACGCTGCGCGATGAAGTGCTGCGTGCAATTACTCACGTTACCCCTCGCGATGCAATGGCTCGTACCGACGAAGACCACGATACCGAACTGACCCGTTTGGCCGAAAGTTCAGTAGAAAAGGGCGTCAACACCGTGACTGGCGGTGAAAGTAACCGCGACAACGATTTCAAGGTTAAGAAAGCCGAAAAAACAGCGGATGCTGCTGCCAAGAAAAATGCAGCCCGTAAGAAAAAGAAAAGCCAACGTCAAAACCGAAAAACTGGCCGCCGATAATTCCGGCACTCCGAAAGTACCTTAGTTATGAACCATACTATTGAAGAAGTGAAGCTCAAAAATGGCGCCCGCGGCCTGTTGATTAACGTACCCGGCGCTACTGTCATGAGCATGCAGTTTCATTTTCGCGCTGGTAACCGCTACGCGAAAGACAAAGACATTGAACAGGTCGCGCACATTATGGAGCACATGGCTTTTGGCGCCAATGCGCGCTTCCGTAGCGAAAAAGCCTTTGAGGCCGAGTTTACAAAAAACGGCGCTTACCACAATGCCTACACCTCTGATTTCGCGATGGTCTACGAAGCCGACTGTGCCGATTTCGAGTGGGATCGGATCCTTGAGCTGCAACGACTAAGTATTTGTGAGCCACGCTTCAACGAGAAAGAACTCGAGGCTGAGAAGGGGAACGTGCGCAGCGAGCTGACCACTTACCTTAACGATCACCACCGTATTTTGTGGCCGCGCGTACAGCAGCTATTGGGTGAAGATGTCCTTACATTTCGCCAGGGTTTGGCGACTATTAATAACGTCACGCTCGCTGACATTCGCGAGCATCATAAGCGTACCCATACCACGAGCAATATGCGGTTTGTCATTGCCGGCAAGCTTCGCGGCCGCAAGTCAGAGATTATTCGCCAGTTGGAAGGGTTTGAATTACCACTCGGTGAACGCCTTAAAGTGCCACGCGATGAACTTCACGGGGCTAACCCAACGGTCATCCGCCGTAAGGACGCGAGTAACCTGACGTTTGGCTGGACGATGAGCGTGCCACGCCAACTTGAGGACGAAGAACTTGACGCCATGAACGCCCTGAACCACATTCTAACTGGTACAGCAACGTCGCGTATTTACGGTAAAGCTCGCGCTCGAGGCCTCGCATATTACGTTGGTTCGTATACCGCGGCCGGCTACTACGACAGCGCTTGGGACATTTCCGGCCAGGTCAACCACGATACCGCGCCGCAGCTTTTTGCTATCATGGCCCGCGAACTTAAGGCAGTACTTGACGGGAGGCTCACTGATGAAGAGATTGAATCGGCGCAATCATTCGGCCTCGGCCGCTACCAAATGGGTGCCCAGACGGTTTCACAAATTAGCGGCTTTTATACCAGCCGTTATTTTGCCGATGATTTTGTGAAAGATTATTCAAAAGTTCCCGACATGCTTCGTAAGGTGACGCGCGAAAAAATTATGAAAGTTGCAAAGGAATTTGTTGAAGCCAACACCTGGGTGCTGGCCGCGGTAAGCAACGGCGACCGCGAAGAATTGCTGGGCTTGAACGACCACATTGCGAAGCTATACCCAGAAACCGAAAAGGCGTAAACTAAAGCCATGAAGATTGCGATTGCCGGCTACGGACTTGAAGGCGAAGCCAATTATTTGTATTGGTCAAAAGACGTGGCAAATGAGCTTACTATCGTTGATGAAAGTACCGTGCCGTCGCACCCTCTGCCAGATGGTGTTTCGACGATTCTAGGGGAAGGAGCCTTCCAAAAACTGGACGGCTTCGATATGGTCATCCGTACTGCAGGGTTAGCACCGTATAAAATCGCAACGAACGGCAAAATTTGGTCAGCCACGAATGAATTTTTCGCCAAGTGCCCGGCGTCAATCATTGGGGTGACCGGTTCAAAGGGGAAGGGGACAACGTCGAGCCTGATTGCTTCGATGCTTGAGAAAGCAGGCAAGAAAGTGTGGCTAGTGGGGAATATCGGCCTGCCGGCACTCGACGTTCTGGAGAAAATCCAGCCGGACGATATTGTGGTATATGAACTTTCCAGCTTTCAGCTATGGGACCTTGAAAAGTCGCCGCATATTGCTGTCGTGTTATTTATTGAACAAGAGCACCTCGATGTGCATCGCAGCATGGAAGAATATGTTGAAGCAAAAGGGCAGATTGCCTACCATCAAACACCACAAGACACGCTCATTTATAATGCCGAAAATTCATAT
>DATMTU010000154.1:0-1919 GCA_035564035.1 Dongiaceae bacterium
CTATGAATTGATCGGCTACGCTGAAAATGGTGATGAAAGCCGGGTTGAACTTTATGCGCCTACTGATAGCGCGGCACTTGCCCGCGCAGGAACCCGCGCTAAAATTATCGGCGGCTCTGTTGATGTAGCGCGGGTTTGGCCTGCGGAAATTGGCGATAAGGAATGGAACGACCGCTATATTAGCACGGCATCGCCTAGCGAATTTCATGCTAAGGGTTTTCGCTTGGAGCGGTTGACGTGATTAATTGTAACGATTGGCAAAAGTGCAAATGTTGGTCGTGTGAGGATTTACGCGGATGGCGAAATGCAGCAAAACAAATAGAATGCGGTTGTGGCAAATGGTGGTGTTTAATCTGTAGTCAAGACCGTCGTTAATATGTTCTTCACCGAAGCAGAACTAACCAAAAAGCCAGCAAAGGCGTCGGGTGTAAATCCGGCGTCCTTGCGGCGTTTGGAATATGTCGCGCCGGAACGTGCTATCTGTAGGCAACCGTTAGAACTTCCTTTCGGCGACGAAGTAGTTTTTGATACTGAGACCTATGTCAACTACAATCTAGTAGCGTTCAAGCACCTTCCATCGCAGCAATATTTCTACATGGAAGCGCCATTTAACACTCACGCTTTGTCATTTGCCTTATCGCGTTTCAAACTAATTAGTTTCAACGGCATTAAATACGATATGGCGATTTTGCGCGCTATCTTGCGCGGTGATGATTGTCTTGCCGTAAAAGCGTTGTCTGATCGTATAATCAAAGAAAACGAACGGATTACATGGGACGATCATCCTTTTAACCATATCGACGTTATCGAAGTTTGTCCACTTAAAGGCAGTCAAAAGCTTTACGCCGCGCGCTTACATGCCGAACGCATTCAAGAATTGCCAATTGATCCTGATACCGTGCTTACCGGAGAGGAAAAGTTAGTAATTAAAGATTACTGCTTTAACGATCTTGATAACCTAGAATTGATCTATAACGAGTTACGCCCGCATATCGCGCTACGGGAGGATTTTGGGCGGTTGTATAAGACGGACGATCTGCGCTCCAAGAGCGACGCGCAGCTTGCCGAAGCCGTGATACGATCCGAACTGCATAGAGTGACTGGGAAGCGCCCTCAGCGCCCCCCTAGCGCCGTTGGCAAGGTGTTTTGCTACTCGGCCCCCGCTTACGTCCAATTTCGCTCTAGCGAGCTTACAGCGGCCCTAGCGTCGATCCAGCAAACGCCAATCACTGTAGGCTTAAGCGGACACGTTGAATGTCCTGCGGAGATTGAAGGTCGCGCGCTTGTGATCGCGGGAAATGCCTACACTATTGGCATGGGCGGTTTGCACTCTAATGAGAAAAGTCAATCCGCCATTGGCAATCTTTTGGATATTGACGTTACCGGCTATTATCCGAACCTTATTTTAGGCAATCGCTTTTATCCAGCGCATTTAGGCGAAGCGTTCCTAACTGTGTTTCAGGGCATGGTTGATCGCCGTACAGAGTCCAAACATAAGTTTCCTTTAGCGACTGATCCTATAATACGTAAGCAATTAGAAACCGAAGCCAACGGATTGAAAATTGCTAATAACGGTTCGTTCGGCAAAACGTCCGATCCTTATTCAATTATCAATGATCCGCAAATGATGGTGCAAACAACGCTAACAGGGCAGTTGTCGCTTTTGATGCTTATCGAGCGATTGACATTGGAGGGATTTGTAGTGCTATCGGCCAATACCGATGGTATTGTTGTTGATCGTCCACCATCGCGCTACAACAATCTTGTAGGCATAGTTAAGCAATGGGAGGCCGATACATGCCTACAAACGGAGGAAACGCGCTATAGCGCCATCTATTCGCGAGACGTAAATGCCTATTTCGCGTTAAAAGCCGATGGCGTGAAAGTAAAAGGTTCCTACAGTGATAAGGGTTCGGCAC
>DATMTU010000155.1:0-2235 GCA_035564035.1 Dongiaceae bacterium
GTCAGCATCAGTAAATCGTATTCCCAGCCATGCTTGCTTGCCCAATATGGGCTGTGCCATTTCAATAAGTGGAAGCTAACCGTTATACACATTAACGCGACGAGCCCAAGGCCGGCCCATTGGGCAAGTACTCCGGTTACCATACCCAGCGCCGCACAGGCCTCGGCTATAGCAATAAAGTACGCTGTAGGTACTGGCACGCCATCGTTCTTTGAAAACTTTTTAATATCTTTTAATTTGACGCGGGCTTCAGTTGCAAAAGTAATCGCCAACACAATACGAACAAGGAGCAGTACAAAGCTTTGAATAAGGAGGGGAACCGTAAACGTTATCATAGTTTTACTATACACCTTTACCCGTAGTACACTAGTTATTATGACTCAGATGAATAATCCTCCCATTCAAAAACAAATAACCATCACCCCTCTCCGGCGTATCAGTCGCTTTTTTGGATACCTGGGCATATTTCTCGTGTGGCTTGCTTTGTTTGGTGTTGCACTTGGCCTGATTGCCGCCGTACCGGCTATCATCCTCGGCACATCACCAGACTGGAGTGATACCGGTGCGATACTTTCAGCATCGCCCGGTGTGGTTAAGACGCTTGCCGACCCAATTCAACTATATGTCCTGATGCCTATTTGTATATGGCTCCTCGCTGTTGTATATGGCTACGCCGTGCTTTACTGGATACCTGGCGTGACGCTTATCAATACCCTTCTTGCAGCACTCTACGTTGGTCGTTCGCTCAATCCTAAATATAAAGACGAGACATTGTCGACGACTCGCTGGGTTAATGGCGTGATTGACCCACGGTTTTCTGTCGTTTCATCAAGCAACCCCGCACCCCTTTACCAAGCAGCGCAATGGCTTGTCGGTGCCGATATTCTCTCAGGAAGAAACATGGGGCAAACTGCTGTGTCGCTCTTGCCCGTTCGAGGTGGTCGCGTGGCGAGCTTTCTAGGTAACGCATCGCTGACTGTTTGGAGCATGATGTCACTTCCGCTCATTCGCGCACTATGGTGGCTAGGGCTGACCTACTGGGTCACGACTATATGGCTCCTCTGGCCAGTCAGTGGAACGATGGCAATTACTATATGGACTATCGTGAGCATTGTCCTCTTCAGTTATAGTGTTTACCGTATCGTTAAAGTAGTGCGTCAAATGAGCCAATCGGCCCCTCTAAAAACAAAACGGCAAAAACGCCGCGCCTAATTACTGGCGCCATGCCCCCGCTTCAGTCTTCTTATAGCCGGCTTTCTTGACGGCTGCCCACGCGACTCGTCGAGAAACCTCTTCTTGGCTCTCGTCACCGCGGCGCTTATCTGGGTCGGCGTATTCCGTGAGTGCATTATTATATGCCTCTTTATAGATTTCCTGAGCGTGTTTTGGCAATACATGCCGTACGCCCTCGGGAAGTTCGTTAATTGATTTGTATGGCATAACGCCTCCTTTCACTTAACGATCGTACCCTTCTATTATAACGCTCAGGGCTTAGTATGTCTTCTCGGTGTAACCTGGGAACCAGTCTTGTTTAAGCGCCACGCCACGCTTCTGCAACTCCTCACCAACCGCATCCACCATTGGTTCTGGGCCAGATAAATAGGTTACTTTCTCGGCAGCTTCTGGTGCATGGGCAAGTATCGTATCGGCAGTAATTGGTTCGCCAATACTATAATCAATGGTTAATTCAGGGTGCATCGATGCCAGCTGGTCAAACTCAAAACGGAAAGCAAAGTTTTCGTCGCGCCCAAAGTAAAGGAGGTGCGCGTTAAGTGATTTTCCAAGCGCTGCGCGTTCAATCAAAATACTACGATAAGGTGTGACCCCAATACCGCCGGCTACCAAAACGACCGGTTTGTCATCCTCCCAAGTAAAGTCGCCCTCAATATCGTGCACTTCAATTTCGCTGCCTGGTTGCAAACTATTCAAGGTTTGCTTGTAGACACTATCCGAAATACGCGTTGAAATATGAAATTCTTCTTCGCTCGGCGCTGCGGCAATGGTAAAGAAGTGCTTTCGAGCCTTGGCATCTTCTATTTGAGGTAGCTCCCATGTTTGGTATTGCCCGGCTTGCCAGGTAGCGCCCCCAGTCTCAAAAACAAAAGTGCGGATGTTTCCTGCTTCATCATACGATCGTACTAGTTTTACTTTTGTCATATTCCTCCTTTTTCTCCGCAGTTCACCTTTCCGACTTGGTCGGCATAAAAAATAGGGCAACAGCAGCACACAATAACC
>DATMTU010000156.1:0-54764 GCA_035564035.1 Dongiaceae bacterium
GCAAAAGCTAATTTTATGCCATCCTATTTAGGATGTATTCCATAGAAAAGGCTTCCCTGCTATGAATAGCAAATACCGTGGCAATCCGGTGCTGGGTGTCGATAGCGACGCCATCATTGACCAGTTCGTCCAGTTCCTGACTAGCTCCGATACTTCCGTAGCTGTGACGGATGCCAATGGAAATGTATTTAACGTTGATACTCTTTCGCAGATTGCAGCAGGTACCATGGCACCTTCTGCGATTGTGGCTATCAACGAAAATGTTGATATCGCTCTCGCTACATCAGAAGCCGTATCGGGTCAATTATCAGCGATTAGCGGTAACGTTGCCGAAGTGAGTGGCGCTGCTGCTGGCGCGAGCTCCTATGCGGGCTCGGCGATGGCTCAGGCTAATAAGGCTGAGTCGGATGCTCAGGGTGCGAGCGGCTACGCTAACTCTGCGTACGTCGCAGCTGGTAGCGCTATGAGCGCTGCGCAAAGCGCATCTTCGTATGCAGGTTCAGCTTATGAAAAAGCCAATCAAGCGGATGCGGACGCGCTAGGCGCGTCTGGTTATGCCGCCTCGGCTTACGCATTAGCTGCCAGTGCAATGAGTGTCGCTGAAGCCGCTTCGGGTGGCGGCGGTGGTAGTCTATCGTTGCCCTTAAAGCCAGCTAATAACACAGCTTTAGCTGAATACCCATCAGGCGCCTACATTACTTCGGATGCTACTGGTGAGAGTATCCTTACCTCCAGTTTGGAAGTGAGCGGTAATATCACTATTCCTTTTGGTAACACCATAGGTTGGAGTACTAACGGATCTGGCGGTGCTACTGTTAGTACTTCTTCTGACGGTACGACGTTGATTATCAACGCACCCGCAGCATCGACGAGAATTTTGACGCTTGAGCTTGGCGGTGCAACAGAAGCGTGGTTTGGCCCTGACGGTACTTACAGCACCGAGGGTTACATCACCTTCGTTGGTTACAAGAATAAGTCGATTACGACCTCTGCGGGAAACCTGGTATTCTACAACTCCAGTATGGCCAATGTCTCCAACATGGATGATGGCGGTAATTGGAATGTTAACAGCCTAACTGCTACGGGTAGTGTCGTCGCTGGAAACAGTAGTTATCTGGCTGGCGGTAGTGTACTTTTTGGTGCAGGCTCTAGTGTAGCTTCTGGCAGTGGTCCGTTGATGTATCAGCCTGATGCATCCGGCAGTATTGGGTGGCGATCGGGTTTAGGCACCGCAGGTAATCCGTACGAGTACATGTCGTTCTATGGTGGTGGCAATGGTGCCATTACCGGCATGCTCAAGGTACTTAATGGCGGCTTCTGGGCTAACAAGAACGTACTGACTAATACCACCAGTGGTGTCATCGGCTTCTCTACGGATGGCGGTACGACCATACCGGCATGGTTGTCATACAACAATGCCGCTAGTGGAAGTGGCATCCTGGTTAACGGCCAGGGTTCAACAAGTCAGACTGTTGGAGGCGGCGCTGTACTTGAAGTCCTGAGTACGTCAGCTTTAGCTAGTGGTGCAGGCAGCACGCTACTTATTGCTGAATTTTCGGCGTCGGATATAGGTAGCCTCGACAAGCTCCAAGTGGCTAGTGCACGTAGTGCTAGTGTATCTGGTAATACATGGACAACAGCTGCTGTTAGGCTTCAGCGCACTGTTGATGCTACACTCATGGGTTACATTCAGTTCGGTGACCAGAATGGTGGTGGTGGTAACGGTGGTTTTGGCAATGGGGCGTCCACACCGCATACTACCTGGGATACCGGTGGTAATTGGTGGTTCGGTGGCAGGATATCCACTACTAGTTACATAACGGTTCCTAGTGCCGGTAGTACCATCGGAACTACGGCTTCTACCGCTACAGCACTCAGTGTGGTTTCTTCTGGTTCTACTACCGGTTTTACCGTCACTGACGTAGGAAACAATGGCGCCAATATCCTTTTACAAGGGAATGGCGCCACGACACCCAACAAAACTATTCGTGCGCAGAACGGTACTCTACAAATAACCAATAGTGCCTACAGTGCGGTCATCTTCACCATTGACGATGCAGGTGATGTCACTGTCAAAGCTAATTTGACGGTTAATGGTGGTACTGCTAACGTAGGTGGTTTATCTGTAGGTAACGGCCAGGGGCAAATTATGCTCCGGGGTAACGGCACCACGAGTACGCTAGACTTCGTGACGGCTAACAATAGCGCTTACGCAGCCGGCACCATGCAAGCTACATCCATGGCGTTTAATGTTGGCTACGCCACGTTTAATGCAGGTATTGGTACAAGTGGTGATGTAACGATACCGTCTGGCAATCGAGCCCTTGCAGGTGCTTTCCAAAGTACGAATACGACGCTTACGCCGAATACAAATCCACAAACCGCATCTTTCCGTGCTCAAGGTAACTACGGCGGCGGTTTCGGTATGGTGGATGGTAGTTACGGTTTAGGTTTGTATTCAGTGGCCGGTGCATTGACCATTGGTTTAGGTACAAGTAGTAGCATCTCACAAGTTGCCCAGATTAATTCAGCAGGTACGCTGTCGCTGAACGGTAACGTGTCATTGGCTAACGGAAATGGGTTGTCGTGGGCATCAGGTTTTACAGCAGCTGTAGGTAGTGGCGGCGCTACCCTGTCGTTCAACGCGCCTTCCGGTTCTACGGAAATCGTTGGATTCTCACTGAACGGAAGCGCCCAATCCTACATCGACGGTGGTGGCGGTTTAGTCATCGGCGGTACGGGTGGCATTCGTGCTGGCTACAACTCAGGTGCGAGTAGTTCGGTAGACACTAGCAACTGGTTCCGTTCATCGGGAAACGTTGGTTGGTATAACGCCACCTACGGTATCGGTATCTACGCGCTCGATACGACCTACGTCAGGACGTATAACAATGCATCCATGATGGCTGCCGACTTTGTTTTGTCTTCCGACAGAAGGTTAAAGACAAAGATCCGTCCGTTCGAAATGAAGAGCCGCTTGAAGCCGGTTACCTATTTTCATCTGGAAAAGGGTATCGAGGAAGATGGTTTCCTTAGTCAAGACTTCCAAGACGACTACCCTTCCATGGTGGGTGCCGATCCAAACAACGGGATGCTCAACCTGTCCTACAGTCGCACGACGGTTATCTTGGCTGCCCAGGCCAACCGTACCGAAGACGCGTTAGCAGAGCTGCGCAGGGAATTTGAAGCACTCCGCGCACGTTATGAAAACACCCTTTGGAACCGGTTCAAGAAGTGGGTGTCTAAACTGTTTCAACCACAGCAAGGTAAGTAACCATGTCTGAGAACTACGACACACTCGCTGGGGTAGACCCCACCACTAACCCACGGTTTAAGCTGTTACCGAATGGTCAGTACAGCGAACAACTCACCAACCAGGTGCAGCTTTTCTGGGATCCGGTGACACAGGAAGGCAGAGCATTTTTCAACTCAGCGCCCTACCTGAATATAGGTGGCATCTACAATGCACTTCAAGCTGTTCCAGATGTCCTGATGGTGGACTTTCTGGATAAGCTCGGCACCTGCTACGGTAAAGGGTTGCGTGACCCGGTAACCGGTGAGCCGCTCGACGGTATCTCTGTGGCGGGTGTCTCCATCCTGATGTCGGCTGCATTTGACACGGAATTTATTGCTCGCGCACTCGCTCTAGCTGCCGCTGCAGCAGCGGCAGGTGATTCGGGTAGTAGTGCAGGATCAGGGGATACGTCTTCAGGAGACAGTGGTAGCGGTAGCGGTAACGCCTCTTCAGGTACAACTTCTTCAGGAAGTGGTTAATACCAGCATAAACAGACTACGGCAGAAGACTGCCGTAGTCTGCTCATTCCAATTCTCACGTTAGTGACCCATCGTGTCACTTACAGTTCTAAGGAGCTTTCGATGGATCGCTATCCACCCTCTGATTTTGATACGGCTGTAGATCAACTCCCTAACAAAGTCAAGGGAGTTGAGGTCAATGTCGGTAATCCTGAACCCGGTACACCCGGCAGCATTACTGGTTATAGCTACGACCGCCTGCTCAACTGCCTACTCTACCTGCAACCCTGGAACGCCTCTATTGCGACGGATCACGTCATGCGTGTGACGGCAAAACAGCGGTTAGATACGGGGGCTGAAAGGTACGAGTTTTTAAGCAAACGAATAAGGGATGGGTACAACCTCATACCCGGTCTTCGTATTGAAGATCGACCCGACCAACTGGTCATTCTTCCTGCCCCAACGTACCTCTACAACAACCTGGTGAACTTCGCTGCTGTTAAAAGTATCATGACGGATCCTGCAGCTAACGCGCGGATTAAACCGCATCCGGATACCGGATCAGATATCCTTTCTGTGTTGGAAGAAGCGTTTCCTGGGAGAATACTTCCTAAGGAAGACATGCTTTACCCGTACGTGAGAGCAGCGAAGAAGTTGTGGATTACCACCCAGTCGGAAGTAGGCATTGCGGCTATCTTCCATAACAAACCCTTCGGTTTCTTAGACGATGGAGCCTATAAGGGGCCAATTCCTTCACTTCGTACTTTTTACAACGGATGCGGTACAAGCCCGGTTCGTATCGGCATGAAGGACAAACTCATTCGTTGTCTGTCGTATCCAGAGTCAGGTTTGATTCCGGTGGGTACAGGTAACGAAGCAAACGACATTCAGCGATTCTTTACGCAGTATGTCTTGCACCGTCATGTAGGAGAGTGATATGGGTACGGTAAGTAACCCCGCTAAACTCTCCTCCATTAAAGCGGCGTGGGCCTCTACGAGCAATAACTTCAGTGCGTATTACCGTGGTGGCAGTATTGTCAACATTGGTGACAGTGCTAGCATACCCACTGCTGCTGCTGGTATGAAGATGTCGCAGTTCAACGGTGTGGCCGCGCAACACACCACGTCTTGGACTACCTCGTATACGACCAGTTGGACGACTTCGTGGACAACTGCTTGGAATTCAAGTCGTACTACCTCGCAGTCTACTTCAACGCCTATGTCACGTGTAACAACGACCAGTTGGACGACGAGTTACGTCGTCTGTCTGGAGATTGGTACTCCGATTCTTCTGGCAAACGGCACAGAGATTCCCGTAGAGACTCTCAAAGTAGGGATGGAGGTCTCATCACTTGATCTCCCGGGCCTTAAGCCGGAGACGACTGCGCAGGAGTATTGGGGGTACACCACCGCATCGATTCAAGACGCAAAGAGTAAGCCCACGAAAGTGGCGCACATACTCCAAGACTACGCTTCGTACATGATGGAGATTTGGTTTACTAGCAGAGAGAAACCTTTGCGTGTTACGCCGAGTCACCCTATCTTCATTTACGATTCGAAATCGGCTATCTACCGGTTTGTCAAAGCTGAACAGCTAGATAAGCATTGGCACCGCCTTTTGAATAGCAATTTCGAATTGATTCTCATCGAAGAAATTGCTGTTTACGAAGGTGAGTTCACGATTTACAAGGTGGACTGCTCTCCTCTGGACGTCTTTTTCCACAACGATGTTCTCGGCCACAACATGAAGGTTAGCGGTGGTACAAATACGAGCCAAGTGACTTCGGCGAGTACCACCACTAGCTGGACATCGACATGGACAACCAGTTGGGCAACAGCAGTGCCTATGTCGAGAACAACGTCGCAGACAACTTCTCAAACAACCTCGAATGTAACATCGATTGTAACCGCTGGTTAATAGTCGGCGCCACTCTTTAGAACGTGTCTTAGCGAAAAAGGATCCTTCGGCATGGGTAGTAAATACCGTGGTAATGTCACGATCGGGGCAGATAGTGATAACGTAGCCGATCAATTGGTCGACTTTCTTACTTCACAAGAACAAACCATCTTCGTTAAGGATAGTGCCGGCTATTCGTACGAGGTGCCGTCCTTAGCGCACGCTACGTCAGGGGCGTCGGATCTTGGATCGGGTGGAGGCATTGATCCTTCGGTGATTCTCCAGCTAAACGAGTCTATTAACTCAGCGCAAAGCGCTGCTGAAGGTGCCAGCGGTTACGCGAATTCTGCTTACGTTAGGGCGGAAGAAGCTTACGCTTTGGCACAGAGCGCTGCATCGAGTGCAGGAACAGGGTCTAGCACACCGATTACCGGTCTTAGTGACCAGGTGCCAAGAAGGCTTTTGGTGGATACCGGCATTCAGTCGACGGCTTATCTCGGCGACACCGTCAGTGGGTCGTACGGATCCACAGGTGGCGTAGGTGCCACCCGGTTCTTTACAAACGGCCCTTATCCGCAGGGATTGGCACTTACAGAAGCCGGCGCGCGATCGGGAACCTTCTCAGCCACAGGCGACTACTCGTATCTCATCAATGTAGAAGACTCTGTAGGTAACCGTGGTTTCTTCATGGAACGCGTTGGCGTTGGGATGTTGGTGAACGTTTCGGGTACGGCGGGTACCGCCTACAACAAACACCAGACCCCATCAGCCACCTACACATCAACAGGTGGCGTGGAGCCTTACACCTACGCGCTATCCGGAACCATCCCACCTGGTATCTCCCTAAATAGCAATGGCGTCTACGGCGGTTCGTTCACCGCTTCGGGTGACTACAGTTACGAGGTGGTATCGACCGATGCTAACGGGCATTATGGGTACATCGTTGAGAACGTGATGATTGCGCCCATTGTCATGACCATTACTAATCCACAAGGTAATGTCATCACAGGTCAGGCGGCAAGCGGATCTTACAACGTTTCGGGTAACGGAACAGCTCCGTATAGCTACACTGCTTCCGGTCTGCCTGCCGGAATGACCGTCACCACAGCAGGTGTACGTTCAGGTACGCTGTCAGCATCAGGTAGCTACAACGTCACTGTGACATGCACCGATGCGAACAACGAGACGTGTACGCTGGTCGACAGTTTCTTAGTGGGGACGATGCTCCTTACGAGTGAGCCGACAACCGGTCTTGTGGGGCAGCCATTCAAGTGGACACTTACACCGACAGGTGTATTTGTGGAACCCATTTCCATCAGCGCCATTAGCGGACTCCCGAGTTGGCTTACTGATTCGGTGAGTGCAAGTAGTGTGGAATTCTCAGGTACACCCACAGCGTCTGGTGAGAGTAGCGTACCGATCACTATCAAAGACTCTGCTGGTCAATCGGTATCGATCACGTTGACCTTCACGGTGAATCCGGCGAACCTCACTATCACGGGTGCTTACGGCCCTGCTACGCAGAATACCGCAGTAACGGGAGCCTATGTAGCGAGTGAGGGCACTCCTCCGTACACGTTCAGTATTGCAGGTCCACTGCCTACGGGTATGTCAGTAGACGCGAGCGGAAATCGTTCGGGTACGTTCACAGCCACTGGTACGTATACCTTCACGGTAGATGCTATTGATTCGTACGGTAGCACCGGTTCGTTGTCGGATACCATTACGGTAAGCGTACCCACCTACGCAGCGTGGAACCCGGCGGTGGCTAATGCGGAGATTACGGTTAGTAACGGTGTTCACACCAACAGCCTTGCTAGCTACAACACCTCCGGTACCAACCAGGCGATGGTCATTACCGATACGTCGTTCTCTACTAAGACGTACGTGGAGTTTGTGCTCAAGGTACCCGCAGGGGCTACAGCTCCGGCTGGTGTGGGCTTCTCGTCATCGATTCCGGATGTGCAATACGGCCATAACGTCATTGGTAACACAGGATCTACAGCGGGTATCTACGCACCCTCCGGTACCCTTTACCAAGATTACGGAGTCTACTCCGTTACACTTGCTAATGACGGTACAACCAACGAGTACCGATTTGGTTTAGCTGTGGATCCGGTAACGGGTGAATGGTGGGCTACGGATAACGGTACGTCGTGGGTGAATGACCAAGCAGGTACGGCGGGTAATCCGGCTGACCCGACCACTACACTGCCTAAGCCTACCGCAGCCACACCGTCTTACTTCGGTGGTTCACCGGGTGCTAGCGGAAATACTGTGGAGATTATCAGCGACCCGTCACTGATGAAATGGAATGCACCTGCCGGGTTTACAAAGGGCCTTGTTAAGTCTTAAAGGAAGTTTCCATGGCACTTACCTTGTCGCCTCATCCGAGGTTGCTACTTGATTCACAAACCCTGACAAGGATGCGTCAGGAGTACACGAACAATACGTCGCTCTGGCAATCTCTGAAAGCGTTCAATGATAGCCTTATGGGTGGTGTGACCTACCTCCCTAATGGACTGGAATACCCTGTTGGAAACAATAGCCCTGACATCGGTCAGGGCTATCAGGGTGAGTCGTATATTGAAGCGCTGATGAATCTAGCCATTGGCTATTGGGTGCTCAAGGACGTAGATCCTACTACCGCTAACAATTACGCCGTTCGTGCGGTAGACGTACTCGTCACAGCAGCAACACCATATCCAGGCAGTGGTCAGCCGCCGTTAACAGATGACGGATACGGTATCCGTAACTACGGTCTGACTTTCGGGTACGGATACGACTGGCTCTTTGATTTCTTAACAACAGATCAAAAGAACCAAGTCATCACTGCTTGCAACGCTTGGATCGATGCTTTTGAGACAGGTACGTTTGAGTTCGAACACACTGTCACTAACTACTACGCTGCGTACTTTAACGCCAAAGTAGCAATGACACTAGCCACCTACGATGAAAATTCGAAGGCGGCAACGTATTGGGACGATTGGTATAACAACCAACTTCTAACACGTGTTCAGCCATACTACGCCGTTAACCTCGTAGGCGGCGGCTGGCCTGAAGGTTTTGCTAACTACTCCTACCCGTCGATCATGGAGTTTAGTTTAGCCACCGTCGGTGTAAAGACAGCAACGGGTATTGATATCACCACAGGGTCACAACCGTTTACCTATCCATTGGAAAACGGTGATTTCTACATGCACATGACATGGCCGTCACTGACCTACATGGAAGATCGTGATACCAACCATGCAAACGGCAATGCCAGTCGACCACCTGGCGTTGCACTACCTAATGGCTACGCTACAGCAGGTTTACCACTGGATCGTTGGAACACTTCCAATTCGGCGGTGTTTCAGAGCTTCTCTGAAGCGGTCTCTAGCCAGCTAGCGGCTTACGGTTACAGTGCTGCAACGGCCAGTGAGTGGTACGGTATGCTGACGCGTCCTATCACTGCAGGATCGGCAGATTACACTCAACTACCCCGATCGTATTTTGCTCCGGGTATGAACTGGGCGATGGCAAGATCGAGCTGGAAGACCGGTGCTCGGTATATGTCGCTTCGAGCTGGCCCGTTCATCGAAAACCCGAATCAAGGTGAGCAGCTGTTTGATCAGGGTGGTTTGTCACTCGCAAAAGGAAGCCGTCCGTTCCTAGCCAACACCTTCGGTAGGATGGTGCATGAACCGAATGGATCAGCGGATGAAAATCTCCTTTACAACGACATGTTCAGTACGCCGACGCCGGCTGACCTGTACGATGGCAACAGGCAGATTTTCAACATTTTCTACGTTGCAGATTTTGCAACCGATGGTGTCACACCGCTGTACCGATTCGGACAGTCAAACAACAATCGGGCGGGTGGATCACGGACAGCCACGGTCATGGAAGATGGTCAGACTTACGTCTATACAAAGTCGACGAATATCGAAGACCAATATTTCCAGTTTAACGGAAAGAATGCAATAGCTTCGTGGACACGCCATGTGTTATTCGTAAGGCCAAACCGTTTCTTAGTGTTTGATCAAACGACGGCAGGTGACGCAAGTTACGACCAATGGTTAGCGTGGCATTTTCCTTCAGAACCCGTAGTCAACGGTACCAAACAGAGCATCACGTTCGATACCGTTTACCAGGGTACGATGACGCCGATTCTCCCTGAGTCGGTGACTACCAAGACGACGGCGCTTTACCCAGCCAGTACCACACCTAAGGTGTGGCAAGTACAAGTAAGGCAAGCCACCAAAACATTGTCGACAAATTGGCTTACCTTGTTCGACATGGCGGATACGGCAGTTTCTGATACGACTGTACTCACGTCAGCGTCGAGTGCTGTGTTGGTGAGTAGCTCAGACGGTGCGACGGCAGTGATGTTTTCTGCAAGCACAGCAGGAGATACCTACCAACAACCTTCCGTGGATGCAGATCACTACGTTGCAGGGTTATCGCCTAACACAAACTACTCGGCGACGATCAGCGGTGGTAACATCACTGTTCAGCAAGGTAGCGGCTACACTTCTTCTGCAAACGGTGTGATTTCGTTTAGAGTGCAAGGTAACAGCACAGTAGCCACACCCGCTTACGTTGAAAATGACCCCGTAGACATCAACACCAACCCTGGCGGTAATTCAGGGGGTGGCACCGATACAGGAGGCAATGGAGAAATGGCTGGTATCATTCCACCGTGGTCGGTAGCCAACGGTAATACGTATCCGACTCAAGCGCAAGCTTTGGCTGAAGCTTGTGCATTAGCGGTCGAGTCACCCAACTCACCCGTCTTGGTAACGCAACCTTACCTTGATGTCACCTTCGTGACGGGTACAGGGTTTACTATCACCACGAACAATGTACCCAATCCCGTCGTGGCGATACCCGTACCTATCGATCCGTCCATGCTCGGTAAGGAAGTCGTCATCAACGACAACCCGTATTGGTTAGTAGACGGTTTGGGTGGATTTGAGGAAGAGACGGATGCGTATAGCGAAGCATTCCAGCAAGCGCTATCGGTACCTGGTGTACCCGTCCGTATCCATCCGCCGAATACGACAGTAATCTTTCAATCCGCACCGTCAAAGTAACACTTGGCGGACATAAAACAAAACACACCACCATGACGGTGGTGTGTTTTTATGCCCATAAATAAATCCGGTTGACCCCTACATCATGAAACTGAAGCTTGTTCTGGAGAAAATAGCATGTCGATAGTAGTCAACCGTCTGTACTTGAAATCGCCGTGGCGAAGGTTTGTCAATCGTGTCTTCTCTCGGAGGATTTCCAGACATCCGCTACCCGTGAAGAGTGTTAAAATCAACGCCCCTTTCGTTAACAACGAATGTCATATACCCGAATACGGTGTGCATTTGTTTCTTAACGCCGAAAAAGGGTTAGTGTCGTCGCGCGCTGATGCGCGATGTAAGGTTGTTGCCTACGATCTGGAATACAAACACACTGTATCTAACAGGAACTGTCATGGCCGACCGAGAAAGCATTAACACCGAGATCGAGCGTATCTTTGCAGAGGTTCGTTCGGGCGAGCATGTGAAAATGTTCTTTAAGGGGATTCCGTCACCGCCACTACGTGGGCAACGAGATGGACTCAAAAAGATCACCTTAGGTCGGGACGAAGCTAATTTTTCGCGATACGCGTTTCCTGATCTCAAAGTAGAGAAAAAGAAGCTGGCTCCGGATCTGACACTTCACAACAGTTACATCGACAAAACGTCGAAGTGTAATGGCGGTCGGGTCGATGTATATGCGCTTAAGACTCAGTCGGGGCGTACTGTCTACTTCGAAGTTCAAAAGCATGGTAGGGGAGATGTACATACAGAGCGGTTCCTCTACAAAACGGAGATCGACAGCTTTTTGCAGTGGTATGCTATCTCTAGGGTCATGGACAAAACACCCTTCATGGCTTATCACGATAGTTTGGTTTCTCTACTCAATCGTCAACTTGTTGAGTTAGAGCTAGCTAATTTGCACACGATGGAGCAGAATGAACGTATCTTGGGTCAACGTTATACACCCCATACGGTCGCACTCACTACCATCAACGGGTTTAAGTTCACACTGTATTTCTGGGAGGTAAAACCGTGAGACCAGTAGAGATTAACCGTGGTGTATTCATCGTAGGTTTGATGCTGATGGGTATCTCTCTTTTTATGGCAGGCTACACGCTCATCACCAGCCCTCCAGCGCCGCCCGTACAAATCGATACCGGCGTAGCACAAGCTGTCTTTGATAGCTGCATGAAGACAGCGCCTGTCGTAAAGGGTGCTTTAGACCCGTCAGGCGACTACACCGCGATCGTCGAGCAATGCACAGCGACTTCTCGTAAGCTCGCTCAGAAGAACTAATAACTACAGCCACCACTACCCCGGATAAGAACATGACAACGCTCGTTTGGAATGGTAAGATGCTCGCTGCTGACTCGCGACGTGTCCATGGAAACCATCATGATGACACCATCAGCAAAATCATTCGTGTTGACAACACCATGTACAAAGATGAGAAAATTCTTCTCATGGCAGGTTGTGGTACTGTGCGTATTTTCGATGCATTCTACGGGATCTTCTTGAAGGATCCTGAGAACTTCAGCATCTACTACAAACACGCTTCACGAACAGGATTGACGGAGAGATCCAGTCGTTTAAGCGCTACAGTACTCATCATTACCGACAAGAGCACATACACGTGCCGGATTACGAGTGATTCCATTCCCGATCTGGTTCGTTGGTCTGTAAACCCCGATCAACCGTTGATTATGGGTTCCGGTGCAAAGCACGCTGAGGCACTAGTAAAACTCTTCAACGTATCACCTGAAATGGCTGTCGCTGGCGCAAGCATCATCGATCTTCAGGGTGGTACGGGTGGTACCGTGAATTTCGTTGAGGTTGACATGGGTGCGGTGGTCTACGAAGGCTCCGTCACCTTCCGGTCAACGAATGCCGTGATGGATGCACTGAAAAATCACATGAGATCGGAGAATGCTCGCTACTTGGGCGGCGATATTTCCATGATCACGCGTACCATCAAAGGTAAAAAGAAAGAAGTTACTAAGGAAGCAGACTCTGCTGCACCCATGGAAACTCCTTCGTGCATCGCACCCAACCATCTCGTGCTCATGAACGACGGATCGCATAAACGCGTTTGTGATCTCGTTAAGGGTGACGTGTTGGCATGGTCAGCAACACCCTTGGCTCCTCGTGTAGAACTCCCCAGTAAGCCGAGAAGTGAGAGTCTGTTAAAGGCGTATCCTGGCAGCAAACCGACCACACTTGTCGAACTGACTGATGGTACAGTCAAAGCTATCCGGGATCTGAAAGAAGGGGATTGCATCAGGTATGTCGACGTAAAGAAACCCAGGTCGTCGACTCGCAAGAAAACCAAGAAATAACACCACTTAACCCCGGAGAATATCATGGCAGGCCTCGTAGCATGATACCGCCTATTTACATCGGATCGGGCAGCAAGCACGAACTCGCCAGGCTTTGCCTGGCGAATCGCCTTTATACCCCTGGCGGCTACATGAAGTACCAGTACGAAAGGATGGCTGAAGACAAAGAATTTGCCCGTCACAGGCGACTGATCGTTCTGCACTACCATGATGTTCTAGCCGGTGCCATTCTTGGTTCCGGTAAGTACATCATGGTGTTCGTTTCACCTAAGTGGCGGCGTTGTGGCGTAGGTACAGCACTCATCAACAGCTACGTCAAGAAGTATCGTGTCAAACGGTCAGAACTTGAAGCACTTACAGGTACGAAAGGATCCGGCGCAATGTACTTTGCGAATGGCGTAAGACGTGCCAGTTCGGTACTTGCTTTCGTTGAAGCTTTCGGATTTCGAGTAACTATACCTCTCAAACACCAACCTAAACGAGGGCGTGCAGCATGAACATCGATCCCGTCAAAGAAGGTGAGTCGCCGTTTGTCCACCCCATCGATGACCGGGGTCAATGGGGTGAGATCTTCGAACCGCTATTCAGCGCACTCAACAGCGATTGCTACGGGAAGCATTTCGAGAATGATGTTTTCGAGATGCACCCGTATTGTTGGTGCGACAAAGACGATTGTCCACAGTGCGGTCAGATCGAGACTCAGGCGAACTTCCTGCATAAACCCACCGGACTGGCCGTCCGGTGGTATAAGTACGCCTTCAGGGCTACTGAAACAAACTGCAAGGATATTCGTCCTGCGGATCTTCGTAAGATCGTACAGGAGTGCATAGATAGTCTGGACGGTGTTGTCGTGGGTAATCCGACAAACACACGGAAGATAACCGACATCATTCAACCGGAGATCTTAGCGAAAGTTAAGCGTAACGGTTTCTATGGCTCTAAAGGTAAAAAATCATGAGCGAACCCAATTTCAATCCAAGCTACGATGTCAACCTTCAGGTTAGGCAACCCTACTTCAAGAGTACGGATGTGGGTCTCTCCGAGAAGACTGGTCGTGTAGCAGTAAAGCCGGAACTCAAGCCGTTCTTTGAGACGCCGTACTTCCAGCGCCAAAAAGTGAGAGCTAGACTTTTTGAGAGCGTCTTTAAGGACTGGTTTCTGGATGTCCGTTGCAAACACGTTTCGGTTGGTAGTCGTGAGCACGTAATGCTCACTTTTGACCGCATACAAGTGCGGTCAAAAATGTTCGGGGTTACCATCAAGAAGCGCCAATGGAAGAACTTCATCAAGCTGATGAAGGGTGGTTACGGTAGGCCGATGAACATCGAAGAGAAACACGCCTACGCCCACAAACTGACTCGTCGTGGTTACAGCATGACGACGGTTGTCACGGCCCTTAACGCATGCAAGGCATTGCGGACATGAACCATTACCAGTGGCTTGAAGAACACTTCCTTCCCTTCTACCAGAAGGTATGTGAAGCCAACAACGTGATCCCTCACCCGGATGTCAATGAAGGGATCATCACTGCACATGGTGACAAATGCTACCAGTATAAGAAGGAATGGGAGGCTCAAGGAATTCATTTCTTTCACGGTGCTGCCTGTTATCTTCTTACCTTCATGTTTCCTTGGGGTAATGAAGTACGTGATCAGCCCGACGGGTTTGTTAAACCGGCGCAATGGGTCATCGATAATTACGATGAACGGTTCCGCCAGCACTTGCCGATGATCAACCCGGTGAAGCTCGATTACTCGTTCAAGTCGCCGATCGCAAAGCGCAATCTCTTGGTTCGTCTGGAACCTTTAGAACTGCGCCCCGTAGGAAACTGGGTGACCGATAAGGGAATGCCGGCGCATTCTATCAGAAATGTTTATACTTTCTACGCCAAGTACGAAGGACGGACTATTCGGTGCACGATGGTGGAGGATACTTACGATGATCACGGTGCAACATATCGTGCAGGGTCGTACTCACCGCGCTTCTTAGACGTCGTCACCAATGAAAGTGTAAACGTTAAAGATGGCGATTACATCGAGCTCATCGATACACCAAGCCAAATGGAACTCGACGCATTGAAAGAATCTGGTAGACGTACGAAGCGTGTCCAGTGGAAGGTTCTTGACTATCCAATCGGTCAGTGGGTCGATCAGAATGGTAACCCCAGTGTCGAGTTAGATGGTAAACGTTTCTTCAAAGCACGCCACAATGGACAAGAGATTGCATGCACGATGACCTTCATTCACACTCGTGTTGGCATGACACCGGATGAACCGTCAAGACAAGGCTATATCCCAGAATTCTTCAATGTAGCTACTGGCGCAGCATGCACTATCAAAGATGGAGATTTCATCGAACTCGTGTAGGAGAGAATTTCCATGTCAGTTGAATGCGTCCCCAAAAAGCTGTGGGTAGATGATGTAAGGGTGCCACCTGAGCCAGCTTCAGAATGGCTGTGGATGAAGAACTATCTTGATGCCGCCAACGCACTGGAGGCGTACGATTTCGATATCGTGTCGTTAGACCACGACCTCGGTGATGATAGCCTAAATGGTTATCACCTTGCGTGCTTGATAGAGCTTCGCGCCAGTCGTGGCGAGCGCGTACCCGACGACATCCGTGTCCACAGCGCCAATCCCGTCGGTCGTAAAAACATCGAACTGTGCATCGAAGCCATCCAGCGTTTTAAAAATAGTTGAGATGCATATCACCACCTTGTACCGTTAGTTGAAAAGCTAAGCGGTGAACGTGTTCTTCTGTCGGAACAGTCGGAAACTAAAGGGAGTTGATCGCCCCGTATCTCGATTCAAAGGCCCTTATGAAGCCGGGGGTAATATCCGTAAATCCCACCCGGTCGAACAAGGTAGCCTAGAGGTACTCTTTAAGGCGCGAAGGTGAGTGCGGTCGTCCCCGACGGAGTAGCGGATACGCACGTAAGCCTTGTGGTGCAATCCCACATTCCGACAGAAGACCTTTTCAGGAGGTGATTAATCATGCCAGAAGCATCTGTACTACCTAAACTTCTTTTACCCAATATGACGGCTTCAGCGTGGCTCTTCCCGATGCTTAAGGGTATCTGGAACCATGACGAAGGTAAACCTGCCAGCGGGTCGGCGGTTCGTCGCTGGGTGGCTGAAGGAAAGGTGAAAGTCAATGGGGAGAATGTCAGCCCGCAGGAGCTGATCGATTTTCCTGTGTACTCTGTGGTTCTAAACCCCAAGTCAGAGAAGAGACGGGTAACGCTCTTCTAGCGAGGTAGTACATGCTGTTTGATGATCTTGATGACGAAACCCGAAGCAAGACCATCAAGTGGATAGAGGACTCCTTGTTTGCTGCCCACTTGTACGGAAGCCAATACTTCCATGATGTATCACCGACCATCACCGGCTTCTCGGAATCCTTGATGACAGGGCCGAAGCAGTTCAAAGTCCATATCCCTCAGGGATTCCTTAAGTAAAACTTCACCGTTGTGATAACGGTATGTAACATTACAGTCTCGTTGGTAACTTCCTGTGAATCCGACCGCAAGGTAGGTAGGGGAGGCTGAGATAGGTGTCATGTAAGCGGTATGGCGTCGTAGCCATATGCCTCTAGAGACACCGAGGTTTGTGATTTGGGTGGAGGAGCCTATTGACTCCAGTGAAGCTCGATGAACAATCATCTCTCCGTATCCAGTAAGCGGAACTTTTCAGCCAGGACGATCCAATTCGCCTTGGCTAGAAACGCTCTCCACGGGCGTTTTAAAACCGGGTAGTCGTGGAGTAACCGGAAAACAAGCAGGCTCCGGGTTGGGAGACGGTCAAGCTCCAAAGGCCCCGTCATGTGACCCAATGCCCTCAGTAATGAGGATCGCGTAGTGCGGCCTGTTGTAAAATCAACGACCACTGTAGCCAGTGATTGCAACACACCTGCAAGGTTTGGAAGCTTGGTGAAGTAGCGCTCACCGTAGTGACAAGCAGGCAAAACCTCAGTCCGGAGGTCGATAGAAGGCCCAGCGCATGGGAGATATGAAGCTAGCCGGATGGTCCAGAGGAATAAGACGGAGAAGGATATCGTCAGTCGGAAGTAGCGTCCCGACCGTTGGTTTTACAAACCACCCCAGAAACTTTTGGTGGATAATGGGGTACGCGGCTTTATAGAACGAGTGGGTATTGATAGGTCTGAGTTACTCTCTTAGTCGTGTGAGCAGATCGTTGATACCGAAACCATTTTTGAATTCCGTGCCGGTGGCGAAGTTGGTTGAAACGCAACGCACTTAAAATGCGTCACTGATAAGTTCACACCGTGGGTTCGACCCCCACCCGGCATACCAAGTTATGGGTGTATGAAGCGAGAGGAGAGGTTTGCGGACGGCGGTTCAACTCCGCCCGGGTCCACCACATGCGCATTGCCTGTCAATACAGAGAAGTCTGATCCCTTCCTCTGATTGCAGTCCGGGTAACAGCGGAACAGTGCGTATCTGATGGGCCCGTAATGGTTTCGACGTGGGCCTGCGAATCGAGTTGACACCTCAGAGAGGCGACTGTCTGTGAAGTACCCATTAGTCCTCCTGGTGGGTATGAATGAACTCAGCGCAAAACCAAGACCTGCCAATGACAGTGTCTACAATCAGGCCCTTGCCGCCTGATTCGATGTAGTCAGGACACTCTAGGATTAAACCCCGAACAGCGAAGGGCGTTTGTGCTTAACCGGAAATAGCAGCCCGGAACCCGTTAGCTGAGAGTCATCGTCACCGAAAGTCCTGACCAGTGCACTCTTTCGCAAGAGAGAGTGTATCTGTAAGCCTCTTCCCATGAGGGGGTTTACAGATGTGAATGTGTTGACTGAGTGGTCTAAGGTGAGCACACGTATCCGCTGACAGGATGGCGATGCTGGGAGTACGGGTATAGCCCGTCGTGAGTGCCGCTTGCAGCAGCTGCCCTCCCCGTCCGTTCGAATCGGACACGCGTTTACATTTAAATTGGAGACTTGCTGTGGAAACTACCATCGGTGCGGTTGTAGTTAATGACCTCGGCCGTATCCTACCGAACACTACCCGGTCTACCATGTCTAGATGTGAAGAGGATGCAATCGCTTTCTTCGGTGAAGATACGTGGAAAAAGATGAAGCTTCTCGGGTGTTCCGTGAGACAAGTTGAAATCAAGGTTACAGCCTAATCGCTGATGAGTCTGGGGCTCTAAACTGCAGACGAAACGCACAGGTCATCGTGCGTACGATCGGGACGAAGTGCCCGACACCTACGAACTTACGGTGCAGTGGGTGCATTAGTTATTCGCGACTACGGCAGCTACCGTAGACGAGGATCAAACCGTACGACCGAACTAGCAGTTCGGTAAGTTGTTGATGTGGATTCGCTCCACCTTAAGTCAGCAGCCTGTAGAACATCACCTTCTTCGTGCACGGGGAAGGAAACATACTCGAAGCGCACAGCGGCTGAGTGTAGATGTTTTATGGGGTGATGTCTTTCATAGAGCTGCTACCGCCATAGGTAGCTTCGAAAGAGGATGAGTTCACTCTGCTCACTGGACTCCTTTGCCGGTATAGCTCAGAGGCAGAGCAGCCGCTTTGTAAGCGGCAGGTCGAGATTTCAAAATTCTCTGCCGGCACCAATATACCCCCGCCTTTATGGCGGGGCTTTTATGCCCCTTGTCAACTTCTTTTGGAAAAGCGAATAAACCATGACACGTTTCCATCCAAATACGGAACCAGTCAAAGACTACTTCGGCAGTGATCTTTTTGCATTGAAGAGTCACTTCTGTGACGGGCGCTACGGTGGTGCTAATGCTGACACGGTCGTCATAGGCAGTGAAACTGGATTGCCGGAAGGTGGCTGTCTAGTCGCCATCAGGGGGCAGATGCGTACTGTTACTTTAGTAGTCTACCGCAGCGACAAGAAACCTGTGGCTACCAAAGCGGCGACAGGGGTCGGGATGCACATTGTGGAGCATTACCACCTTGATCCGCTTGATAACGCACTCACCGATGACGATGGTAGCCACGAGATGAGCGAGGAAGTCATCGCTCACAAGTGTGCAGAAGCCAAGAAAGAAGAGCTGATGGGTCAACGTCTGTGGCCTTATTCCATCACTACGATGGATGGAGACGTCTACTTCGCTTATGAACCTTTTGTCTACACACCTATCTCTGTGGACATCCAGATGATGCACATCAACAAAGTACGTAAAGACCGACCATAAAACAGCGGGGCTTCGGCCCCTCTTTTTTTTTTACAGTGAACCAGTAAGAAATAAACCTATATTACTCAACTGAATTCAACCTATCTATCAACAATTAATCGGAGTATTGAAATGGGAGACTTGTTTCCTACCAAAGGCGAAATGTCACGCAAGCATCGCATACTCGTTGGCTCAGTCATTTTCGGTTTGTATGTGTTGGGTTTTGCCGTCACCGATAGTGAGAAAATAGACGAAGATTGCAGGATGGATAATGCCTGTGTCCCTCGCCACTACGAAGATTTACGTGAGAAGGATAGGAAGTATATCCTTGAAAATTTCGCTAGCTGTCTCTAACCGGAGTTGACTCATGAAAAGCTGCTACATTGCGTTCTCCATCCATGGATCGAACTGCTTCATCATTGCAAGTAAGGACTTAGAAGACGAGGCCTACAATGCTCTGATTAAAACGGGCAAGTTCTTTCCCGTGACGTCTCGTCTGCCTACGTTTCGGCGGGTAGGCACTAAGCTCGGTTGGACGCGCCTCAACACCAAAGACGGTGCCCCGATGAAGTCGGTGCCGCTGATCTTGAGTCGGTTCAATGAACTGGCGAAAGACGGCTGGACGGTCGACAAAACAAAGTTCGTGGAGAAGCACTACCGTGGAAAGTACACTCGTCCTGTATCGCGGCGATTACCAGAAGATCCGCGAGTTTGACATCAACAAAGCCAATAAGCACTGTCTGGTGGGGCAAGGGATCTACCTCACCGACAGTTTGAAAGTCGCTAACACGTACCGTACTAAGGGGTATGGGATCGATACGGGTACGCTCACTCTTGTGAACGGTCGGTTCATTAGCAAAGGTCACGCACAGGAAGCGGCTTTCCAAAAGTACATGGAGTACACCTGGAAACAGGAATACGGTACAGAGTTGGAGTTGGCGACCAAGCAAGCCAAAGCCAATCACCGTCTGTCGTTACTGCCTCTCTGGGAGGATTTGCTCCGTGGGAATGGAAAGCTCAAGATAGAAGCACAACGTGATACGCGTGGCAGTTACTGGAACGTCACGATCACATTGAAGACGACAGAGCGTGCGATTGGTCGTGTCTCGGTGTTTGCGTTTGATAACGCGAACAATGCTTTTGACAACAAAGTGGTGAACCTTTCGAAGGTTATCCAGGATAAGAAAGTGCGTGAGGTGATGGCTGGAATTCCCTATTTCAATCCGTTGGGCGTTCCGAAAAATGAGTACGTGGAGCGATTTATCGACTACGTACTCGATCATGGCATCAATGTGTGTCCGGGTGCGACGACGCAAAACACGTACGGACGATATCGGTGGACAAGTCGTTGGAGTGCTGTATCGTCAACGCAGTTACCCATTAACGAAAAGGAGGTCGCTCGACGGGTGATAGCGATGCAAGGTGGCCAAGGAAAAGCTTACAACAAATTGTCCAAACGGCTGGCTAGCTTGGACTATCTTGGCTATGAGTACGCTGGTGGTTTAATTACTAACAATATCAGCCACCGTGCTTTCTCCCTGTGGGATGACGACTTCGTCAACGAGCATTTCATCGAACGTCGCTGTTGAGTAAAGCAGAGCCCCTCCCGTAACGGGAGGGGCTCTATGCTGCGAATACTATGATTTTTGTCGAGGAACTATCATGTCCACCGGTACGCATTTGGTTGATCCGGCTATCTCGAAGAAACACATCGACCAGAGTATCGATGCGCTCATGAAGCGAGTGACGGTTAATACAGAGTTTTGGATTCCGTATTTGGCAGGATATTCCATCGATTGGAAGAACCAGCCACCGACCGTTTTCCATGACCCGCGTCTGCCTGAACGGCTACCCTACCCTGGTAGTGCTGTCAACGGTGAAACGACCATTGATGTCATGCGTTACCGTTTGATCCATGAATGCACTGAGAAGTGTCTGATGGATGAACTGGGTATGCCATACATTCTGGCACACAACTTGGCGACGGCTGCAGAGAAAACGGCTGTAGAGGCTGATGGGTATTCGTGGGATATCTACACGAATCTCTTAACACCGTACATCAAGTTAGTGGAGACCAAGCCGGACGATTTAACTTCTCCGGCTAATCTGGACACACGACCTTACGTACAAGAGCATTTCTCTGGTCTTTCAGAGATGTCAACGGAAGGTTTCCAAGGATGCTTTCGCCATCGCCACGCTACGCCCTCTGTAACGTCGCAAGCGATCAATCCTCTTGATAGGAAGCACTACCCTTTATACGGGTGGTAAACACGCATAAAGCCCCTCCCGTTTAAGGGAGGGGCGATATGTTTCTTTCTCAGAACAAACCGGGCTGCTTCATGGCTTCCAGGATGCTCTCGCCATTCGGGCTACCGAGGCCAGTTGTAGGATCCCAACCAGCACCTGCAGCATAACCCGCATTATTACCCTTCGTCACGTCGTGGAAACAGCTTGACGGGATCTTGTACACCAACGTCTGGATTTGCGGTATGGTCTTACCCAAAGACTGGTTCATACGCGCAATGAGAGCTGCCCAGAGCGGTGCTACAGCACTTGTACCGCCCACCACCTGCATTTGACCGTTGACCTCTACCTGATAACCTGTCACAGGGTCGGCCAGGCCAGCTACATCAGGAACGCCGCGGCCTGACAGCTTGTAATTAGTTTCTGTCTGCCATTGCGGTACCGGGAAGACAACTGAAACACCACCACCAGTGGCACCGTCACCGTTGACATTTTCGTTCCAAACGGTTTCCAGAGAAATGCGACCCTGGGGAGCGATGAGGGTGGTGCCGCCACAGGCCAGCACATAGGGCGAGCTGGACGGGAAGTCACAGTGGTTTTTATTATCCCTGATGCCATCTGCGGCACCGTTATCGCCAGCAGCTACAGTTATCGAAAAGCCAAGCTTCGCTGCATCTTCCAGCGCAGAATTGATGGCGTCAACAGCCTGCTGACCCCATTCATCTTCCGGGCCACCCCACGAAATCGAAATCACCGAAGGTTTGTTGACCGTGTCATGAGCAGCCGTTGAGATGGCTTCAAAGAAACCTTGGTCAGTGTTATTGGCGAAGTAGACCGCCTGCTTGGCACCCGGTGCACAACAGCCAATCACCTCGATGTCCAGCTGTACCTCACCGTCAGCATCACTTCCCGGGGAGTTGGTAGTGCCTAATACTGGAACATCCACAATCACTGGAGTGCGAACACCCATTTTACCGAAATAGTCGTTGAGGTTACTCTGGGTATAACCGCCACCCAGTTCAATCACAGCGATGCACTGACCGGTACCATCGGTGTTATCCGGGAAGTTGTAGAGATGCGCTACTTCAGTCGGCGGGTAGGAGATCTGTCCGTCGCTCATACCGAAGCTACCCGGAGCATGCGCCTTAATGTAGGTGCTTGCACGTGGGCGACGATCGAGACCTAATACAGCCATCACACCGAGATGCTGGTGCGGCTCTTTTGAGCACGCTACAAACTCTTCCTGAGTGTCTAAGTGGCGATAGCTATGGAGTTCTACCTGGAAAAGCTTAGCCAGCTCAGCAGGGCAAGCTTTAAGGCGCATGACACGCCGACCGGTATCGTAATGCGTCTCTTCGATAGACGAGTTTGTACTAATGGAATTGTGGGCTGCAATCGCGGTACGGAGCGGTGCAGATATGATATCATCTGCACCATGGTTCAATGCGAGATCTGCATGCGCAACCGGTTCATTTGAACCTACGAGTTGTTTACGGTTAAAGACAACCGTTACTTCAATCGGTTCATCGCAGTGATGAACGCCAAGGAATTCGGCGCGCTTAGGCGGAGTCCAGCGAGG
This sequence comes from Dongiaceae bacterium, assembly GCA_035564035.1. Taxonomy (GTDB): domain Bacteria; phylum Patescibacteriota; class Saccharimonadia; order Saccharimonadales; family Saccharimonadaceae; genus Microsaccharimonas. Next base: position 23,043 of record DATMTU010000156.1, read on the forward strand.
TAGAGCAGTCATGGGTGGTTCCTTCAGGAGGAGGGTGATAGTGCCCTCATCTGATTAGCACCTTTCGATTTTTACATTCCTTGTGAATCCATGAATCTTTTTGACAGGAGGGGTAGACCGTGTCTTCTGAAACACCGAAGAAATCGGTAGGAAAGATTGAGGTGGAAACGCTGGATGCTGATGATGCGCATTCATGTGTTACCATCACCTTCATGCTTCCTAACTCGTTGTATCGCGAAGTTAGACTGAATCACCCGAGCGGTTGCACCATTGAGGTTTTCGAAGATGGATCCGCGGATGTCCGCTATAAACACCCCATCCAGATGCGCGACTGAGAGCTGTCATGGACAACACACACTTAGTGAAAAGTATTCGCGATTTGACTCTTTGGGGTCGAGTCAAGCGGAGACTTTTCAAATGGCACAAACACATCACTAACACTTTTAGGTACTCCGGTGGCTAAGCCAACTTTTGACGAAACACTCATGTGGTTGCGCTCCCAACTCCTTTTGGAGCTAGATCGCATCCGTACTATCCACGGTTTGGTACCCAGGCCCCAAACCACCGTTGAAGAACTGAAGTCATTTACGATGGATGTTCGTGAGACGGGTAAACGACTTTCTAACTACGTCGTTTTGCTCAAGAAACTACAGGAAGCGGTAGAGACGCCTCCGGAAGCCGACGCCATCATACAAGGGTCTTCAGTGCTTAATCACCTGAACGAGTCGATCAATATGACCATTGCGGTGGTGCAAATCGAACTCCAGCGTCGAGGTGTGGAACCACCCGCTGTTAAACGTCCAACGTAGGAAGAAGACCATGAGCAGTGAACCGTTCGACACTTTGCTGTCTGAGCTTCAAGAAGCAGTAAAGAATCATTGCCGTTCCTGCTCTAAAGTCGCCAACGAGTACAACGACATCTTCTACGATGCGACGACAGCAGCAGAAACAGTGGAAGGCGTGCAAAAGCAGATGATCTTGGCAAAAGTTTCTGCTTTGCTGATTGCCGGTGAATCCGTGAGACTCGTGCTTAACTACGTGAATCGTCGTGCATTGGCGCTCGCTGAGAACGGCCGGATCACCACACAACAGTCAGGTCGCCTTAAGAAGACCGTTGAAGACTTCAAGAACTCCACCCAGTCACTGGGCGATACCGCCAGGGGTATTCGTCAGAATGCTCACATGGCTCGTGAAAAACAATAGCACGCAAGGATAACCCATGTCGATTCTGAACGATGAAGAGATCAAAGCGCTCTGTGTTTGCCCCGACAAAAAATGGGTGCAACCGCAAGACCCGAACCACAAGTATCGGCTCCCTGGTGGCGGGATGACGACAACACTCATGGGTTACGACGCTGAGCCCTACGAAGTTGATTTGACGGAAGAAGAAAAGATTGCCTTCCGTCCTATGATCACACCGTTCGTGGGTGAGCAAGTGAAATCCCTCATGGGTTCCATTTCCAAACCAATGAGTGACGGCCAGGGCGGCATCCACATGGTGACCATCCCGAATGGTCCGGAGCGAAGGCTTCTTTCGTACGGTCTTTCGTCGTTCGGCTACGACGTAAGGTTGTCGGAGGAGATTAAAATCTTCTCCAACATCAATAGCGCCATCGTCGACCCCAAGCGGTTTGATGATGCCTGCCTGATTGATGCCACACCCCGTGTGGATGAGGACGGTGCGAAGTTCGTTATTCTTCCGCCGAACAGTTACATGCTTGGTCGAACAGAAGAATACTTCGACATTCCTCGTGACATCCTCGTAATTTGCGTCGGTAAGAGCACCTACGCACGAGCCGGTGTTATCGTGAATGTAACGCCCATCGAACCGGGTTTCAAAGGCAATGTTGTGTTGGAGGCATCAAACGCCACCAATCTTCCTGTGAAGGTCTACCTCAATGAGGGGCTATCGCAGTTCGCCTTCTTCCGTGGAAACCCCTGTAAGGTCTCCTACGGCGATCGTGGGGGTAAGTACCAGGGTCAGGTAGGCGTCACCCGATCGAAAGTATAAATATATACCCTCCAGCCGATAAGGTTGGAGGGATTATTTTCCTCAAACTAAACGGTACCGATATCGTGAAGATCAAGATTCCCGTTGACCTGTTCTTCTACGCGAATAGTGGCGCAGAGTTCTTGCGTCGGCATATCACCGATGAGCGTTTACTAAAAGAAATCATTCGGAGGATTAAGTGCCAAGTGATGTTTCTGATAGTGATATTCTTCGGTGTTTACGAAATAGAGAAACACCGCCTGGGGGTAGAAGGTTATAGGGTTCTTACCTTCTTGTGTGCACTCGGCTTCTGGTGGATGTGTAAAGGCTTCCCTCTACCGCGGCGGCATCAGAAGCCTAAAGATCTTCCGGCGGTGCATCACTACCTTACCCATTTCAGCACGTCGGCAACGAGTCTCCGTACGAAGGCCATCGCAGCCCAACGGCAAACGGAACTCCTGAATAAAACAGTTAATTAGTTCGTCGGTATATAAAGCCCCTCCCAAAAGGGAGGGGCGATATGTTACTGATTCGGGTGAGAGGGTACGACCTGCTTAGGCAAAATGGGTACACCTAAGATATTGACCGGTGAGGTTTCAATCTCCTCATCGGTGGCAAATTTGTCCCTGCCGTACCGTATGCAGAGTGTGAGCATCAGGACACGGTTGTCTTCTAGTGTCGTCCATTGAGCCTGGGTAATCAGATTGCCCTTGTTGATCTTAAGCTGGTGAGCGTAACCACCATCAGCGTAAACCAAGCAAGCCTTTGTGCGCTGAAAGCGGGTCTGCATGGTCATCGGTTCTGGCCCGAAATCCATGCAACTATTCAAGATAACAGGGTCACGCGTTTCCTTAGCGCAATCGGGAACCGGTACGGGAGCCAATGTCTGTGTAGTAGCATCCATGACGGGTTTCTTTGAGAGTTTCGTACCGACAAAGTTACAACCTGTCATTGCAAGAATTCCGGCTAATACCAGCGCAGCCGATAACGCTTTACCAGCAAGTCGCATAATTTGTACCTCTAAAGAAATCCTCAAACTATAACTAAAGGAGAAGGAATGATGGAAATTCCTTACACCGGATTGTTCTTAGCGATGCCTGATTGCCAGGAGCCTGAACCGGGCAATCTCTACCCCTTCGACGGTTTCATGGAAATGGATTTAGGCGAAAACGACTCCTCGGAACTCATCGCCATCCTTGCTAGTGATGTAACGCTCGATCGCAGTATTCCAAAACACGCAGAAGCGGGGGACTTCGGACAGCAGATTATCTGTAACCTTCTGAACACGCTTCAATCGGCCATGGCCAAAAATCGTCATCGTCTCGCGTGTTTAGTGGTGCCGTACGGTGAGATGCAGCGATTCAGTTATGCGCACAAAGATTTCACGGGTAACGCTATCGTACATGATTACATGAATGGTATGCGCCCTGCCGCTATATCGGGCATCAAACAAGCGCGTAACTAAAAGTGCCCCTACACCCATATGGGTGTAGGGGTCTCTTATGCGTTAAACAACTTCTTTTTATATCCACATTATCCATGGAATAGCCAACCAAGGAAACCATCGTGTCTGTAGAAGCAGGTGAAAAAATCGATCTCTCCGATGAAGCAGCGAGGATTGTTCGTAACATCCAGGAATTACTCCCTAATCTCACAGCAAAGGATATCGTCGATGCTTTGCTGTTATCCTGCGTAACACGCGTGCATAGCACGAACATGTTTCGGGCTAACACGATCGATTATCTGGATCATCTCATCTGGTACTTCAATCGTATCAATAGCTCGTGGGAAGGTCCGGATGGTACGGCAGATGACGGTACGGTCATTTGCAACAAAATCGTTGATCTTCTCAACGCACTTAAGCGCTGCCCGCAGGCTCTCGGTATCAGAGACCTACCGCATGTCCCTTTCCGTATTATCAACGATGGAAATCCCAATGAATCGATTTAATCCACCTGGTGAGATGACTTACCTGACGTACCACGACGGTCGTGTTTTGACCAATGCGACTTACGAACGCATCAATGCTGCCATTTGTACGGATGCGCCTGAAGTATCGGTCTTCAAGGTCAATGACAAAGGTCGATGGATTACCAACAGCTTGAAAATCGGGTTGAAGCTTTCCCAGGCTAACCGTGGATTTGCCGGCATCAACTTCCGTGATGGTACACCCGTGGAAGGTAAATTCGTTTTCTTGAAAGACGGCACCTTCTTCCTGTTCGATGCATCCATCACCCATAGCGACATCCTGAATCTCGTGGGCGTCACAGACAAGGTGATGGTGTTATCAGCAGGATTCTGTTACGTGTACGATACCGATATCAGCCTCCACGGCCATTCGGTGTCACTTGACTGTCGGCCACGCTTGGACGGTTACGATCTCGAAAAGATCGCCGAACATCTCTCCATTCCTCTTAAACAAAAGGTTAAGGCGTCATGACACTCAACCCCTTTAACTTCTTCAAGAAGCGTAGCACAAAGAAGGCTGCGGATGAAGCACTTGAAGCACGTGTGCTGGCTGCCAAGGCGGAGGAGAAGGAGGCCAAGTTTTACGGCGACTTCGACCTAGCAGACAAAATCGAAGAAAATATCGCCGACGTCCGTAGCACAAAAGAACATCACCGGATGGTGGATCGGTACAGAATGTTCTCTCGCGGTGTCGCTGATCTCGTGCTTACCGTCATTGCACTCCAGGGGCACGGTACACAACCGATCAAAGGCTTTCGACTGAGCGACGCCGGTGGCGCCACAGGTACGTACTCTTTCATCCAGCGTGTGATTATCGCACTTTGGAATTCCATCACTATCGATGCCACGAATACCAAGAACGTCAAACTCATTCAGCTCACCCTCGGAGAAGGGATGGCTACGCTGAGTTGCGGTGATGCACGGGGTGCCACTACAGAAGGCATCGTCTGGTCTGCAGTTCATCGCCACCGGAAAGAAGACGCTAGGCATATCGCCATTGCGTTGAGCACCCTCATTACGAGAGCCATCTTAGTAAGAGATAACGAGATCCGTGAGGAGGCTGTTAGCCATTGGGTGGATACATTACGAGGTCAGATGGAAGGGGCTATCGGCGATTCGCCGAATAAAGGTACCTACAAAACCATCATCCAAGTCTTTGGTGGCGAGATGACGGTGCGAATGGTTCGCGATGAGCCGGGCAGTATCGATCATTCGAATGGCCTTTTCATGCCGCCGGAGCTCTACGAAGTCATCAAGGAAGATAACTTGATGGAACTTCGGAATTCGACAGATGCCGTCGCTATGTGGTACGTGCGGAATCGTGAGCTCGGGGAAACGGGGAATAACTATACCGTCTTCCCGACTCCTAGGAAGAAGCCTCGTAAACGCAAACCGAACGGCCAGTACGCCCCTAATCCCATGAAGGGTGACACGCAGTCACCTCCGTAAGGGGTTTAAAATGAACGGAGTGCCTCAGGGGCCTGCGTTAGGCAACGATGACATGGCAGACAACCAAGAGAAGTTCTTAGGTGTCCAGACGTTCAATGTGCAACAGGATTACGATAACACCGTCGATTCCGTGGGCGTGGAAGTTGCTGAAAACGCGGTAGATACATCCGTGAATCAGGGGTTTGTGAAAGATGCGCCGAACTTACCGTTCTGTCTTCCTTTCCTACCTTGCAACAAAAAGTAATAAGGCCCTAGCACCCCTGACCGGGTGCTAGGGTTTGTATCCCCTCTTGAGGTTTCTACCATGAGTAACGTCATTTCGCTCCATGTGCGCCGACAAGCGCAAGCTCGAATGGACGACATCAACGCGCTGGGCGAACTGGAGAAGTCGTACGTAGAGGTCATTGACGATTACGATCACGGTCGTGAGGATCTTTGGTATCTACGATCCATGGTTCAGCAGTTCTTCTATTCGGTTGTCAAGATGGTGGATGAGAAGTCCGATGTCAGTCCGCCCATGAGTTTCATTCTCTGGCCGAACGAACACCAGCCTACACCCTCTCAACCGGATACATTCCGTATTTTTATCGGTACGGATAAGCATCAACCGAAAGTGGAGGTCATGCGATTCTCTGTCAAATATTTCCACAAAGACAATTTACACAGCCGCGGTGAAGGAGACCCGCGCGCGTGGCGCAATCCTGCTGAAGTGTTCAGTGAGGTCGCGTTAAACAAATTGCCGGTCGATCCTAACGTTACACCGCTTCAGTGGTGGACGGCCGATTGTATCTTGTGGGAAGCTTTCTGCGACACATTCATCCATTTGGCCGGGCCCGAGGCTTCAAAGCTCAATCCACATCGACCTCTACGTACTGGGCATTTGGATGGCTTTACGTTTCACGCCCTTGGTGGCAGAGTGGTAGGCGACTACATGGCTCTGAGAGCGCGCAGGAGCGTCTCGGATACGCATGCGCTAGTAGTGACAGGGTTCTACGACACGCGCGCTGTGCGCGATTACCAGAAGGCTAGGGAAGAGGGGAAATCTCATGTCCGTCGAAGTGCGTAGTTACCGACATATCGACAAAGGCGCAACCGACGAGACGGTACTAACCTCGTTAAACACGCTGACGCGTCGTGAATTGTTGGCACTGAAGCAGGACGCTGATCGCATTGTAGGTAAAGATACGTTTGGTTGTCTGGCGACGTGGATACTCATCATCGCCATGGCTCTAGAGGGACACGGTCTTTGGTTAGACCGATTGTTACCTTTTGGGTTCTTGGCGGCTATGGAGTGTCTGGTGATAGGTGTGCAGATGCTTCTCTTCGTTAACATCAAACGCGACCGTAAGAAATCACGGTTCTTGGTGAGACGGGCTATTCGGATGCAGAGGTTGATCGCTAAATCCTACGAGCGATTTGAGATTACTTTGGTAGCGTAGGTGAGCGAATGGATGGTATGAGGTAGGCTTCCTAAAACCTCTTTGGGAAGCCCCTCGCATCACTCATTGCTGGGGTCAACGAGCATGGCAAAAGCAACAAATAACCGCAAACAGCAGCGGGAAGAGCGACGCGCTGCGCGTCGCAAGGGTAACATTAAGTATCAGGGTAACCTGATCACCCTCCCCCCTGTCGAACAGTTCTCGCCTGAGAAACATGAGCTCCTTATGGAGTTCAAAGCACGAAATCCGGCGCAAGAACAGTATGCGATGCTCATCAAAAACAATACCGTCACCTTCGGGTATGGCTCAGCCGGTACCGGCAAGAGCTTCGTCGGTATTGCGCTGGCTGCTTTAGATATCAGGGAGCTAAAGAAAAAGCGGTTGATCATTACCCGTCCGATTGTGGAGGCCAAAGGTGGTGGCGCTGGACTAGGGTTTCTTCCCGGTACAGTGGAACAGAAGGTAGACCCTTACCTTAAGCCTGTCAAGGAAATTCTGGCGAAGTTCTTTACACCAGGTCACCTTGAATACCTCTTCAGTCATGATGTGGCGGAGTTTGCCACCCTTGAGCACATGCGAGGCCGTACGTTTGACGATAGCTACATCATCGTGGATGAAGCTCAGAACGCCACCGTGGAGCAGATGAAGTTAGTCTTGACGCGCATTGGTAGGAATACCAAGGTCGTCATTAACGGCGATACGAGGCAGACCGATTTGACCGGGCAGAAACATGTGTCTGGATTGATCGACGCTATTCGTCGCTTTCACGGTAAAGAAGGGTTTGCATCGCATCTCTTCACACCGAAGGATGTAGTGCGCCACGACATCGTCCAGACTGTCATCGAAGCGTACGAGACAGACTAAACCCATAACCTCCGGAGGGGCTACCCCTCCGGAGTGGTTTTATTTTCTCAATCGACAGGAAAGGTCATGGCACGTTTCAAGAGTCGTCTCCAGCGTTTCAAATCCGCGCATGTGGCTGCGCAATTCGGGTTATCCACTCCGCACTACATGATCCACCAGGCGCTCACCGAGCATTTTACTTCCAAGGCGCGTGTAGCGCCTGATGACCAGGCTTTCCAGGATGCACTCTTGTTTTTCACTCGTGCTGAAGCGGAGAAACAAGCCGTTGTTCACCCTGAGAAGAAGGGCATCGTCTCTACATCAGTCACACTCCATTGCAAGAACCATTCGCTCTTCCACCCCAACTACGATTACTGGCTCACGATCTATTCGTCTTCGATCAATAACAAGGAGACGCAAGATCGTGCTTCAGAGCAGGAAGCGCGGTATAAATCGATTGTCAACGGTAAATGGGCGCACCACGGTCAACTGAATGCCGAAGACATGAAAAAGGGAATGAAGAGCGATATCGCTTTCGTCTTGAATGCAGCTGAACATCTCGATGTCATTTTGCGTAAGTTGGGTGCTCAGCCCATCGGTACGCATACGGCGCATCAAGACAACCGTACCTTTGCAGCACAAGCGATCAATGAGAACGGTATCGTCACCGATGACCGCACCACATCGTTGTTGCGCAAAGATTACCTTTACGCAGGCCATTTGGTGACAGTGGTCACGAATGCTACTGTGCACAGGTAACGTACATAAGCCCCTCCTGTAAAGGAGGGGCGTGTATGCCGTAGTAAAAACTGAGTTACTCTATTCGTATGTCGCGTCACTCTAATCACCTTTTAAGGAGAAGCTAACTAAAATAGACCACCGCGGCTTCAGTACAGCGAAGTCGATTGGCCCATTTAGCGGCATTGTAATAGCCGTGATACCAGAGGAATCATCATGCGTTATATCTTCATTCTTCTTGCCGTGATTGTCATGGCGGGATGTGCCCCCAAAGTAGCCGTCAAAGCCTCTCAGAGCGCTTCTACGGCCGTCGCCTCTTCCACCCCTGTAGCAGTCGCTTCTGTTACGAAAATCGATCCTGCGCCTATTCCTGAGCTTTCAGTGGCGTCGGTTCCTCTTCCGCAAGATCTCGACAAACGCCAACTGACCTGCCTCGCCGATAGTATCTACTACGAAGCAAGAGGCGAAGATCTCAAAGGTCAAGAAGGTGTCGGCTACGTCGTCATGAATCGTGTTAAGGCCAGGAAATGGCCAAATACCATTTGTGGTGTCGTTTATCAATGTACGAGAGCATCGCCTCACAGCAAACGCAAGGTCTGTCAGTTTGGCTGGGCCTCCAAGAAACACCATGTCACCGATCTCAAAGCGTATGCGCATGCGCAAGATTTGGCTCGGTTGATCATGCTTGGCTTTGTGCATAACCCTATCGGGCATTGTACTTACTTCCACAGTACGGCGGAACGGACGCCACGCGGAGTCAAGTACGCCCTCCGTAAGCGAATTGACCATCACGTCTTTTACGCTTATCACGACGAGCTAGCGAAACTCTAGCCCTTTCACCCACCCCAAGCGCTTTAGCGCCAAGCTCCCCTCCCGTAATGGGAGGGGAGTTATGATCCTGCACACAAGGAGCCAACCGTGACTCTCGAAAGCGATTCATTGAAAGCCATCGTAACAGCATCGAGGATACGGAATAGCAATAATGCGGTGACCTCAAGTTTTTACAATGTCGCTGAACTGATGTTTGGATATCTCCCGGATGATGAACTCCTTCATCGTTGGCAAGTATTGAGATACAGTCGCAACTTCTTTCGAATCTTCCTTGTGTTCTGGTCGGCCCTCGGCGTAACGTTTACTCTCATTGCTGGCTTGAATTGCATGAGTGATACATCAAAGATTCTACCTTCGGCTATCGCGTGTTTCATCCCGCTCTCCATCTTTGCTGGCATGATTTATGGATACCGCCTACGGTACTGGAATCGCAACCAACGTCGTGACTACGATCTCATCCTGCTGCTTCTGAAGAAGCGTGGGTATTCGTATCTGACGGAATAAAAAGAAGGGGCTCAGGCCCCCTCTTTTTTTGTACAAATAACCTGCTTTCATATGCACATCATTGACTGGATAGGTAGGAATGGTTTCTGCCTCCGCGAGACAGGAAACACTCATGGATCACGCTTCTGAAAAACCTAAAGTGAAAAGCATCCCATTTAACCGTAGCTGGATAGACGCCAACGGTTTCATGACACAGGCATGGGACGCTCTTAAAGAGCACCCAGAAGTCACTGTGCTCACAGGTCATATCGATGCCGATCTAGATGAATTTACGGCCAACCGATTCGTTGAAAATCGTAGTGGCGAAAAGGTTTCGATTAAACAGTTCAGCATCGAAGCTGGAATCGTCAAACAATTCTTCACTTACAAACGGTTCTTCCAGTCATCAGTGAACTTCGGGCCGAAGGAGCCGCTAGACTACATTGCTATTCCGGCCGTGGCGATCATTCGCCCAGGAACGGTAGAAATCCACACGGACACCATTCATCCGCGAGGTCGTACGACACTTCTGGAGAAATGGATTCTTACGAGTGAGCTCCATGCGATGGGTGTTTCCCGTTATACGCATTTCAAAAGGCATGGATGGCGGATGGTTGAACGTACCGTGAATATCGGTTACCACATCTCGTCTAACGAGTGGCCTGCGAATACATACGAATTCATTCGCGAATACATCTCGCGGGTTTTTCAAGAAATTCGTTCGCGCGGAGGGATGGAAATCGAGAATCGCGAAATGGAAGAATGGTTGAAAGAACAATGGAGGAAGGTTGGGTCTTTGCGGGGCGGGTTCACATTGATGGACGATGCTCTTCGACTCAGCTATTCCGAAATAGTCCAGCGGTGGTATAACAAGGAAACCAACGATAAAACGTTCCAGAAAGCCTGGAACGAACTCGACTTGGTGCTCTACGGTACCTAACACAGGAGATGTCATGAGTGCGACAAAAGTACCAGCGTGGCTTGCAGCAGCGGTGATGAAGATGGAGCGGTTCGTGGATGCTTCCGTGGAGCAGCATCTGGAGGCTATCAGCCCGTCCGATATGTCCCGTCTACGTGTCGCACTGGATGCGCCGAAGCTGGGGCCTTCTCGTACGACGGTGGAACTAACGGATAACTTCCCGGAAACGGGTTTCCGTATCGTCCAGTACCGCAACAATCAACTGCATCGCCGGTTCACGGTGAAGGCTGACCCAAAACGATTTGGTAAGCCTGCTGTCTGATTAATCATGTGGATGAGGCCTGACGGAGAGGGTCTCCTTGGGAGACCCTCCTTATCCATTCTCATGACGACCGATAGGAACTACCATGACTGACGCATCTGCAACCCCGGCACCCGCTTCTACAGAAGCCACTTCTGGTACAAAGACTATCACGCCCGTAGGTGCTCGGCGTTTCTATTGTTTCCAGTATCAAGTTGATGAACTGGAATATTTGGGATTCTTTGACGATCTCAAGGATTGTATCGCCAAGACGGGTGTCGCTCAGAAGGGCACACCGCGTGAGCATCAGTGGCCTCTGGTCGAAACCGAAGTTAATCGCTGGATCCTTCTGGTGCGTAGCCATCCGGAAGCTACGGCGTTCTTCGCGCTCAATTACAAGACGGGTAAACTCGAATATTTCGGTGATTATCCTGACCAGGCTGCTGCCGTAGCTGCGCGTGTGGCCAAGGGCGACCCGAATGAGGAGCAGTACGAAATCCTCGATACCGCCAAGCTGCGCACCTGGAGGACGTATTCCTCCGACGAAGCAAAGGTACCCGTAACACCGTTCTCGTTCGACCATCACCAAAAGAATGCTCAAGCTGCTGCTGAAGTTGCTTCGGGCGCTTAACACCTCTCACCTGTAACTTTTTCATGGAGTTCCCATGCGTTACGCAACGTTCAACCCTGAAACCCTCGAACTTGGCCTGACCAAAGAGTTCACGAATGTGCACGAACTCAACGGTGTGGCTCGTGACAGCTTCCTACTGGACGAAAGCGACACCCGTCGCTTTCTGGAACTGGCACAGCATCACCCTGAAGAAAACAACCGATTCCTCTACGACGCCACGCGCCACATGCTGATCTGCATGGGTCGGTACGATTCGGAAGCCCGTTACGTTGACAAGCTCACCGAAGAATATGGCTCTGACTTCCAGAATGCCGTTATCCTTCTGCCGCCGGAAACCGTACGCGGGTGGTCTCTGCAATGAAGTACACCGTGGTGGTAGCGACGCGTGACATCATGACGCAACACCACCATGGTGTCCTGGCAACAAAAAAACTGATTGGGTGGCAGGCTCTCTTTGAGAGCCTGCTGCCTCATCTCACTGAGGATATTGATGATTCGCCGGAGGCGATGTATCAGTATATCTCCGGTTGGTACAACGACAATTTAGACGATTGTCCACTGGATCAAACCGAGTTGATGTACATCACCAACCTCTTCAGTGCACTCTTCCATCGACTCAGAGAGCGATCGGAGTCTTTCTTTGTGGAGATCCCGAAAGGGTTTGTCCACACCATCGAAATCGAACGATGGATTGGCTTTGATTTGGAGCTTGCGTTTGTTTATACACAGCCTTCCTATTCCGTAGGAAGGCAATCCTAACTACATGTAGCAGGGGGTGCAACGTGTCAGGAACTGAAGCGTATCTCGCAGTTAGCAGCGCCAAGTTCAAGAGTTTGGAGGAGGCGGATTCGTCGCTGAACCAAGTGTCCCACGAATCCGGATTTGTCTTTGGGTATGTGGACAAAGAAAAGATGCGGCATGTCAGTTTCTTCCAAGGGAAGGATCTTTCGAAGCTGGGTGAAGAGGAATCTTTTACCACAGTCAAAGGGATCCGTCGTCAAGTTGAGTTGAGCCGGTTGCTCGCAACCGCCTAATTTCAACTGTCACTGCCAACCGAAGCAAGAGGGGGTTTCACCAATGAGCAATCGTAACGGGCAGTTCAGTGTGTCCTATATGGCACGCCATATGTCATCGCACGAAGATGGGGTCTACCGTGCGAAAGGACGTGGTAAGCAAGTCGCAAGGAATCGTCGAACGGACGCATTCGAAGCGGAGTTCAATCCGAAGCTGCAAGCGGAACCGACTACTACACACCACCATTTCACTTCTCATCAACCTCAAGCCGTGCTCATGAAGACCATGCGCAACGGTAAGAAGGTGTTCACCGTCAAGCGCTAAGGAAAACTGATCATGTCCCTGGGGAAAATCGGCGTCGGAGTTATCACCATGGGTGTTCGGGAAATTCATCCGAACATCAAGGCGAAAAGCCGAAAGGACAACCTTGTTCATGTGGAAGTGGATACCCAGCGCAACGGGCCTGCTATTACACGGAATCGTTGTCTGAAATACCTGATGGACCAGGGATGTGATCACCTCTTCATGTTTGATGATGACTGCTACCCCATGATGATCGGATGGGAAGAGTACTTCATCAACGTCGCCCAAGAAAACGACATCCATTTCTTGGGTCTGCCCAATCCGTTTGCTAGCTACCTCATGTCACTCAAAGGTGAGTTGGCTCACTGGCATGCAATTCTTGGTTGCTTCAGCTACCAAGACCGGTTGGTTATGGAAAAGGTGGGTTACTACAACACTGCTTACACCCGATACGGTAGTGAGGATGTAGCGCGCAACTGGCGCGTACAGAAGAGTGGTTTAGGTGGTTCATTGGACGCACGAGAGGGACACGCCGCGCCTTTTAGGGCAGCCGCGTATATTCTCTCTGAGGATGCCTACCACATGAACCCTACGCCCAATCTTTCCAAAGAAGAGAAGCTGCACTTCATCAAACTCAATGAACCGATCTTCTCTGAAGAAATCCATTCGGGAAAGCTCTACTACCCTTACTGTGATACCAAGGTGTAAACCTCATGTACTCCAAACGGTTTGTTGATACTCTACCGCTTATGGTAGGGAAGACTGTCAACATTAAAGAGAATCTCGATTCGGGATTTGATTTAAGCCAATTGGGGTCGGCGTTACTTAAGGTGTACCACATGTACGCTGAAGACGGTTGGATGTGCCGTGGTGAGTTTCCCAAACACATGCAATCCTTTCGTCAACTGAAAGATGAAGAAGGTAAGAAACTTCCGCAGTTTGAATTCATTGGGGGTTCATCATTCCTCTTTTTAGACCATCCGGTGATGGTCAACTTTAACATCCTCCTCGACGCTATTACAGGACTCGTGAAGAGTAGTGCCAACTACAACATCGACTTTGCAGCAGAACCCAGAGAAGCGCTTCCTGAAGGGGCGACCGGTCTTGCTGTTATCCTTGAACTCCAGCGCGCTCGATTTGAGACCCCATGACTCTGCTGACGCTTCACCATACGCACCCTGTCGATCATAGCGCAGACGAAGAAATTAAGCTTCTCTTTGAACATTTGAAGGCCGACTTCGCAAAACCAGAAGTCGCTCATGCGGTGAAAGCACTGTTTGGTTTCCTGGATCAACTAAAGCATCGCGCTGACATTAAGCCTATGCCGGGCCGTCGGTGGAATGCTTACAAGGCGGCCGATTCCAAAGCCACTTCTCTTCTGGAATCCATTGTTCGCGTCTTCAAGGACTTGAACGGCCGTGTCCATGGTGAGGAGCGTGAACATCTTATTGAACTTTTGAAACTGGAGGGTGTGCTCATTGGCCGTAAAGGTCAAGATGGTTATGGTCGCACGCTCTATTGTCTTCACACCACTAAGGGTTCTATCCCCTTAGACCAACCTTTGGGGATTACCCACTATGCACTTCTTCAGCGTCAGCGAACGCAGCGAACTCAAGCATGAAGGTGACTTTCCTTCAGCCGAACAAGCCCTTCGGTGGTTAACTGCCAAACCGGAAGACGAGAGCGAAGAGAACAACAATGTTGTCTTCTACATCTCCATCGATGATGTCCGGCGACTGGTGCAACAGTTCCTGAACATGTGTCTTGGTAAGCAAATTACCAAGGACAGCCACTTTGGTATCAAGACCAATCCGGAAGACGGTAGCGGCAACCCGTTGAATTCTGGCAGTAACCGATTGGTTTATCTCGGTGACTTTCCTGATGAGCGAGTAGCTCAAGAAGTTATCACGGATAGCTCCGTGGCGACGACCCTTGCAGAGCTCCATGGAACGCGCCCTGAGGACTATTGTGATATTGCTTGGGTAGTGAGCACCCCGGCACTCCATCGGTGGCAGATGGTCGCTGAGGACGTCGTAGGACGTAAGCTCTGGGAAACGGAATAAAAAGAAGAGACCTTCGGGCCTCTTTTTATTTCCCAATTCCTATGAGGGTGTCTTTACCCTGTCAACGGAAGGTTTTTACTCATGCGTACAGTTATCTCTACCGAGAAACACTGGAACAAAGCAGAGCGCGAAGCTGCTCCGGCGGAGCATTGGGCACTCCCCGAAAAGAAAGAACTTCGTATCGACGATGCTGTACATACGAAGCTTGCTTGGTCACAAGTCGACCACACCAAAGGTCTCACGGACGATGACAAAAAGAAGGCGCGCAAGCGTATCATGGCACGTGCCAAAGAGCTTGATATGGATACAAGCGGCTGGAAGAAGTTCAAAGCCGTGAGTAAAGAAGGCTATCTGGATGATAGTGTCATGGCTACAGGTAACGACTGCACCTCACACCTCGTCACTGGCGCTATGACGAACGCGGCGGCTCTCGTAGGTGCATTGTCGCAGTACAAGCAGCAAGGTCTTACAGCGTCATTGGAAGCTCATCAGGAAGTAGCGAAGAAGTTCGCGGATCTTCGCATCTGTCTGGAGCTTCTGAATGAAGAGCTGGTCGATCTCGGCCTTCCTGAAGTAATGGTCAGCCAGGAATCGTTTGACCAGTCGATGCTGGATTGCAAAGCCAACCTCCAACAGGGCTACGACAACAACGACTTCTACTTCCTGGAGGCTTCGCCTCCGGACGATGATGAATCCACTGAAGACGAAGGCTAAACAAAAAGCCCCTCCCTTTTGGGAGGGGCTTTTATACCCTTTTCACAACAATCCTTAAGGATAACTCATGACCACCGAAGAAAATCAGAAGCCCACTTATACGGACATTGTTGACAATGTCATCAGTCATAATGGCGACGCTCGTATTAACGGGCGCCAGGTTGATGCATGGACCATTGTGATGAGTGACGTTGATAGAGAGAAATCCGTTGCCCAAGTGATCACCGATATCATCGCGGAAAGGTTTTCTGCTGCCGGTGGTAACGGCGGGTACGCTGGTTTTACATGGCACGACAACAATGGCGAACCCCATGAGGTGGTACTCGACCTGGATGCAGGTGACTACGTCCTTCCCAATGGAAGATACGGCATCAACTTGAAGACGGATCCTAGTCATCCACGGATGGCTTGGAAAGACCACATGGCCGTGTTACTAGGGAATGTGCTCACGGAGAAGCCTTACACCGTTATCTTCTCCACCGTTCGCGTGCGTGGTAACCAAGGTAACATCAACATCGGCGTGACGGAAGTCCGGGCCAAGAATCCGGGTGAAGCAATCTTCCAATGGAAGAGAATCATGCCGGAGTACAGCATCTACGAGATCATCTACGTCATTGAAGGCTCCGTGGTCTTTGATCCTACCGATGAGCAGTCGCTGGCAGCTGTCAACGAGCAGCTCAAGGCTTACGTCGACGAACACAAGGAAGAAGCTCAGCAGGTCGAAGAAGGCGTAAGGGCCATTATCCGAGAAGAGCGTACGGAAGCAAAGAAAGAGTAACTGAGTAGCTCTAAATCTCTACACACCGGGCTCACGGTGTGTAGTTCCTCTATCCGCACGAAGGAAACATTCATGTCTGAGCATCAATCCGAACAGCGCTTCAGTGACCTCGCTGTCGAGCAGCTTTTCAAGGTGTACAAGCTGGCGGTAGAAGTGGAAGATACCGCCACCGCTGAATCCATTCTGGCCGTGGTTAACAGTTGGCCAAACGAAGGCACTGTCAAGAAGTTCGAACTGAGTGAGTGGTATCGCCTGGTAGAGGAGTGGTTGCCTGGTCAGGCAGCTAATTGCTTACCTGATATCCTGCATGCAGATACTACCACACAAACTGCACCGTCCAAGCCGACTCTCCCCGGACCAAAGCTTACCGTAGCCGATCTCGAAGCTACGATCGTCGGCGAGGCATTTTGGCGTCTCGGTGAATCCACAGCTACCGTTTGCCAGTTGCGTTTGCGCAATGGTTTCGTGGTAGAGGGTATCTCCCATTGTGCTGCGCCTGAGAACTTCAACCAGGAAGAAGGTGAGAAGTGGGCAAGGAAAGCGGCCTTCGAGAAGATCTGGGATCTGGAAGGCTACCTCTTGAAGGAGCGACTCCATCAGAAGGAGACGTTGCGTGGTAAGATCTTCGAGATCTCTCCCAACCGTGTCAGCCAGTGGCCGACATTTGAAGAACTGGATCAGCTTCAGCTTCAAATGGCGAATGTCGACGACCCGGAAGAGCTTCGTGAGGCTTTGGCTGTTCTCATCAAAGGCGTGGTGAACTACTACAATTACGCCGGTGATCGGATCGTTCATCTCACACGCGACGCTATCGAGCTGCAGAAGCAGTTGGAGAAGACGAGTCAGAAGACCAACTTCCAATTGACCTCCGAGATCAACACCATTGTGGGTAACCACCCTACAGGTGATGTCCGAGCATGGCGCCGTCAAGCCGGACTCATTCGTGACGAAGTCGTAGAGCTGCTCGGCCATATACACATGGACGCGCTGTTCAAGTTCGACTTCGAGAAGATCTGTGAACAGTTCATCGACGCGTACGGCGTTGTCACCGATGAAGGTGGTGCCGATACTGAAATGGATTTGGCGTGCGAAGATGCTAAGGAGTTCCTGAAGCTCTTCCGTTACCAGAACACACTCTTCACACAGGAAGATCTTCCAGGCGCTACTGTCAACCCTTACGCTGTGCGCGACGACATCCAGGACATCCTGGTGACAGCCTATGGTCTTTCGCATCGGATGGGTTTCGATGCTGACGAAGATCACCGTGAGGTGTATCGTTCGAACCTGACCAAGTTCGATACGACACCAGAGGGCGCTGCTGCCACACAGGAGAAATACGCGAAGTTTGGTATTAAGACGTCGGTACACAGAGCAGAGCTCCTGTCGGAGACCCGCGATGAAGGTGCCCCTCTTCTCTATATCGTCAAAGTTGATGGTACTCAGACTGGCAACGACGGTAAGGTCTATCCAGACGGTAAGTTCTTGAAGTCACTCAACTTCGAAGAACCTAACTACAAGCCGGTGATCAGTCGACAGAAGCTCACCACACAGTCCGGCAAGAACAGTCCGTCATCGGACGCAAGAGTCGATAGCCTGGTGGAAGACTTTGGTAAGATCCGTGCGAATGCTGGATCTACTCGTGACGAGGTGCTTGGTGTAACTACTGACATCGATGCTGAAGCAAGGATGGCTACGATTCACATCAAAACGCCTGTGGACGGTTGGGCCCTTCGTGTGTTCAATTTCATCGAGGAGGTTTGTCTCCCCAACGGCATCGCTGTGCTTCACGTAGGTGCAGGTGACGATTGGTATCGTGAAATCCATTTGGATAAAGGTGAGCGTATCATTCCTGTGGATCCGGTCGGTTGGCTTCGTGTTGATATCACCAAACAGCCGGTGGCGGATGTATACGCCAACATGAAGGAAACGGTGGGTTCGAATCGTGATATGCAGAAAGATTTCGTCGCAAGTTTGGAAGGTCTGAAACAGAACTTTCCCGAGCTTTTCGCCGATAGTCGCGATACCGCCTTTGACATTCAAACTGGTCGGGAAGCCGGCTGGACTTGAAGTTATCTGAACCATCGGTCTAATAAAGCCTCCCGTCCCAACCGGGACGGGAGGTCTCTACTGAGGAATCAACGTGACGCAGATTGATTTGCATGCACCCACCGATCCTGATTACTTCAAGCGCCTTCAGGCGAGTAAAGAGCGTGCAGCCTTCTTCAAAAAACGGGAAGACCGGCCACCTGAAGTCTGGGAATCGCAGCTCATGGCGTTGATTGGGTCGCACACCACCCTTCAGATGTACCAGGGGTTCTCACGAAATCTCACTGATTCCTACCTCACACCCACCGAGGCCATGAAGGCGCTCGATACGGTAGGTGTCAAAACGATTCCTAAGACCATCGGGGAATTCATGCAGGTGTTTAAGGACGCCTACATCAAGACTGCACGAGATCGTGATGAGGCATTCGTACAGAATCTACAGAATCATTTCACGTAAGAAAATAAGGGGGCGGTGTGCACTACCTATTTAACCTGGTTCAGGTTTTTCAGCAATATGCTAAAGCTAACCCAGTCATGGCGGGTTTGGTCGGTCTGTGGACGGCGGCGACCATTAGCTTCATCTTCGTCAAAACCCCATTACGCGTCTGGCGTTTCTTTGAACGTCAGTTCACAACGTCACTCACCATCGACAACAGTACGTACGCTTACAACCTCGAAAACTTCAATGCGTTCTTGCTGTGGTTCCAGAAGCATCGCTTTTCACGATTCTCGCGCAGCTTCACTTTTGATCCTACGTGGAACGAAGATGAAGAGAACCTGAAGGATAGTCGAGCTATCCTCGGTGCCGGTGAAGGCAAACATTTCTTCACGTACGGCGGTCGGTTCTTTTGGTTGACGCGTGAAAAGCGTACGACGAATGGTACGAACCAGAACAACATGCAGGCGTACGAAATTCGTATCACCATGCTGGGTCGTTCGCAGAAGAAGCTTCTGGATCTCGTTGATGCTTTTCGCTATCGCTACCCGAGAAACAAGGTGGGTATTTACCGTGCTGGAAAAGGGGATTGGTCACGAGTGGCCGATGCGCAGAAGCGACCGCTTGATACGGTCTTCTTGGATGAGGAGATCAAGCAGTCAATTTTGGACGACATCAACTGGTTCCTAAGTAACAAGCAATGGCATGTGGATCGCGGCATGCCCTACAAGCTTACGTTCATGCTTTGGGGTCCTCCAGGTAGCGGTAAATCGAGTTGCATCAAAGCTATCGCCAGTCACCTCAACATGAATGTCGGTCTGATCAATTTGTCCGACATGAATGATCGTGCACTGGAGATGTCTTTCGCTGATGTACCAAAGAAAACCATCATTGCTATCGAGGACTTCGATACGACGCCGGCTACTCGGTCACGCGGTAAGTTAAGCGTGACGGATAAGAAAACTAAGGCGGATACAACGGAAGCCTCAGGTCAGTCGACTGTTTCACCGCCTTTAGCTGATGGTGAAGATGACTCGCATTCGGGTGATACCGATCTAGCTGTAGCCATTCAGGGTCTTACGCTGTCTGGATTCCTGAATGCACTGGACGGTCTTATTCCTCTGGATGGAACGATCATCTTCTTGACCAGCAATAAGATCGAGCATTTAGATGAAGCGGTTGTACGTGATGGTCGCATGGATCGAAAGATCTTCTTGGGTGAACTCACAGACCCATTGATCCGGAAGTTCATTACCATGCTTTATCCTGATTGTACCGCAGACGTTTTAACGGCAGAACACCCCGAGGTCATTGCGCCGATGATGGGCGCTTCTATCTACGGTCTCTTCGGAAAGTACAAGAACGACGTAAATGGCTTCTTGAAAGCCTTGCCGAAACTCCATTAATCTTAGAGGAGGCTTCGGCCTCCTCTTTTCCTTCCGCTACACAGAGAACTGACATGGATTATTTCACCGAACAAGACGTTGCTAAGAAGCTTCAGCTGGCCAAGACGATGGTTGGTGCCTCTACCACACAGGCCAAAGGTTTTGGTCACAGTGCTGATGCAGGCATTCTTCTCGGTAACTGGTTAGACATCATGGCTCGTGAATTCATTTTTACTGACACCACGGTTCACTATGGTCGTGATGTCATCGATGTCATCACGGCTAACAAAAAGTTCACCATGGATAAGTCGGGATCTGCGAAGGATTGCGCTCGTGTGTGGGCACAAGCTCGCTACACGAAGACGAAGACCTGGGATCAGCAGCAGGAGCAGTGGACGTGGAGTGCTGTTATGGCGCTTCTGGAGCAGTTCATTGTGTTCCTGAAGTTTGTAACCCTCATTCGTGGCCTGGATGAATCGATTAAACAAGCGGTTCGTATGAAGCGCGGTGAAAGTGAGATCTGGACGGCCGCAGCTGAGTGGATCGATGTCTTCGGGCCGCTCCATGGTGAGAAGTTGGCGCACGCACTACGTTCTCTTTGCCGTGGTGAGGATGTCAACCAGTGGAATAGTCGTACCGTTCTCTTCGAAGCAGGTACGAAGCTCATCATGGAGATCCGTAAGGTGGGTAAGAAAGCGCTTGCAGAGGCTGACCACATGCCGCGTGCACATCCACTTTACGGTCACCAGCGGCGCTATTGATTCCAACTTACTACACCTCCACATTATCCACTAGCTGCGCAGTCCCATAGTAGTATACGTTTTTCACCCCCGGGAGTTTACACATGTTTGGTACGCACGATTTGGATCACTTCAAGGTCGGTAAAACCATCGTTTGCATCGAAACACTGAATCGAATCATCGCCACTGGTACTGTGAAGGTGACCATTCCAGATGTTACCCGTCTTCCGGTACACGTAAAGGATTTCTTCACACCAGGTAAAGAGTACCCTGTGGAGAACTTCGAGGTGCGCCACTCCGACCGTCCTGATGAAACACCGCAACTCTTCATCCGTGCACAAGGTGACACGGATATCCTGGAATACTTCTCCAACAACGATGGTGATGAGCTCGTCTTCACAGAAAACGACTTCGAAGCCATCCGTGCACAGTTCGAGAAGAAACAGGACGATGAGAACAAGGTGCAGCAAGTCAAGAACATCACCGTGCTCACGGAATGTCTTGGTAACCTGGTAAACAAACAGGAAAGTTTTAAATGCGGTGATATCGTTACGTATCGCAAGGACATCATGACTGAAGCCGGTTCTCGTGAACTTACCGGTCAACCCATGGTGGTCATGAAGACGTCCTTCCATCCGCGTGCCGTCATGGGCACACAGGACTGTTACCGCGATGTCGTACAGCGGTTTGTGGTTGTAGCCTTCCATAACAGCAAGGGCGACCTTCAGTTCGATGAGGTGGCACAGTATGATCTCACCAAGATCGGTGCAATTCCGGATAACCTCGTTGATGACCTCAATGAGTTCGCTGTAAGCCATCTCAAGTAAGGAACATAAGCCCTACCCGGACAGCTTCCGGGTAGGGTGTTTTATTTTACCACAACCTTTTATTTGGTGTCATTCATCGCACTAAAGGCTTCACTATGACGACGCTCGGTGTACCCGATTTTCGTAACGTGCTACCGCCCCCTAATACCGTCGGACAGTTTTTTGTCCAAGGTACGGTGTTCTACGTCCTTAGTCAGGATGATCCGTGTCGGTATCCACGACTGATTGTAGATGTGTTTCATCCCGATCAGCCGGCTAGTGGTGCAAGTAGTGCCTGTGAGGCCACCCATACCTCCTACACGCTTGTTCCTGAAACAGCCAATGGGGTATCACCTATCCAGAGCGGCGTCGCACCACCGCAGTTCTGGGAGGGTTTCAGTGCAGCTGCTCAAGTGTACTTCAATCAGCAATATCCTGGCTGTGCGCTCAAGATCAACAGCCTCTACCGCTGGGAAAACGGTGAAGAAGAGATCACCACCGGCATCGTCTTTTCACAAAACTACGGCAGATAAACCACCATGCGCCCTATCCTCAATCGTTACGAACGTGCACGCGAACAGAACATGCTGGCTCAAGCCGCGCACGACTTCGTCTTTTCAGAGATCGATTTCGTCGTTAATCAGCCGATGGAGCTCATCTCGCGCTGGATGGACGATATCGCTCTGCCGGAACACATGCAACTTACGGCAGATAAGAAGTTCACTGCACGTATTTCGATTCTTCGGCAGATGTACGAACCCGGCCAGATCGAACCCTCCTTCGGTCGTGTCTGTGTCCTGTCTATTCCTGCTACCGGTATCGAAGACTCCGATTATCACCAGATGATCGGAAAGCTCGAATCACGGGTGGTTTGGCATCGCTTCGAGGACTTCTACGGCCCTGCAGTTGCCAAAGCGGTGATTGGCCTGGCAAAGCATCCAAGTTTCTACTCTACCGACATCGCCATCTTGCCTATCTCGGATGTGGATACGTCGTTCGTCTTGGTCGTACGTGAACCGTCGGATACGCTGTCAGGCGAGGAGCTAAACGACTTTGCTACGAGGCAGCTTAATGCTGTCTTCACTACGCTCGCAAAGATCGAAAGTGGTGACGAATCGCTATCTCCGGTGGCACGCGAAAAGCTCCCTCTTCCCGTACGTCTACTCCAGACAGGTAATCCGGAAGATCCGAACGCGGCACCGGTTTTGGCGCGCGGTCATGGCATCGATATCGACATCGTGCTGAATGGCTGCACCGGCAATCACATCATCGACCACGCCTACATCTCTGCTTTCTGGCACGCTTTCATTTCTTACCTTACGCAGCGCCCTGAACATGAGGTGCTGAAAGGTTTAAGCCAGGCTACCGTCAAGGTCAAGCCAGCCGATACTTACGTGGCAATGACGGCCGAGAATGCCGCTAGGCCTGACAACATTGATGCGGTGCTTGGGAGCTAACATGAACCAAGATGAACTGAAAGGTTACGTGAAGGAAAACCTGGTGAAAGAGACTATTGTTGCACCAGATCACGATACGCTTAAGAACGATATCAAAGCTATCGCTGACGAACAAGGTCTTCCGACGGAAGCTTCTCAGGTAGAAGCAGTTCCTACGGAATTACCTTCAGCTGGTATCGAACCTGAGCTGCCACCTGCACCTGTCATCGCCAATGACGCTTTCATCGAGTGGATGAGGAAAGAGCATCCGAAGACTCGATTCTACAACACAGCCAACCATCATATCAACGATATCATGGCGGCACTTCCAGCGGTCACGAGTCAGTGGAAGGTACAGCAGATCGGTATGTGGCGGAAGATGGCTCAGAAGCTCTTCCAGGCTACCTTCATGCCATACCTGATGAACCCAGAGACGATTCCGTTCCTGTCGTCTAAGGGCACCTACCTCGGGTATGTGCTACTCCAGAACGCGGCGCTGACCTTCAACATCCATGTGGTGGTTCCACAGGGTACACCGGACGCGATTCTTCCTCCGTACCCACTGGAGGGCTTCAGTGCAGCCACCTTCCTGTTGATGGGTATTCCTGAGCTAGGCCCGAAGGCTATCAACATCGGCCTCATGAAGAAGCCGGACGCATCGTTGCGTATTCTTCCTTCGCCGCTGATCTCCATGACACAAACTTTGACAGAAGGAAACATTTTCAATCTGTCTAAGGGTGCTTTGCGGTATATCGGGACGCCCCCGAAGGGGCGTCCCTTAAGCCGTAAGAGTCGTGTGGATTCTGCTGCTGCGGTGGGTTTGGCACTTGCTATGGGTGCAAGCTCCATTCCGCCTGGTGCACTGGTTTAAAACGACGGATGTTGCTGGTCGGTGTAACCTGTCCTGTAGGGCCAGTCTGACGGACAATCATCACCATCACCACCCCATCCACCAAACTGATTACCGCTTC
This sequence comes from Dongiaceae bacterium, assembly GCA_035564035.1. GTDB lineage: Bacteria > Patescibacteriota > Saccharimonadia > Saccharimonadales > Saccharimonadaceae > Microsaccharimonas. The sequence goes on from DATMTU010000156.1 coordinate 47,327, forward strand.
CGGAGGCCCAGCCTCCGGAGGCTGGTACCGATGTACCGTCGAGGTCACCCAGATTCGTTACTGGGAAGGCTTCACCAAACGGTATGACATTGGTTGACAACGTTACCAGAAGTGAGCCGGTAAACGCGTAGGATGTCGATTGGGCAGCCAGGATGATATTCTGTGGATAAGGGCCAGTCGGTAACGGACCGTCAGCAAAATCCTGTGTAGAGAAGCCAGCGTTATAAAGATTGTTCAAGAGAACAAGCAGTTCACCAATGGTCGTAATACCGTTTACCGAGACCACCACACCGTTGGGTGCGTTTGCAGCCGCCCAGTCAGAAAGCGACTGCCGATTGTAATAGTAGGTCTGCCAGCCGTAGTACATCACCTGGAGCGCAGGCTGTGCATCCACTGCTGTATTGGCCGGGACTGGATCGGTATTCACACGAGGATTGGAAAAGACCACCTGATCCATCGTGAGCTGTTGTGTGTTCTTCAGGTTGATGAGATTCAACAACCGAGTCTTGCCATCAGGTGTCGGGGTCATTGCGGCCTTCCATCAGAAGTTAGACAAACGAGAATAAAGAGAAAGGTCGTTTCCCGGACCTCATAACGTACGGATAAACGACCTTTCACCTCTATATTACCGCGTGAGGTTGTATAAGCTCAATCCACTCAAGGGGGACTCCCATGAAATTCATCGACAAACTCTACCTCTTCATCGCTCACCTGATCCATGGTAAAGATCATTCGGCAATCGATTTCGATGCCGATCTATCCGCAGCTGATGGCTACTTCGTCTGCTATCACAAAGAGAAGCAGAATGGCGTGGAGCGGACGATGCGTCAAGAGCATCCGTTCTACGTGACCAATCGTTCTCTGCTCAAGAACAAGGAGCGTATCCTTGCAGCACGGATCATCAGCAATGCTGTCAAGCTCGGGTACAATCCGCAATACGTGCTGTTCTTACACGATGTTGCACAGGTACCGACAGAAGAACAAATCGAACGTGGCGTGACAGCCGCCTGTCTCTTCCGCGGTGTCTACACTCAACTGGGCCCGATTGATCCGGTGGAGTTCGCTATCGAGTACAGCAAGTACCAGAAGCGTGTGGATGAGATCATCGAGACAGGTGTGGCGCCGAAGAAATTCGACTTCACGGGACGGCCATCGAGGTTCAGTGACCGCATCACGAAGCGTGCGCTGGATATCGCTACCACGCCACGTGGTTTGACACCGCTTTCTCTGCTGGCTGATCGCTACACACCAGCGAAGCAAAATTCACCGATCAAGCCATTCCGCACCAAACTTCCGTTCCAACCGCGGATTGCATTCGAGCAAACCGTCGGTAAGTACCGTGTTTCGGAAAAGTTTCCGGAGCACTTCATCACCCACGCACGTTAAACCAGGGGAAGCATGTGAGCAAGACCATCGAACAGCGCGTCATCGCACTGGCTGCACTCCACACCGGTCATCGGGAAGAAGAGATCAAAACCACCGACCGGATCGTCGAGGATCTCGGCGCGGATTCACTCGATACCATCGAGCTGGTGATGGCAATCGAAGAAGACTTCGATTTCGAGATCCCGGATGAGGACGCTGAGCGCATCACCTCGATCCAGCAAGCGATCGATTACGTGAGAGCGCACGCACCGAAGGTTACCGGTTAATCCATACAGCCCCACCTTTCGGTGGGGCTGTATGTCCCTACACACATTCAGGACAATTTACCATGACGGATATCGAACCCGTTTCGGTACTTTACATCAGTACCAGTCTGAGCCTTCTCTGCCGCGAAATCGATCTCCATTTGAAGCAATCGGTATTTGTAGATCACCGCGATATCGAAAGCCTCCAGCTTCGCCATGACGAACTCAAAGCATCTATCGATCAACTTCGCATCCATGCACTGACCTACAAGTACGGTCACGGGTTGAGTGCAGCAAGCTGGAAACAAGTCATGGATACGAGCAATCATGTCGTCGATGCTATCAAAGCTGCGCGGATGGCGTATGGTTTAGACATCAAAGACGCCAGAGATCTGGTGATAGCCTACCGTGACAAGAAGTACGCATTTTCTCCCAGGCCGCAGAAATACGATGATACGCAAGGGTCTATCGATGAATGGGTACCTGGTCGTACGCTCTAAAGAGAACATAAAAGAGGAGCCTTTCGGCTCCTCTTTTTTTTTTGTTTGTTTTAACTTCCTAACACTTTGTACGTGAGGTAACCATACAAGATGAGGATGCCTACTTCAGCCACAATGTGATAGATGATCATTCGAGAATAATCCGGAATACGCTCCAACAATGCACTTAAAGCCAACATCATCATCTCCATGGTCACTAACTGCCAGGGATGATCGTATCGTATTACGTAGTACGCGGGGAGACTCAAAACGCCTTCAAAGAGGGATTGGAGAATAACGAAGAGAGACCAGTTACGCATGTGCCTATCGCGGGCATTTGTATACCAGTCGTCTAGCGCATTCGTGGCGAGAAAGTGTTTCAGGACAAAGGCTAGAAAGACCAGTAGGTAGGCCATAACTGTCTCTCTTTTTTAAAAGGCTAAACATACGATGAAGCTTTATCATTTTACGCCATAAAAAGAGAGAGGGCCAGAGGCCCTCTCTCTACGTCCTACATCAGCTCCAGAAGGGGCCACCACCGCCATCCGCCAGTGTATCACCGCCCACGACTTTACGAGACGTATCGGGCTTACCGATATCATCCACAATACCGCCTACTTCGTTAAATCGATAGACGACGAAGAGGTCGGCTACCGGTGTCACATTGTAGCGGTGCTTGCCGCGCTGCATCGTGAGGTACTTGACACCATTGACCGTAACCAGATGACAAATGATCTCAATGTCAGCTTCTTGATCGATCTTCGAGCAGTCATCGTAGTAGCCCTTTGTCGCCACCTCTTTTGCGAAATCTTCTTCACTGCCGTTACGCACAAGTTGTCGAGCACCCGGTGACAGCTGATGTGGTGTTGCAAAGAAGATACCGCGCTTAGACATGAAGTTACGTGTACGACGATAGAGATCACGAATAGCGCCGCCTTGTGCACCGGTGTGATCACATCCTTTCTTCGACATCATGTTTAGGTAGTCACAGAGAATACTGTGAACTTCAAAACCTTCCAACTCCCATTTGATCACCAGATCAAAAAGATCCTGATGTGTAAAGTTGGTCGGGTCGAAGTGGAGTAGCTTAACGGTGTATCCGGTTGACTGTAACTTGTCCTTAAGGTACAGGAATGCTTCTTCGAGGTTGATGGTCTTTGGATCTACCTTCTGTCCTGTCTCTTGTTCGCGAATGCGAATGTAGAGTTCCATGACATTGGGTGGAATATCATTCTCAAACGAGATGTATGCAACAAGCGGTTTCTTACCGGGTGTTCGGATAACCGGTGTGTTATACTGACAGATCCATCGGAACAAATCAAGACACAAACCGGATTTGTACATGTGAGGTAGTGCACCGATGATGAGGAATTCACCACCACGAGCACCGCGCTTCTTACCCCACATGCGATTGAAACCTTGAAGACCAAAGGTCATGATACCAATGGACTCTTGTTCGTCTTTCGCTTTCTTGAAGAGCTTCATGGCAAGATCGACATTATCAAAATCGAACTCGTCAATCATTTCTCCTGCACCGGCATCGCCGTTGGTCATGTACGGCTCAAGACGCTGTGCATGTTCATGGACAAAGGTATCCCAGTTCACCGTTTCCGGCCGATAGTTGACACGACGGAAAGAGTCGGTAAGGATTTCTTTGATTTTGATCTGGTTGAAGTACTGTCGAATCTCTTTGCGTACTTCGGTCACTGCGCGCTTCAACGCATCGGGATCAGCATCGATGCTGGTACCGCGTTCGATAGCTTCGAAGAGACTCTCGTCGCCAGCGGTATTGAGTTTAATGCGCTGATAGAAAGAGCTTTTCTCGTAGTACTGATCTTGTCCAGCGTCGCACATCCAAAGCGCCGTGGACTTGAGGTTAGCCATGATCTCACGGCCTGCCTCTGTATCTAATGTAGTTTCTGCTTGTCGAATGGTTCCTATGGCTTCTTTGCAAAGCGCTCCCGATTGCACACTGCGATCGGCGAGCTTGCTCTCATTATGAAGCAATGTGATAATTTTGACCAGTAACAGTTTCGGGTCCATGAGGGTCCGGCAGATCAGATAGAGGGTTAGGCGCCATGAAAATTCTGTACGTCCCGCACTGGCTCAAGACCGCATTAAAGGGTCGTGGGGCCCACCAGAAAATTTACACGGATATCGCCGGGTTGCTGAGCATAGTATCCGCCGAGGACGTAGGGTTCTATTTGTACCTGAATATCAATATCGGAAAGCTGGTGCCGGACGGTATTGTGGGCACGTTCCAGACTCACGGATACGAGCTTTTCGATCAGCTTCATCGGATCGGTGGCGACAAGGTCACCGAGGTCATGCGCTCCTGGCCGCAATACGATGTCGACTACAAGAGCCGACCCATCGAGAACACCGACCATGTCCTTACATCGGACTTGGGCGATGAGGATACGATCATCTTCACTCATGTGAAGCCTGATCAGCGCATTCTGACGGAAGTGGGGTATAACCCTTTGCTGTGGCTTTACAGCCGGGTTATCCGTCAGTACCATCCGTTCGTCGACTTTGAGACGTTAGCGGATACCCCGCTCTTCTTGGCCTATTTGAGGACGAAGTCCTTGATGCCTGAAGAAGCGGGTGAGAATCTCAAGAACGCTCCTAAAGTCGAGCCGGAGGTGCCCCAACCGGTAGCCGCCTGATTAGGTAGTAACTTATCAATGGTATAGACGTTTTTTCTTTTGAAGAACGTCTTGCCTGTGTTTGCTGTCGCGTCAGAAACGGTGCACCCGGCCATCACCGTTGATTTAATAGTATGGCGGTCACGCCGGGTACGTGACACGTACCGCTCGTCCACTTTGTTACGTCAAGGAAACAAGCATGAAACTGATCAACGTTACCCAGCAAGGTAACAACAAGCTCAACACGGTGGTTGAGCGGTTGCGCACCCAGATCAACGAAGGCGGTGCTTCGTTCGCCAGCCCGGAAGTGACCAAAGGCCTGATTTCGCTGGAAGGCGCAGGCAGTGCCGTCGTTTCCATGGTGGAGAATTCCGCCCGCGGTATCTACGACAACCTGAAGTCGCTGGTCCAGAACATCGCCGTGGAGGCGTTTGCTGGTGCCGATGACATCTCGATGGAAGAGTTCGCCATCGACGAGAACAGCATCACCGATGCTCGTGCTCGCAAGGAACACATCCGTCGCATCAACGTCGCCCTGGAATCGGGTGCGTATGCTGCGCTGGCCGCCGGTGCCGCTGGTGAGTATGCTCGCAAGGCGTACACCAACCTGCAGCCGCGCTCCAACTCCAGCAAGACCCATCGCGTGACCCTGGTCGAAGCGAATGGCATGGGCGCCCACGGCTCCATGGACTACCGTTCGGCTTTGCACCCGGCGCTGGAATCGTTCGACGAACGCGAGCTGCACAATACCCTGCCGTACTCGGTGGCGTTCAACGTGTACGCCAGCCGTCAGGACGACCTGTCGGAAACCTTCTTCCCGACCACCGTCGTGACTCCTGACCAGGCCGGTATCGACGTGACCGTCAGCCGCCTGCTGGTGTTCAACGAGGTGATCCACCAGATCAGCGGCAAGAAGGCCGAGTTCAACAAGAAGAACGTGATCGACGCGTACGCCGATTACACCATTCTGGGTGACGAGAATACCCGCCTGATCCCGGTGCTGCTGACCGACGGCTCCAACGCCTCTGTCTTCGCTCCGAGTGCGGTGGCTGCTTCGTTCTACCTGGAGCTGAAGGGCAATCTGGTTCAGACTGCTCCGCTGCTGATGAACCAGGAAGTCGACCTGCTGGGTCTGTCGAACGACCAGTACCTGATCGGTCTGTCGGTGATCGACAACACCGACTCCATGGACGCTCGTATCGCCCTGGACAACCTGTACATCAACTTCGGCGGCGCCAACTCGAAGTCCGTGCGTTTCGCGACCAGTCGCTTCCCGCGCAGCACCTTCGTGAAGAGCGTGGAGGGTAACTTCCGCGAGATGAACCTGCAGTTCATCACCAACAACCTGGTGGTGAATGCCGAGACCGTGTTCAACGACATGTCGGCGGCTTCGTTCCTGCCGTCCGAGATCACCTCGGGTGGTTACGTGGCTCGTCTGGCTGTGACGGTCAACGGTGTGGCGAACGTCGAGTTCGGTAACATCCGTCTGTTCCCGTCGCAGGTGACCGTGGACTCCGTGCAGGATGCCAACGGTGATGACGTCAGCCTGACCACGGGTGCCGGTGCGGCCATCGTGACTGCGCTGAATCAGGCTTCCGCTGTGGCGTACGATCTGCATGCCTACCGCACGAACCTGAACCGTCGTGAGCGTGGTCTGCTGCTCGATACCACCTACGAGACCGAGCGTTACACCATCCCGCTGGCTTCGCCGATCTCGGCTCCCAGCCCGATCGTGGCGGCTCGTGACGCTAGTGACCTGAAGGCGCTGATCACCACCTGTCGTATTCGCAACAGCAACAACGCGATCACGGCGATGCTGAACTACGCCGACACCCTGCGCAGCTACGTGCAGAACGCTCCTCGTAACAGCGAGAGCGCTGCTGCTATCGTGGGTATCCAGGGTATGGGTCGTTACCTGGTCAAGCCGTACTACAAGGAGATCAACCTGGATCTCATGGAGGCAACCAGCAACATCAAGTCGTACGAGAAGGCTGCTGACGTGGCCATGGCTCTCGTCAACTCGGTGCGTTCGCTGTCGTACGACGCGTACCAGAAGTCGTACTACCAGCCTGCGATGGATGCTGTGACCGGTGGTTCGGGTGAGACCCCGACCCTGGTGATCGCGACCGACCAGGTCCTGGTGCGCCACCTGATGGTCTCGGGTGATACCCGTACCTTCGGCACCATGTTCGACAAGTTCCTGGTCAAGAGCTCGCCTGACAAGCGCCTGTACGGTCAGATCATCGGTTCGTTCATCCGTGAGGGTGTGACGGGTCCTGATCCGCTGACCTTCGGTACTCATGCGTGGATTCCGGAGCTGACCTCCAGTGTGACCGTGAGCCGCAACAACGCGACCGTCAAGGAAGCGATGGTGCAGCCGCGTACGCTCCACATCTGCAACCTGCCGGTGATGTTCAAGATCAACGTGCTGAACCTGGAGCAGGTGCTGGGCGAGCGTATCTCCATGTCGATGGAAACCGAGTCGGTGACCTCGTTCACGGATGGTACCACGGACGTGACTGGCAACTTCATCAGCAACGGTGTGTCGGGTGCGGAAGGTGGTACTGTCCCGCTCAATGCTTCCGGCCAGTCGATCGACGCCTCTGGCGCCTGATAGTCAGAAGTTCGTGCGGTAGCAACACCAGGCGTAACAAGTGGAAACAGGAGGGGCTTCGGCCCC
>DATMTU010000157.1:0-28598 GCA_035564035.1 Dongiaceae bacterium
GTCTTTTCTGAAGAAGGTCGTCACGGTCATCATCGGCATCCTCAAATGGATTTGGGATACTCTGTCGGGCGGTAAGAAGCTTCGCGAGAATACCGCCATAGTGGCAGAAAACGCCAAGGTAGTCGCTGCAGCTAATGCTGAGATAAAGAGTAAACTGGCAGAAGCGGGCGCTTTACCGGATGTCGAGGGCGACCCCGATTATCTCGCCGCTGAAGCTTCGATGAAGCTCGTGCATGATCACTGGTCATTGTGGCATGATGACTACCTGCGTATCGGTCGCTTCAGTCAATTCCTGGATAAGTTTGCCGAAATGTTCATTGCGTTCTTTCCCATGGTGGAAGCTCGCGTGGATCTCTTCCGCGAGCTCATCACCATCAAGGAAACGCCAGGTGATGTAGGGAATGAAATCGAACTGACCGCTCGTTTCCTCCGTGCTACGAAATCGATTCAGGTGGGGCACTTTGTCCAGTTGTTTCAGTCGATGGCAGGTGACTTCAACACCATGGGTAAACCACTGGAGGAGATGTCATACACGGATGTCGCCAACAATCTGGTGGGCATCTCGCACCACATGATGCAAACCATGGATCCGCATGTTTCGGCGATGAACGCCCCCCAGTACACGGTGTACATGAGGGATGCTATCAATGATACGAAACGCGACTTCAACGAAGGTTTGCTTCACCACAACAACGCTGAAGCGCGCGTCACCAATTCGCTCATTGATGAATACAAGAAGCTCCTTACGGTAACACCACAGCAGACGTACAGTGAACAGATGCGTTTGCGCTACAAAAACATGATCGATAGCATGACGCTGGAGATTCGTGGTTTGCAGCAGACGGTGGCTATCTACGGTACGCTGGAAGTGGCTGTAGCCACCATGCTTAAAGAGTATGCAGCTTCGGTGTTTGCGCTGAATGCATATCTTGAAAAGAAGATGGCGGGTATGGATCCGAAGGGTGCTTATTACAAGCACGCTAAGGAAGTCCTGGATAGGAGCCGAAAGGAACTGAAGCGGCTTCGGTAAGTGCATAAAAGCCCCTCCCCATGACGGGGAGGGGCTTATGCCGTTAACTGCCGAACGGGACGTACGAGACGTTGATGGCATCCTGTACGGTGTAAGTACCGTCCGGGAGCGCCACCAAAATCTTACCTACAGTCAGACGTTGCGAGTCGTCGACCATCTGGACGACATCCAGATTGAGTGTACCGCCCAGTCCAGTCACACCAAGCGAAATCACATCCTGCGTATTTACGTTTTCACGTAGAGCCGTTTGGATGTTCTCTATCGATACAGTGCCTCCAGTCAGCTGCTGCGCAATGATCGACTTCGTGGATGAAGTCAGTGCGGTCGTGAAGCTGGAGTTGTTGTACGCAGTCGGCGAGAGATAGTACGTGACATTGAACGTTTGTTCAGCGTCAATCGTCACCTTACTACCCGATTGAGTTTGGACACTCACCTGACCCACAGACGATTTCGGATAGAAATAGACATACGTCTCTTCCAGTGCCAACGATTGCAGTTCGGCAATGTCCGATGTCAACCACCCAGCAATCGTTTGCGGAATGGAATTCTTGTAGGATACCGCCGTACTGTTAGTCGCCCACCAGTAGATACCGTCAATCATGAGCATGTCGATCATACGAGACATGTCACGTGCCAACACAGTAACAGGCTGCTGCTCGCTATCCAGAATCGGATCACCAATCAAATTCTGATAGACCGGATTTCCGTAATTGTCAAGTACAGGACTGCCGCCTGCGTGGAGTACGGTGAACCGCGGGACACCGTTGACAATCGTGAATTCCGGTACACCCGTCACAGGATCTGTCAGAAGAACGTCGTGCGGGTAAAGCAAGGGTACGTTAGCCGTATGGGTGGCGTAGACCTCCTGCGAAGCCACAGAGCGTGTAGCATGCCACAGGCCGTCCAGAGCGATACCTAACTCCAGTTCGTACAGTTCTTGTGTGACGCCAACCGAATCCGTAGGGAGTAACTGCGTCCCTAGAATAGTATCAATTACCGACGACTGTTGTCCCGTGGCGTTGTATCCTGAAACGCCGTAGATCAGCTGGAATTGTTGGTTGAGGTTCGCTGAGTGGTTACGTGCACCTTCTAAGAACATACTGAAGCTGGTGAGAACGATGTTATCGCTCGCATCAAAATCGTAGTTCGTGGTAAGGTTGAACGTGAAGACACGCTCACCATTTACTTTGGTCGGCTGAAGCGTACCATTAAGGTACGCATACTCTGTTTCGCCTACCGGGATGTAAGCTAACTGCGCAAATACCTGAGCATCCGGAAGTTGCTGGAAGTTAGCTGACGACTGCGTCATCACTTGAAGCTGGTATCCATTCGACGTACGAACGATCTTGTAAGTCGCTGTAGCCACAGTCAGATCCGTCGTAGCGTTTTCAGCTACGTAGGTCTTGAGCACTACTGCTGGTGCATCCAAGTAGTACGGACGCACAGCGAAGACATCATCCGAAGCATCCAGAACGTAATGGAACGGTGAATACAGGAAATCGCCATTATTCACTGTCATGGCCAGTGAATCCGGATCCATCGCTTGGATATCCTGGATTTGTGCAGGCATAGCGATGGTGATGACGCCATTGGTGTTTTGGTACAATGTCGACGGCAGTATTGTCATTCGACTGCCGTTATCTGTCACCGATTGAAGACCCACTAACGACGACATAGTCGTCGAGAAGGTGTTCATCGATACACCCGCACCCGTCACTAACGAACCATCAGCTGGTGGATCGATTTCGCGAGTCGCCAGAAACTGACGATTCGTAATCACATCCACATCAGTCACGAACCCGTACCCTAATTTTCCAGCTGTAGCGCCCGCCTGGACATTGGTGATTGGCAGTGTGATGTCACCCATGGTGTTGTTGATAACGTTAGCACGAAGAGTCTCTAACGCCATCACATTCTGACCATCGTTAATCATACTGACCGAGTTGATACCCAAAGCACCGAAGTTGTTGAGCGGTGCCGAATAGATACTTCCGGGCGTATCAAAATCCTGCCACGTCGCAGAATACTGGTTGGTGGTGTAGTTCTCCAACTGCAAGACAATAGCACCCTTCGTGGAATAGACGTCGATACGAAGTTCGCTAACCAACATGCCGTTGGTGAGATAGATCTGCGGTACCGTCACCGTGACCGTATTGTCGGCATTGACCGTTAGGAGTACCGTCGGTGTCTGGGGGTCAAACACCTGTGCACTATAGGTCGTTGCAATCTCTGTCCACGACCCGTCTGCATTCGAAGAATAAACGCGAGTGAAGTAGTACTGATCCGCAAAGCTGTACGAGGAAGAGAACCCCGTCGCCATGTTGATCTGACCCACCTGCGAAGTCACCGACATTTGCAGTACATCGTTCACGTTCAGCGCCAGGAAATCAATCCCGGAGATAGTGAGAATTTTGTACGGTACGATATTGGAAGGAAGTGACTGAAGCGGTGAAGGTAACGACGAATCGTAAGTGATCTGCAAATCGCCGGTCGGCATCACGAGGATGTTAATCGGATACTGCATCGTGAAGTCGTAACCCGCCACAGAGACCGTAGTATCTCGTGGGATGGTTAACTGTTTCACGCCGTTGTTACCTGTATCGACAGCCAACTCCTTGAGCTCATCGATACCGAACATGAAGAGGAAATCGGCGGTTGCTGGTTGTGCAAACCGGTTAGCGAAATCCTTATCGCTCATCCACTTGTAGAGAGACTCCTGTGTCTGCGCTAAAGTGGGGTATTGATCATACGCCAAGGTACGATCATTCACCATAGACGCAGAACCGAGACATGCACCCATCTCAATCAGGAAAGCAAATGGGTTCGACGGATCGACCACATCCAACGTACCGTTCGATACATCATCCATGGCCTGGTAGATCATGCGCTGCACAGCCATAGGGTTGTTGCGCACACTGATGATCTGGTTGACAAGATTCTGAGCGTAGACGTCGGTCATGTTGGGTACCTAAAGATGTTCAACTCAGGGTCTTAGGGGGCTGTGCAGCCAAACTGCTCAGTGCGGGTACACCACTCACTGTCATGGGGTTAGCAGTGAAGTAATTGTAGTCTTCGTTCTTACTCCACCACTGAAGCTCTTGTGTTTCAAGATCGATCCATGGGTAGCCAAAGTAGTTACCCAGCATAAGTTCGTCTGTCGATTTAAGCTGGGTGAAGTTATCGGCACGGGTATCGTCGCCCATCGTGGGGTTGTGATTCTGCACGGTGCGGTTGAAATCTTCGAACGAGATGGGATCGTTGATCTCTACACCGTTGCAATGCCACTGAATGGAAAGCGTAGCGTTGGCCAAATTAAATGGCGTCGTTGAGTCAAAATTACCCGCCTGACCCAATGGCACGCCGACAGGAAATGCAGCACCGCAATTAAATGCCTTTTGGATGAACTTTCGTGAACGATCCAAGACAAAGTAATAGATGCGAGTGGTGTAGTCAATCTCGTTACGAATCATGGAATCCGGGTAAGGAACCATGGTGCCGTCAGTCACGCGACCCATGTAGATCAGCCAATAATAAATTAGCAATGATATAGGATCGCCTGCTATGTTGCGGAACGTGGTCTGGAGAGGAAAAGCGCTGTAGTCTTTCGCAACACCATCAGCCAACGATACCACTTCTTTGTACTTACCCTCTTTCGTATCGTAGGTGCCCATGTAGGGATCCGGCCACCCCGAAAGCGAAAGAATGTTGTTTGACAGTGTCGAGATAAACGCGCTATCCGGATCGCACAGCGTACTCGGAAGATTCGGTTGGTTGTCCGGATCTAGGGAGTTTCGAATGTAGCGCTGGTAGCTTGTACTATCTTGCGCTGCAAGCGGCATCATGCGGCGATCGGCTTGTAAGTTATCGTATGTCAGGTTAAGGCATGGCTTGGTAAAAAAGACTATGCCGTTGACATCGGTGTTCGTCGGCTGCGGTACACCCACACCACGATGATTAATACCCAGAAGGGCGTTTGCCGCAGATTGGGACTTGCTACCGTAACCGGCTAGCCGGAACAGGTAGTCAATAATGTCCTGATTTGTACTGGTGATGATGTCCGCCATGGGAAGTTTCAACCCTTCAGTCAAATTTTGAGGAAATAGTCATGTCCGATCCGATCACCGTAGCCGGCGCTGCGGGCACCGCTCTGTCGGCCCTTCAGGTCGTCAAGGACTTCAAAGACCGTGCCGCCATGGTGGCTGCTAATGTGGACGCCGCTGGTGGTGCTGCGGATTCGCTGGTGTCGTATACCAAGCCGGCACGCGCCGAACCGATCACACTGGTCGACAAGACGGCTGTCAATCTTCCTTACACTAAGGATGTCCTTCTGGCGCTGACGTCGCTTTACGCAGGTTACTACCTGCAGGCGGTCGCGCTCATGGTCGGTGTGGGCCGCATCAATGTCATCAAGATTCTGGATCAGCTGAATCCGGAACGCTCCGGCGAGAAGAACGTCGGTAGCTATCTGCTGGAAAAATCGCTCAGCGAGTTGGCCGAAAGTTCGCATCTCTTCAGTAAAGAGTCGTATCAATACGGCCTCCCTGCTGTCAAGAAGAGCGCCTTTGGTCTGGAAGCTTATCGCGAAGGTCTGCGCGGTGACATGCGCCTTAATGGCGAGCTTACCGTGGCTATGGAAGCTGTGGTCTACAATGACCCGAAAGATCGTCCGGAAAATCAGAAGCCGGAATTCAACATCAAGAAGTCGCCGGCTTACCGGAAGGACAAAGACGGTAAGGAAATCCCTATCGATACAACGCGGGAAGCGAAGTTCGGTAAGTCGATCGAAGACATCGCTGATGTGCCGAATCTAGCTGTTGGTAAGATGCTTGAAGTCAACATCGAAGACAACGGCGCGAAGGCCACATTCCCAGTGGCGGTGCGGCTCATTGTGAGCAGCATTGATCCAGACACCCTGGTTCATATCCTAGGGGATGGCGTTAAGGATTCTTCGACCGAGGAACGCTGGCATGCTTGGCGCTCTGGCGCCATTTCTCTGGCTGACATGATCTTCGCGATCGATGCCATTGATGCACATCGTTCTACGCTCATGAAGGACAAGTCCGGCAGCTACGCTGAGATCATGCGCCGTCGCCGTAATAACGGTCTGACGACTCTTCGCTCAGGTATTGCCGAATCCACAACGAAAACCTCGATCGGTACCGCATCTAACATCGTGGTGATGACAGAAGAGACCGTCAAGAAACTGGAACGCCAAGCCAACATTCGTTTCTCGAATGCCGCTCAGCGTAAACAGGTCTTTGACATGAGTTACCTCATGTTCATCGCCGTGATCGATACCGAATGGGAACATGTCACATTCTACACCCGCGGTATTGCTCTGCCGACGGAACTTACCGTCAAACAGATCCAAAACTCTGCCAAGGGCAGTGGTCCGGATGTGGCAGAGATTCTCAAGGCGTACAAACTTGGGAATTCGCCCAGTCTGTAATTACACGTTTCATTAGGAGCAGCGTGCTGTCATGAAAACTGTTGATTTCGTTCAATCGCTGACCCCGTCGATGGAGCGTGTGCGTCTCACTTCACTCGTTTCGGATACTCGGAACGAGCTGAAGGAGAGCCTCATCCCGCTCTATGAGAATGCAGCTGGGGCCTTCGGTGGTAAGCCGCTTCAGTCGGCGCCTGGTAAGGCTTTCGAAGCATTCCTTACGACGGAACTCGGCCCTCGTTTCGCTACCAATCCTTTCCAGGCTATCCACAAGGTGCTGGAGGGTCTTCCGGCTAAGCTGGACATGCTGGAAGAGCTGGTTAACAAGACCTTCTCCAAGGATGTCATGCGCGACTCGATCTCCTATCGCGGAGCTTCGATTCTGCAGACCATCAACGCTTTTGCCTTCCTGGCTGAATACGCTGGCACGCTGCTTGATCGCATCGTAGCTGCGGAAGTTCTCCAACAGCAGGGCGAGAGCGACAAGGTTGATACTCGTATGGTTCCTGCTGTCAAGAAGTATCTGGCAGAGAATCTCAACTACTTCGGCTCGGCGATGAAATTCGCTATGCAGCCGGTGGATGAGATCAAAGATGCCATTCTGGGTATCCCAGAAGTGCTGGTGCAGTCTGATAACCACAGTACCGTGGAACAGACTGTCGGTGTGAGCAAACTGGATCCGATGAAGTTCAACCTCTTCGGTCTCTCCACCAACCCCTTCTACTTCCTGGGCAAGTGGTATGCCGAACGTCAGGTGGCTCGTTACAACGCCACGAAGGAACAGGCCAAGACCACCGAACTGCGTCTGATGGAGCTGCGTCAGGCCCATGGTGGTCAGACCAATCCGAAGCTGCAGCAGCAGATCAAGTACAACGAAGAGCGTCTGGAAGGTCTACTTCGCCAGGTTCGGAAGATGGAAACTGACTGGGCACACGCCTAAGGGGGCTTCCATGAATCTGACTGTGTATCCACGGTACTTCGTGACTCCCGTGAAAGGAGCCGACGCTGACCGCAAGAGTGATGGCGATGAAGAGGTCGTGGATCTTTACGCCATGTATATGAATCGATTTGCCAAGCGCGATTCCTGGGATTTCCAGGATCGTGTTCTCTCTACGGCAATGCGTTTGTTCGGAACAGACTTCAGGAAGTGGCTGGATTTCCAGCGCGACAATCCGAAGCTCATGGGTCTTAACCAAGAGTTCCTGAACGATACCCTTCGCTTCATTGAAGGTGGAGTCCGTCAAGTCTCCTACTTCAGTTGGATCGAGATCATGAATGAGCTGGGTGACGGTTCGCCGATCCCTCCCCATTCGCAGAGCACGTCCCTCCGTCCCTTTGGGATGAAGGAAACGGCCCAAGTCCTCCAAGCCTGGTGCAGGCGTCCCCGTGGTCTGGATGATTTGGTGTGTTCGCTAAATGCCTTCTTCGGAAGTCGACGGCATATAGCCCAATCGCAAAACCCTTAACGTTAAGGAAAAGCTCATGTCCAGTCGTTTGCGTCAAACCCTCATGCTGAGCCTCGAAGACGAGGTTACGCCTGAGGTCCCGGTCGTCGAGACCGGTGCTGATTCGCTGGAAAGCGAACTGGCCGGCGTCATTGCCGCTGACCAGGAAGTGGTCGACAGCG
Source organism: Dongiaceae bacterium (assembly GCA_035564035.1). Taxonomy (GTDB): domain Bacteria; phylum Patescibacteriota; class Saccharimonadia; order Saccharimonadales; family Saccharimonadaceae; genus Microsaccharimonas. The sequence goes on from DATMTU010000157.1 coordinate 8,104, forward strand.
ATCAGGCTGTCGAAGATCTGACCGATGTGCAGGCGACCCTGGAGTCGCTGGCCATCACCGTGGAGCAGTCGCTGGCCGATGGCGGCCTGACCCCGCGTGAAGCGGCTCTGGTGGAACAGGTGTACCAGGCTTCGGCCGGTCGCGTGGGCCTGAAGAGCAAGGTGCCGTCCATGGAGTCCTTCGGTGGTAGCTCGGATCGCGAGCGTGCGACCCGCGTGACCCTGGAAGGTTTCAAGGAAACCGTCCAGCGCATCTGGCAGGCGATCATCAACGTCCTGCGCAAGTGGTGGGTTTCGGTTGACAAGTTCTTCTTCCGTTTCTTCAATGCCGCTACCAAGCTGGCGAGCCGCGCTCAGGCGCTGATCAAGGAAGCGACGGACAGCAAGGGCGAGATGAACGAAGGTGCCAAGCTGAAGCTGTCGGGGCTGCACTCGGAGCTGGCAGGTGGTAATGCTGTCACCGCTGCTGGCGAGCTGAAGACCGTGACCACCGATATCTTCGATGCGTATGCGAAGAAGATGGAAGGTTTCGGCGAGTCGTGCGCCAACTTCCTGAAGGGTGTCGAAGTCAGCAGCGAAGAAGCCTTCAAGGGTTCGCTGAGCAAGCTGCGTGAGCTGAAGTACCCCGTCCCGGCTTCGACCCCTGAAAAGGGCAATGCGTCCGAATACGGCGTCGCCGGCAAGCACGAAGTCAACGTCAGCAAGCCGCTTCCGGGTGGTAAGGTGCTGGCTGTCATCTATCCTGCTGCTGTCGGTTACGAAGGTGAGGCAGGTGCGCGTGACTTCCTGAACGCTCTGGCTGCGTGCAAGACGGTCATGACGACTGCCAAGGGTCACGAGGAAGGTAAGGAAGCCGAGCACGCTCCGCTGTCGAAGGAGAACATCATCGCTATCGCGAAGGATGTTCACGATGCGGCGCTGGCGGTGGCTATCTATCAGCGTGGTCGCAACGGCGTCAAGAAGGTCCGCGATGCTCTTCAGAGCGCCGGTGATGAGTACAGCAAGAAGGAATCGAAGCTGGAAGGCGAGTCCGCCTCCCTGGCCGCTTCTCTGCCGAAGCTGGTGAACGCTGCCGGTAAGGAAGTCGACGGTGCTCAGCGCGTCCTCGGTGGCTACGTGGTTTCCACTGGTGCCGCTCTGGTCCAGCTGGGTGAGAAGTCGATCAAGGAGCATGGTAGCAAGAAGGCGGCTCCGGCTGCTGCTGCTGCAGCTCCTGCCGCGGCTGCTGCGTAATCCTTTCGACGCAAACGAAAGACGGACAGGTGCCCCTCCGGGGGCACCTGTTTTTATGCTGTTTATCAATAATTCTATGTATCTCAACTCGACCCTATTCCAGGAGTTTACTTGCCATGGCACGTCTTTCTCGTACCCTCGTCCTGGAATCGGAAGAGAGCATGAATCTTGCTACTCCCTACGACGGTGTGCCTGTTCCTGAGGGCGAACCTAGTGAGCTGGATGACATCAACGAAACACTCTCGGGTCATCTAGATGACCTATGTCAGATTCAAGATCAAGCCTGTGCATATAGCACCGTCTTGGAACAGTTCCCTGTAGGGTCGGTGGTCACCGAGCGAGAACAAGCGCTGCTTAAGTCATTCGTGAATCTCTCGCTGGCTGGTACTGGCCTTTCCACGGAAAGTTTCAAAGCTTTCCGCGAGCAGAATTACTCGTTGGGTCTGGAGAGCGCAGCTGATGGTTTTTGGGAGACCCTGAAGAAGGTCTTGGAAAAGATCATCGAAGCGATCAAGGTGTTCTGGAATTGGTTGACTAAGGCCAATACTACGATGGAGCAATCTCAGGGTAACACCGAGAAGCTTCTGGAATCGAAGATCGAAGAAGCCAAGAAAGATCCACACAAAATCTGGATTGGTCGCAGTTCAGCTGTGGATCTCTCGAACTTTAGTGAGAATCTTCCGAAGTCCGAAACTGCCACGATCTATGCCAACCAGGTCATTGACGAGTTCCACGATTCGTGCCAGAAGGCCATTACCTGCTTCAAAGCCTACACGGACGAACTGCCTTCACTCAACGAGAAGAAACTCGAACCGCAAACGATGGCACAAGAAGTCATCAAGCATTTCGAGTCGATCAAGCGTGAGGGTGTCCAGGGTGTCGGTGGCCCTTCGGCAGACTACTTCTTTGCTCACGTATGCGGTAGGTGGTATGTCGCCATCAATCGTATCAATCTTGAATCGAAACTGATCCATGATACCGTTGGGGTTGCACCCGGGAAGGAAATGGATATCAAGATCGAGAGCGGGAAGATCGAAGAACTGGCTCGCTCTTACAAAGCCAAATGTGACGCCACGAATAAGATGCTTCAGAATGGCAAGGACGTTTCTAGAGCGTCTGTGGCGGCGCTGGAGAAGGAAGTGCGCGACGGCGCAGCTTCTCTTGACAAAGTCTTCCGTGAAACCAATCAACATGCCGGTGATCAAGAAGAGCGTAAGGCCGCAATGTTTCACAACAACATTGCTCGCCTCACTGTGACACTGACGCACGCCTACGCACGAATGGTCAAGAATGCATTCGATCTTGACAAATCGATCCATCGTTGGCTGAACCGGTAAGCAAACATAAGCGCCGGGGAAACAACCCCGGCGTTTTATGCTGTGGAGAATTCGTCGTGTCTAAAACTACGAAACAGATTGTGCAGGAGACCATTGATTCTGCATCCGACAACTCTTTCAATGGGGTCTACGATCACGATGTGGAATCCGAATGGTTGGCCAGCAAACTCAACACACCGGTGAAGAAAGACGAAACAACGGTAGACTCTGATCCGCCTATGTTCCAATCTTCTATCCAACGCTTCCCTGAAAACGGCTAAGGAAAACTTATGTCTGCAGTTACTCGCTCCATCGTTAAAGAAGAGTTCGAAGATATCGGCATTGAGCCTGGTCCGGGTGAAGCGGATGTAGACATCAGCGAACTGGAAGAAATTTCGAATGGTCTTTCTAATGATCATGACGAATTGGCTCAGGTATTGGATGAAGCCAAGATCTTTTCGGACGTGAAGGATCAGTTCCCTGAAGGTACTATCCTCACAGTGAGTGAAGAGAAGATTCTGAATGCCATGGTGAACCTGATTGGTGCGGGCTCCGGCGGTACGATATCCGCAGAGAGTCTCCGGGTTTTTAAGCGTGATACCGTAGGTACACAGCTTTCTATGGAAGCGCTGGAGGGAGGCGTTTGGGAGACCATCAAACGCATCTTCAAAGCTATCGCGGAACGTATCCGTGCTTTCTGGAATTGGCTCACGAGTAGCAGCGAGAAGAAGATTGAAGAACGCCAGGAGAAGACGCTTGCAGGAATGAAGGCACACCCGAAATCGCTTCTTGAGATGTCTGATGAAGAACTCATGAAACATCTGTCCACACTCTCGACTTCCGAATTGCAGGCGATCCACAAAGGACTGCCCGATACCAGTTCGTTAGGAAAGAAGGTGGCCAAGGAGAGTTTCGAGTACACGCCTGAACACGCACCGAAAATCCACAAGATCACCGGCCATCAACTGACGATGTTTACCGATCAAGCGCCTCGTGGCACCATCGTCTTTGCTGACGATGTCGTAGAGGAGATGACCAAGACGCTCGATGTATCTAAGAAGATTTTGGATATTCTCCAAGAAAACGAACTTGGTAAGGTCATTGAAGACAAAGGTACAGAAGAAAGTATCGTCAATAGTGTCGTCGAGGTGTTGGGTCGACAGATCGATCACTTGGGTATGGGTGGTGGTAAAGAACTCCGTGTTGTTGGTACCTATGGACTGAAGTATGAAGTCGAGAGTTCGTCTATCCAACCTGTGACGCTAAAAACGGACATTGAACCAGATAAGAGTTACGTGATTGGTATCCGTAGCGGTTCAGAGTTGATCCGTAAGTACGGCGATTACGTTACCAAATGGAAGTCGTTTGGCTTCGGCAGTAGTTCGTTGAACCACCTCGCCGACGAATTGGATAAGTACGCGGAGAATACCGCTGTCCGTCCGGACGCTGGTCGCGGCGAAGTGGGCAACCACGCACTGACGCATTTTGCCAAATTCACCAGTGTACTTTTGTCCGCGCTGGCACGTATTGTCAGGTCTTCGGCGGTACTTGAGAAGCAGCTTCTCTCTTGGATTCCTGTTAGCTGACAAAATTACAGAGCCTCCATTTGGAGGCTCTGTATGCCGTCTATCTTTTGAACTGTTCACCCTACTCTGGAGCACATCAATGTCTACGCGTCAGTTGATCATGGAAGCTATCGATCTGTCTTTGCATGACGCGAAGGTGTCGGATGAGATGCCCCAGCCGGGTTCGGATGAACCTTTAGGCATGCCATCCATTGACATCAGTGACGAAGTCGCTGAACTGGGTGGTCTCTTTGAGAGAGCGGGCCAGTACCAGACGCTCATGATGGAATACCCGGAGCACAAGATCCTGACGGCTTCTGAAGAGAAGCTTTTCAATGTAGCTGTTCATTTGAGCCTTGCAGGCACAGGCCTTACCTGTGAGGATTTCAAATTGGCGGTGAAGGATCACTTGGGTACCCACATCTCCCAGGAGACGCTTACCGGTATCGCCAAGAGTATTGTGGAGTCAATTACCAAGGCTATCCAGTGGATCATTGCCAAGCTTCGTGCTTTCTGGAACTGGCTCTTCGGTGAAGGCGGCCAATCCGAGAAAAAGAAAGACGAGGCCATTTTGGAGGCCATCAAGTCTACTAGCGACACGGATTTGGAGACAGTAGCCAGAGCTGTTGAAGAAATCGATAGGCAGCCTACCATTGAGCGTGTGAATGTAAAGGACTTGGGCCACGGGGCTGTTCTTGAGGGCGACTTTGTCATCATCGAAGAAAAGAAGCCGGGTGAAGAAAAGGGTGAACGGAAGCGTATTCCTATCGGTCAGTTCCGGCACTACACCTGGAAAGACTTTGATCACATCTTCGCGACACCGCCCTCGGAGAAGGAGATCGATGTCACGCAGCTTCCTGCGATGATGCGCCCCTACTTGCAGAACATCGCTAAGCTGGCACCAGCTGTTAAAGAATTGACCAATCTCAACAAGCTCATTGGTCGTCTCTTGAAGCAGACTGAGTTTACTACAGGTCTTGATGCGGCTGCAAAACAAGTAGAGAACATGGGTGCAGTCGCGGCACAGTGGAAAGCATTCCGTAATCATGTTCAACCGTTTGTAGAGGGCGGTGACGCCGGTGGTGCACATTTCATCGGTTCACGCTCGAAGCCTCTGCTCCCTGACGGCAGCTACTTCTACACAGTCTCTTCGGTAGTAACAGGTAACACCAGTCCGTTCCATGAAACAGCACCGTGGTTCGATGCACATCTGAAAGATGTCAATGCGACAGCGGTAGAGTTTTCTGTCGGCAATCCGGTTGGTGTTCCCAACTCAGACTACTCACTGATCTATCGTGGCGGCGTCAGCGCCATTACGTCGGCCTTCGATGGCTTCGTGAAGGATTATACACGATCTTTCGAGGATATCACTCGGGCGTTCGATCAAGTCGAAATGGAGCGTGTGGCGAAGAACGCAGAAGAAGTGGCTCGGGCGGTGGCCGGTAGGACGGATTCCGGTTCATCGAACTACTACCTTCAAGATCTTCTGTACTTCCAATTCTTGGCGACCCGTTCGCAAGCAGCTATCTTCCGTCTCTTGGGTCAAACCCTCAAGATGATCGGTCAGCATCGTGAACTGTACAAGGTGTTCCTACACCTGGCTCGTAAGAGCAAGAAACGCAAGTGACATAGGTAGCCAGGGCCCTAGGGCCCTGGCTATTTTATGCCATTTAAGGAATCCTACCCATGTCCACCCGTATTACTAAAGAAGCGTTTGGCTTTGGTGGTCAACACCAAAACGCGAGTCTGTCTTCCGGGAAAGACATGAATCCGGAAACCATCCAAGATGCAAACGGTGTAACCGTAACGACGCTTACGGGTCAGGACACCATGATGCCCACGATTGACCCTGAGGCACTAGGCATGAATCAATACCACAACCTCGATCGGTTCGGTTATGAATCGTTCGACCAGCGCCCTTTGACAGAAGCTAACCGGCAAGAAGTCCTGGAGCCTATGTCACCGGATTCCATACAAACGGACGAGATGGCGCTTCGTCAACTCTCCGAAATGGTTGAAGGTTATACGAGTTTGTCGATGCAACTCGAATCGATGAAAGGTATGTCGTCGCACGACAACAAAGTGATTCGAATGATGCTTCGTACAGGACGCTCTGTGCTTGCGCAGGAGGCGATCTCTATCGAGTCCTATGAAGGCAAGCCGCTTACTGTGTCAATCGCCTTAGAGGGCGTTCTAGAGACACTGAAGGGCATCTGGGAGGCCATTCTTAGGGTAGTCAAAAGGATTTGGGATAAGATCATGTCCTTCTTCACCGTGAAGGATCTCCAAAGCAGCTACATTGACGGACGTTTAGATCGTCTCCAGTCGTTGATCAATGGCGTCGATGGTACGATCCCTACGGTCAATCTCATTAGTGTGGGTGAGAACTACCGACAATTAGGTAAAGGCGGTGGCCTTCCACATGGTACCCGAGATATAGTCAATGGGCTCTCTGAGTACATGGACATCGCCAAAAGGGTCATGACGGAGTATACAGGTCATCTGGAGTCGGTGGGTGCACATTTGGTAAGCGCGGCAAAGGGTGCCAAGACTGACCCGGTTGCCTGGGTCAACGGAATGAACCTGGCGGGCCAGAAGTTTGTAGATGGCCATCGCCTCTATGAACTCCTGAATACGCCGCGCCAGATCAATCATCCGCAATATCCTGGCGATACCGTTCACACGTCCTACAACCTCATTGGTGGTCGGTGTCTCCTGGTGGTAGAGCGTCCTCATCGCACAGAGAACCTTGCGGAGCTTACGAGTAGCCTCACCGGTACGGAAGTCGTCCTGTCGTACCGTCACGACTATCGGCCTATGGGTGTATCTGAAATTACGCCTTACACACTGAGTGATCTCCATGAACTCCTGAAGCTCGGTCGGCAATTGAACGCGCTGACTAAGACACATACGGAGACACATGTGGTGGAACGGTTGGTTAGCATTAAGAACCAATTGACCGATGCATGCTCGCAAATGGCCTCTACAGCACCGTCGCATCCAGAAGAAGTCAGTCGTGCACTCCAGTACGTGACTGCGTTCAGTAACTGGTCACTGCATCCATTAGCGGAAATGGTCGCCAGTCTACAGCAAGTGGCCACTCATCTCGTTTCATTCATCGGCGTCAATGCGGCAGCGTACAAAGGTAGCCGGTAATCATATGCAGACTGCGTGAGGTCTGCAGTGACGGAAGGGAACGTACAGCTGTGAAGCTGCACATCGGTAGGTAGAGATGCCACTCCCCGGCTAGAACTTGTACCAGAAACCTCGTCGGTTTACGGGACCGACACCCCTCAGCCCCTCTCCTTCGGGGGAGGGGCCTTTATGCCCTATTCCACGTCTTTTCACCTGTATATTACCCTTAGGATAGTGGGATTGCAATTTGTGTTGGTGAGGTGTGTTGTAGGGTCAGTGAAGGATTTTCACCCAGTTAGGGGGCCTTTAAGGCCCCCACTTTTTTGACCTTCAAAACCACGATCCCAATAGAATTCAGGTACATATAACCGTACCGAATTGCCAAATGAAATCTCTCATGAAGCAGTTCAAACCCTTCCGCACAAACACACACAAGGAATACCCTCATGAGCACCAAGACCGTCGAAGTCACCGCCACCGTCGATACCCTGGGCAACGTCACCGTCAAGCAGAACGATCCGTCGTTCTGGGACAAAAAGTTCATGGGGATCGGCAGCTTGCGCAACGGCGACGTCGCCGAGATCGCCGTGATCTGCACCGGCGCCGCCGTCGTCGGCTACGGCGTGGCCGTCCTCCTCGACAAGATCTTCGGGCCCTCGCAGATCTCCGCCGGCCTCACCGATTCGCTGGACAGTCTGCTGTAAACGAGACCTCCTGCGCTGTACCACCGCAATACCTACCACTAACCGTACCATACCAAAGGATCGACCATGTCCAACGACAAATCCGCCGCTGCCCCCGCCGCCAAGCCCGCCGAAGCCACCGCTCCCACCGAGCATGTCTCGGTGACCATCGACCAGGTGATCGACCAGGCTGATGCTCAGCGCGCCGCCGTCGCCCAGGCGGCCAAGGAGGCCGGCATCGGCTTCTGGAACCAGAAGGCTCCGTTCATGGAGCAGACCACTCGCGGTGAGCTCGCTTCCCAGGTGGCCGTCGGCATCGGCCTGGGCCTCGCGGCCTACGGTACCTATCGCCTGGTGAAGGACATCTTCTTCAGCGAAGGTCCCATGGTCGTCGGCCTGTCCGACAGCCTGGATAGCCTGCTGTAAGGCAGCGATAAAAAAAAGAGGGGCTCACGTCCCTCTTTTTTTTTGTTTATTCTATTGCAAATGTACCCAGAGTATCGATCTTATGTACCCCTGTTTAGGGTAGCAAAACCCTATCACACTTACGTGAGGCTGCCCTATGATTATCCATTTTGCCACTCCAGCGACACAGGAGAATGTCACCCGTCCAGTGGCTATGGCAACCGTAAATCACCTTTTGATGATCCTCGGTATGGATCCGAAGATTCAGGTGAACTTTCCGGATATGTCAGAAGAAGTGGCACAACCTGGTACGACGGTAACGCCCGTCGCACAAGGAAATCCTGCTAATTTCTTCACAGGTGATCAGAAGGTGTTCATTGAGGTTTCTGAAACCTCGGATGAAAGCCGTGCTATGTCTACCAAAGTGCTAGGCAAAGAAGCGCCTCCTGTCTTTAACGATCCGCGCATTAAAGTGTCAGTCTGGCCTATCTACACGCATACAGAGATGGTTATCTCGTTTAAGTATCGTGCAGTTAGTCGCACAGCAGCCAACCAATGGCGCGATGACATTCGTTTGCGGTATAATCAGGGACGTGTGGAGAATGTCCAGACGATTGAATACCACTACGGTATTCCGTATAAGTTTTTGGAAATCCTTTCTGCAATCAACGTGATGAAAGAAGCTGTGGCTGGATACGGTGAAACTTTTGGTCAATGGATTCAGAAGTTTGGTACACAGCGCCTGACTTCGGCTTCTACCTTGGCGGGTACTGAACCGCAGATGGTGGTGGGTGAAACTCAAGAGGGTGCCATCGGCTGGTTTGACTTCGAACTGGAGCCCCAACCGTTATCAAAGGAAGACGATACCGGCCCATGTATCGCAAGTTTTGAATACCATTTGGCTTACGATAAGCCGGTGCAGTGCGGTATGGAATACCCGGTAATGATTCACAACCAAATCATTGATGCGAAGTACCGCGCCAACTACAACAAACCGCCGACGTTAGGTCAACGCGGTCGATACACGTCTTTCTCACGGAGTCGGATGGATCATTTCACACGTGGAATGTACCAAGGTCTCTATACATCCATGCCGTGGGTGCGTGTACCGAGTTTCGACGACTGGGTGCCGCTCTACACATCGGAAGCCACAGCGAACGTCATGACCTTCCTACTTCAGGTAGAGCAGCAAGATCCGTACTACCTCTTGAATCTGAAAGATTTGGGTGGTTACACCATCGACCCTGATATCCTACAGTTCATGGTCGGTGAAGGCCCCTACATCAATCAGTATCGTCAAAGTGTTTTCTTCATGACACTTTACGATGAGGTTGGCCCGGTGATGGAGAATGCTTTTAGTTACCAACCTGATTTCCAGGTGCGTACAGTGAAAGCGCTTGATATGCGCACGATGTATCACCTCCGTTGGGCTGCATTAACGGATCTGACTATGCTGTCAATACCTGCGCAGCAGAGATTGTGTCAGAATGGTATCGCGGCACTAAAGATCCTGGCCAGCTTGGCCGGTGATGAGCAAATTCGTCTACCGCTCCCAAAGCTTACCAATGGCGTTCTAACACGTTCGCAGCTAATGGAGTACGGTAACCTGTTAAACGCGCGCCGCCGCGCTGGAGCGCGTGTTATGACGGATGGGCAGCCTCGCCGTACGGTAGGTACGTACATTGTAAGCGCTGAGCGAAAGAAAACGAATCAACGAGGATAATCATGGCCATTGTCTCTGAAAACCCAAAGCAGCCGGTGGTCATGGTACCCGATCAGAAAACTCTGATCCGTCCTAACTGTGATGCTCCATTCGACCACATCGATGTCCAACCAGGTATTCATCCAAAGGGCTTCGGTGATACGATCATTGACAACCGCTACGAACCAAGGGATACGCTCCTAACGTTCGTAGCGGGTTCGTCCTGGACCGTCGAATACTTCCAGCGCATCCTGGATAAGAATAGCGCTCTGGAACCGCTGCAGATCGGTTTACCTGCACCGTACCAACAGTACAAGCTCTACAAGAACTTTGAACTGAAGGTGACCTCGGCACTTTCCACCAGCCAAAATCCACAGACAAAAGAAATGGCGGTGACGGGCGGATCGAATGTTTATCCGGGACTGACACCTAATCTCGGTGACATGTTCATTGCAACGAATGCGGATGGCGCACGCCTACTCCTGGCGGTTACTGCTTCACTTCGCATGTCCATCATGAAAGACACGGGTCACACGATCGAATATCAGGTTGTGGGGTACTTGACCCCTGAGCGTGAAAATGATCTTCGTAAGAAGACCATTGAAACCGTCTACTTCGTGAAAGATTACTTGTTCCATGGACAGAACCCGTATCTGGAAGAAAATCAGTTGCACCGTCTGAAGGATCTGTCAGCTCTCTACAAGAGGATCCTGGCGGATTACTTAGGCACGTTCTTCTCAACCGAGTTCCAGGTACTCTTAATTCCTGATCAACCGGAACCTGCTTACGACCACTACATCAACAAGAAAGTGATTACGTGGTTTTCTCAGGAAGAGCACAAAGTCATCCAGCGGATTCAGCCGCTCAACATGAACTCCGATCAGGCGTTCAAGATGACAACGGTACTGGACGCCATTGAGCAGCTGGACGGCTCTCTTCTCTACACGTCAGTGCAGGAAGTGCTACTGGCTAACACGGCTTACATGCGAGATTACCCGGCATTGAACGGTATCTTCTGGTCGGGTGTTCGTTGGATGATATACCCTAAGGATCGCCGTACGGATGTGGATCGTCACTACAACGCTCGCTGGAACTCGGTTGTGTACGGGCAAAGGTTGGCGAATAATGATATTCCACGCTGGTCAAGTCTTCGCCGTCAAACACCGAACAATGTCTTAGGTGATCTTTGCTACAATGGAAATGAGCAGGAGTTACCCGATATCGTTCCGGTCAATCAAAGTGACTACTACATCTTCTCCAGAAACTTCTATCAGCCGAGTAACGGCCCGTTAGCTTCGAAGTTCGAAGTATTGGTTCGGGAAACGCTGGATGGTAAAGCGATCAATGTAGGCGTACTACGCATGCTCGGTGAGCAAGCGCAGAAGTGGTATAACCTGGAACGGTTCTACTACACACCTATCCTTCTGGCTTTGATGAAAGTAGCCTTGATACGAGGTTCGTAACATGGCTAACCGTTCCCGTCATAACCGTCCGCCACAGAGCCCGCCAAAGGACTGGCGAGCTCCTTCGGAGACGCTCAAAATCTTTGCCGCACATCCCGATCCTGCTCGGCACACACCAGCGTTCAAAATCTTCAACTACCCCTTTAAGTGTACGATCCAGTCGATCCACCTAATGTCCGAAGAGTGGCTCAGAGATTCTGGACTCATCATCTCCGGGATTAATGAGATCGATCGTACTGCACTTATGGGGTGGGTGCCATGCCACATGAAGATTTACCAGATGGCTGAATTTGTTGAAGAAGGCGTATCTATTCGGCTCATGGATCCGAATGATGCACCTAAGATCTTCCACATCATCCAACAGCACCTGGCCGATCACGCACGCGCGGCGCAATATGACATCAACAAGTCAAAAGTACCGGTCGATGATTTAAGGAAACTGGACGCTCTGGCAGAGATGGTTTACCCCATCTCACGCGGTATGGAAGCTTCACGTACACCGGTTGAGAACGAGTTCCATAAACGTCTGCGCGAGTTCGGTAGTCGAGGCTTTTTATCGACTCAGAAAACTGGTGAACCGCCCAAAGAAAAGCCGTTTGCCTACGATCCGGGTTATCAATCGCAGATGCCTGAACTTCAGAAACAGCTCTCGCAGCGTAGCAAACCCTGGTTGAAACACTCTTGATAAGGTCATCCTCCTATGGCTCTGGAAGACACCGCGATTTGGTCTGAAGTCCAGACTGTCATGGGCAGTAAGACAGCCTACAAGTACTACCACTGGACGCTACAGATCCTTGCCAATGGGGCGAACTACAACTCCATGAAAGTGATTTCGATTGATTTAGACCGGAATTACGAAACAGGGTATTCGGACAAAGTCATGGTTACAGCCATGTTTCCGAAAGGTTCGTTCGAACACCTCATCATGCCGTACAAAGATAACCTCCTTTGTACATTGAAAGGTAGCCCCATTGGCGACATCTCCACCCAAGTGAATACCTCAGCGCCACTCCCTACGCAGCAAATGCGTGGTACGCTGGTGGATACGGGTAGTAAAGTGATGGAGGGTAACGACCCTTACGTACAAGACCTAATCTCAGCGAACATCTCGGGGTTAAGTGTTGTACGCATTCAGATGGTGGACTTGGTGTTAGAGCAAGCACGCATGAAGGGCATGGGTGCTATCTACCGGAATACCACACCCGGTAATGCACTTCGTGTTTCGATGCTGAACGCATTGAAGGATTTGAAACTTCCAGCCGATCAAGCGATCAAAGGTATTGACATGGTAAAGGAGGATAACATAACCTCCCGTGACCACGTCCACATTCCTGCCAAGCGAAGTTTCATGGAGATACCGGATCATATCCACTACAACTGTGGTGGTATCTATTCCACGGGGTTCGGGTTTTATCTCCAGAATGCGATGTTCTACATCTACCCTTCGTACAACATCAAACGGTACAATCAGGCTAAGAAGACAGCCACGTTCATCAATCTACCGAAGAACCGCTTTCCGCAAGCAGAGCGCACCTATCGAACGACGCCTAACCAGTTAATCGTTTTGATAACCGGTGGTACCGCATCGGTGGATCATACGGAATCGCTTATCCTGAATAAGGGTAATGGCATCCGGTACACTGACGCTAATAACGTCTTAGAGGGCCCTGGCCAAGCTTCCAATAATGTCTACCAAATTCAGCGTTCCAAAAACAATTCTGAATACGTCGGTGAGAAACGAAGCACCGGCTTTAACAACGCACCGGTGTCGGATCAAGACATCACGGTGAATGGTTACGTTCAGATGAGTAAAATGGCACTGCAGGGTGGTAGACATATGCAGGCCACCTGGGAGAACTCCGATCCTTCGTTGATTACTCCAGGAATGCCCTGTAAGTACGTCTACTTGGTGAATGACCAAGTCATGGAGAGTGAAGGAATTATTCTCCGCGCGCAAACTTATTCTCACATGCAAGGTAAAGGATTAACCGACGATCGTCATGTGAGCAAAACCGTAGTCACCATGCTAATCGACAAGAGTGTCCCGTGGGCGGATGATGAACCCCAGGTAGATACCTCTGTGATGACTTCCACTTCCACACCGACAAACGCTTAAAACAGGGCCACCATGAAAAAGCATCTCCCAGGTTACTTTATCACCATGGAAGGAATCGACGGGTCAGGTAAATCGACTCAGATCGAACTCTTGGAGAACCACCTCATCCGAAAGGGTTATGAGGTAGTAACCACCCGCGCCCCTGGTGGCACGGATACTGCCGAAGCGTTGCGAGAATTCTTTCTTGCTAACCACAAAAAACTCTCTCCGCGAAGTGAAGTGGCTATTCTTCTCTCGTCGCTGAATGAGACATGGCATCGTATCGTGGAGCCAGCCTTGGATGTGGGTAAGATCGTCATTTCGGATCGTTGGTACGGTTCGACACTGGCCTATCAAGGTGGCGGTAAAGGTCATGATCGCAGCATGATTAACACCATGATCTCGGCGGTTCTGGGTGATGCCTACGCACCGAATTTGTCGATGTATGTCAAGGTTCCGTATGAAGTAGCGCAGATGCGCTTGTCAAGTCGTGACCCTGATAAGTTGTCTTCTCTAGACAAAGCGGGTGAGTACTTCTTCGAAAAGGTGATCGACACGTACGATCATTTCTATCCGAAAGTACCACAAGCGTTCCACGGTCAAGCACCCAACCATTACCGCATCGACGGTGAAGACGACCCAGAGTCGGTTAGTGAAGTCATTCGTGACTTGGTGGATGATCGCCTGTATGCATGGGAACAGAACCACGTATTGGCGCGATATCAGGAAGAACTGAGGTTTCGACGTGTAGTAGCTTAAAACGGCATAAGGCCCCTCCCTTTTCAGGGAGGGGCGATATGTCCCTTAGTCAGGAGTCCAGCACTCAAACCAATTTTTAAGACGCTCTCCATCTAACATCCAATTTTGATGGATAGTTTCTCGTAGCGCTGTACCTCGTTCACGAAGACGAGTCCGATCCGATAGCATCTCCTCGATGGCACCGATCCAGTCATCCTTATCATCACCTACATTAACCACACCTGGCATGCCGGTAATGTACGGAGTAACAGCTGAAGCAACAACCGGGTAACCACATGCGCCGTACTCCAAGACACGGAGATTACTCTTGCATTGGTTAAATCGATTGTTCTCCAAAGGCGCTACAGCGAGGTCTAAGCCTAACGAAGCCATCATGGCTGGGTAGACATCGATAGGTACACCCGAATGGAACTCAGCCACGTAGGGACGCAGCATGTCAGGCACCATACCAAAGAACACCCATCGAACCTTTCCATGAAAGTGTTTCACCACATCAGAGATCAATTCCAAATCACCCTGATGAGACGTACCGCCACCCCAACCTACGCGCGGAAGATCGCTCTCCACTTTACGACCCACCAAATGCTTCCAGGTAGGCACTGGCAAAAGATTGTTCCGCACCACAATGTTCTTATGGTACTGCGAAAATACCTCAGCCAAAGGTTCGGTGGACACGACAAAACGATCGCACGCTTGGATACCATCAACTTGACGCTGAAGAATATCAGGCGGAAACTTCCCGTAGTGAATGCTCTTTTCAGGGATAAGGTGGAGCGGATCATCCAGTTCGTAGATCTTGAAGACCTTCGGTAAATACTTCTTGTACTCACGGAGAAACTGAATCTGGATGTCGGTTGTCTTACGCTGAAGGATAAGTGTGTCAGCTTTGATCCGGGTGACTTCTGGTAACGGAAGCATCCATTCGCTTGACATACCTTCGACCATACCTGCCGCCATCATGGCATCCAACGGGCCACGTGTACGGTAGAGACCACAACCCGATCGATCGCCTGGTAGCGTTACGATACGCGGTAGCGCAGGACGATCGAAAGGCGACCACATGACGCTCGTGCGCGATTCGATCTTTGGCATCGATTCCGTTAACGAATAATGCGGCGAGTAACTCGGGTCATTTGCAATGAGCTCCTTATGACGACGACGCATCATTTCAATGGAGTTGGCATTACTCTGATTCCGAATAGACTCGTGTGCGTCGTCCATGATCTTCTTCGCACTATCTTCCGTCGTCATGACGACATGCGGCGACCAGATGTTACGATAGCCAGCGGTCACTGCTCTACAGCAGATATCAGCATCGGTGTATTGGAAGGGGAACGAAGCTGCATCGAACATACCCAGCTTGTCAAACAACCGTCGGTTGACAATCGTACCCGATGCCGTCACTGCGGTGACGTCACGCGCCGTCCGTAACATCCGCTGACGCGACTGCTCCTCCTTGCCGATTTTGTAGAAGGGGTGATTGGCTACACCCTGTAAACCCATCACCACACCACCGTGCTGTAGTGAACCATCTGTAAAGATGATTTTACTACCGACGAACGCTACATCGGTCTGCTGGGCGTAGCCCATAAGTGCAGTTAGCCAATCATTACCCTGCGGTAGATGATCGGGATGGATGAAACAGAGATACTCACCCGTAGCATTCTCTACGCCCTTATTCAAAATTGCAGCGTAGTTGAACGATTCGTAGTAGGTAACGAGTTTGATCTTCTCGTTGTTCGTCGCCACCGCCTGGAGATACGACGCCACACCTAAATCCTGACTAGGCAAATGCATCGCAACGATTTCGATGTTATCGTAAACGGTATTTTTCAGCAAAAAGTTAAAGAGTCGAGTAACGGAAGCAACCATTCCGCGGATAGGGATGATGATAGAAACTTTGGGCTTCGTATCGTGGAAGTAACGAATTTGATGAACACCCGGCGAAAGACCCGGCATCATCGAATGACGCTGACCTAACCGAGAGAGATGTTGACTTGCCACCATCGAAGCTTGCACATCGATCATGGGTAGACCAACCCATTCTTCGTGCATCAATCCCGTTCGATAAAGTGTATCAGGGATGTGCCCAATGGCGTTAACACCGTAATGCTCTAAGATACGGAAGGTTACTTCGTAGCTTACCAAGGCCTGATAGGCAAAGTTCTGAAAGTCAGCAAGACCTTTAAAGGCGTCCACCGAGAATAGAACTCCTTTACCGACATAAGGAGTGGCTCGAAGCCATTCAATGTTGATATCAGGTTTATGGAACGGGTGACTCGCTTGACCGTCGCGATAGACTTCTTCGTCGGTGTAGAACAGTCGAAGTGTGGGGTCTTGGTTTATCCAATCAGCAGCGATGAGCGCACTGTACGGCGCAATCAAATCGCCAGCTTGAATGATCCATACCCAATCGCTCTCCGTGGTGCGAAGGTAGTTATACAGCGACTCTTTGGACGTATCAATGATCGTCGCTACCAACCGGTCGTAATACTGATACGCCAACACGGATTGCGATACCTTTACAGCTTGTTCGGGTGTCGAATGATCCGTTACAATAACGAATTCGATAACGGTCGAATAGCCGCGCGCGCGCACCGCTTCAATCGCTGCTGGGCGTAGATATTGCATCCGCCTTAAAAGCGCATAATCGGTGGCCTGATTCCCATTCGGACTCTTTAAAGCGTCCCAGTCCGGCGTGGTCTGTGTTGGGATGCCCGCCAGATTTGGAACATAAGGGAGCTGTTTAACGAAATCCATTAGGGTATCCCGGTACAAGTAAGGTGGATGAGGTAGGAGAGATAAAGACATCTCGATTGCATATCATCCAAATGAACAGTAAGAACCGATAGGTTGCAACTAACTATTGAACCTTTCATCACCCGAGATCCCTATGCAAACCATTGATAACATTCGCGTCGTCAAAGCCGATTTTGAATCTGATGTCAGCTTGAAAGCGGGCGACTATTGCATGGCGCTGATCTACTCCATCGAGGAAGATGAACGTGCCGAAGAATACGTGCACTATGCTGCACTCATCGTCAAGGATTTTACCACGGAGAAGGTGACCAATCTCTCCGATACGATCATGTCCCCTACGATACTGAAAGAACAACGTACGCATATCGAGAGCTATCTCGTAGGTACGGTCGGTCGGGTGCATCTTCGTGAAATCATTCTTTGTGTGGTGAAGTCCACCACCGAAGAAAATTTCGAAGATAATCTTTCGCCGGAAGGGTTCCGTGTTGAAAGCTTTGTAAGTGATCTTTGGCAGATCCAATCCGTCAAACCTGCAGACATCGAATTTGATATCCTGGAGTATTCCAGGCAATTCGAATCAGGCACTTCGTGGGAGGTTACCAAGACTCTAGGGGATGGTAGCTTCGTTATTACTGAAGTATCAGGCTCGGGTGGTAAGTACACGTTCAAAGTGACGAGCATCTTTACACCAGGGTTTGTCCCTGTAAAAGGGTGTCACTTGGTTATCTCCCCTCGTGGAGATTTTTTCTGGGGCGGTGATGACACCATCGCTAAAGCTATCTCACGCACTACTTCTTCTGGCAAGCGCGCTGACGATAGTTCACTCACTCGTGAAGGAAAGCCCACGTGGTTAAAGCGTCCACTAGCAAAGCTGTCAAACGCGCTCGTGAAGCTGAGCGAAAGAAAGCCGGGAGTACGAACAGTGTATCAACCGGCTCAATCCTATTCCGTGAAACATTCGGCCGAAGAAAAGATAAACGAGAACTCCCAGGACACACTGTTGAAGAGTTTGAACGAAACGTCCTCTTGACGGAAGGTGTTCGAGTTGTCATTCGCGCGCCGAAACAAACGCCCGTTAAGATGCTCTATACCCATCGCTATCTTCGTTTCAAGTCTCAAGCGCGCGGGTATAAGCATTTGAACCGTGTAGCGATTCGCGTGAGTAAACTCCTTAGTGCTGAATTTGAATTCTCCATTCAGTACATATCTGCACCGGGCAATGATAGCGTTATCTATACCGACGAATACAACCGTTACTAAAACAAACCGGCGATTCCTCAAGGATTTCAACGATGAATGACAACATTCTTGTTCTGGCTCATAAGGCATGCTTAGACGGAGCTGCTGCCGCGTGGTGTTTCTGGCGAAGGTTTCCTAACGCTGAAATCCATTTCGTTCAGTACGGCGATCCCGTACCGGTCGATGTAACGGATCGTGTGGTCGTTGTCGCTGACTTCTGTTTCGATCTGGAGACAACGAAAGAGCTTATCAAGAAAGCTCGTGCCTACACCATGCTCGATCATCATCCGCTAGCCGAGAAGGTAGTTGATGGTATCCGTGCATGGGTGACTTCCGTAGACTTCGATATCGAGGCTTCTTTTCACGATGTCAAAGGTGTGGAAAGTAGCGTCGATTGCGGTGCGGTAGATGGCTATTGGGGTCATCTGTTCGTTCAGTACAACAAGAACGAATCCGGTGCGATGCAAGCCTGGAAGTTCTGTTTCCCAGATCAAGAGCCCGCCGACTTCATCAAGTACCATGATGACTACGACCGTTGGAAGTTCAAGATCCCTGAAACTGATCCTTACATGGCTGGTATGGGCCGCTATCCGCTAAACCTTGTCACCTTCAAGACGATCTTTAACGGAGCGTTCGACGGCCCGCTTCCGACGCTCAATAGTCAATCTTCTGATGTGGTGGCGCTCGGTAAGCCTTTGGTGGAATACCGCAATGCACTGGTAGGGAATATCATCAAAGATACGAAGCACTATCTAAAAGTGCGCGATCATAATGGAATGGTTCACACCGTACCAGTGGCCAATGGACCTAAGCAGTTAATCAGCTACATCAGTCATGCACTTTCGTACGGTGACAAGGATGCACCGTTCAGTTTGGTGTATTACGATACGAATAAGGGCCGCGTCTACCGCTTTGGTTCGCGTGAAGAAGATGGCATGAATGTGACACCTGTTGCTGAGTTCTGGGGCGGCGGCGGCCACGCTAATGCCAGCGGTACAGTACACAACAAACGTCAGAATCTCTTTACCCCATGGCAAGGCTTCAAACAGCGGGCGAAGCGGTTCCTCAAACTCGACATGCGTAAATAACCAGGGGTTCGTGCAATGGGTGATCAGATCATCGAAGTTCAGCCAGGATTCTCGTTGGTTCTTTTCGATTCTGCCGGTGATGCGTTGTCCTTCGATCGGTCGGTTGGCATTGCCTACTTAAAATATCCGAACGGCCCTTGGCTGCAAATCATGTTCCATGCGGAAGATGAGGAAGCCTATCTCGCAGTCATCCGCCAGAGCCAGATGCACAGGCTCTCCTGCCATACACGAATCTTCAAAGTGTTGAATAGCGCATTACCGAAACTTATCGGTAAAGATGTCAGAGTGGCTAGGGTAGAGTTCACTGCTCGCGATGCATTGGATATCCCAAAGTGCGTCATCGACGATACCTTTAACGTCACGGGACAGAGCTGCCATGAGTAGCGTGATTGCGTTTAGACCACGAAGTCGTGACAGGGATAACAAAGTCGTACTTACACCCCTGGATGATGATCACAAAGACCATCTTCCACCATTGGCTCTATCTGGCCTTGATGAACTGATGCATGGCTCACCCTGGACACCAGGTAAGCCGAGACCAAAAGGGTGTCTTACGTTAGACATCCAAGCAAGTGGTATGCGGTTCACGTTGAAGATCGTAACTCAATCCGAAGTACCTGTGAAGAACGCGTTCTCGTACAGCTTAGCGAAAGATAGCGAATTTCACAAGTGTTACGGTGAGTGGGCGATTGACAACAAGATACCCTCGCCTAACGGATATCTGGAGTTTGCAAAGTTGCATCGGGAACTCATGCTGCGCAGTTGGTTCCCAGCAAATCACTACTGTCCAACGACGGGGTTGGGTATTATCTTTGGGTATCGTCGAGATGCCCACAACACCCTCATTGTTCAAGTAGAGTACAACCCGTTTTACCACGTAACGAAGTGAGGTGGCTTATGCCTAGCAAATCCTACATGCAACACCGGCTCATGGAAGCTGCGAAGCATAACAAGGAAATTGCTGATAAGGCTGGTGTGCCACAAGAAATCGCTAAAGAGTTTGTAGATGCCGATCGCAAGAAAGGTATCTGGCAAACCAAACCCACGGAAGAC
>DATMTU010000158.1:0-9303 GCA_035564035.1 Dongiaceae bacterium
AACATTTCCGACTAACTCTTACGTAACAGCCGAGCTCTACAAACCAGATGAAATCTACTTGAAATCTACATTCGGTGATGGCGGAAATAATTACTATGAGTATAGCGACGGAGCCATAAAAAACACTAGTGATGTAAGTGATAATCAATTTAACTCTTCTTACCCTACATTCCTTGTTTCACCGACCGGGAAACAAACGTTTTGGTATGAACCTCGCGATGGTAAGAATACGCTCCTTGTTGGCGATGAGTCGGGCAACAACACGAAAACAGTTGGTGATTCGGCGGACTACATACCATATGGATGGTATGGTCAAAATGATGACTTTATTCTTCTATCAAAGGGCGGCAGCGAACTCTATATCAGTTCCCCTTCGAAGACTATTGGTGATAAGAGCTATCAGCCACTGAAGATTACCGACTACCATAAGGCTCAAACATATCCTGGCTATGGCTATGGGTACGGTGGCCAATAGAAGACTAGATTCTTTACCTGCTTGATATAATAGACTAATGAAGATTGTAATTGAAAGCGGGTTCTTTAACCCATTACACGGTGGCCACCTCGATATGATTGAAGCTGGCGCGAAGCTTGGCGACAGGTTGGTGGTAATCGTAAACAACGACGAACAGCAAGTTATGAAAAAAGGTAAGGTTATTTTAACCGCCGAGAATCGGGCGCGGCTTATTGCAGCACTTCGCGACGTTGATGAGGTGATGATATCAATTGACGATGACCCAACGGTGATTAAGTCATTGGAGAAAATCGCCCTGAAATACCCTAACGATGAGCTCGTGTTTGCGAATGGCGGTGACCGTGATTCTGAAAAGGCTATCCCGGAAGGCGATGTTTGTCGACGATATGGGATTGAAATGGTGTTTGGCGTTGGTGGAATTGAGAAAGCTGACTCTTCTACTCGTATTAATCAAGCTATGGGGCATGACCGATAATGAAAAAAGTATTAGCATTTGACCTTGATGATACCCTAGCGATCACTAAATCACCCATTAGCGACCATATGGCGGAAACGCTGAGCAAAGTTCTGGAAGATTTTGATATTTGCGTCATTTCCGGTGGCCGCTTTGAACAGTTTAAACTGCAAATCATTGACCGACTTCATATTGATGCTCGAAAACTTAGCCGTCTCCATCTTATGCCAACTTGTGGCACCCAGTACTACCGGTACGATAATGTTGAGAATGATTGGCATCAATTGTATGCTGAAAATTTGACTGATGACGAAAAGAATCGCGTTACTGAAGCACTCGAAAAAGTTGCCCGTGAACTTGGCTACTGGCCAGAGAACCCGGTGGGTGAGATTATTGAAGATCGCGGAACGCAGGTAACTTTTTCGGCACTAGGCCAGCAAGCAACGCCTGAAGATAAATATGCTTGGGATCCAGACAATACTAAGAAGCTTGCCATTCGCGACGGAGTGGCCGAATTAGTTCCTGACCTGGAAGTTCGAGCAGGCGGTACCACCTCAATTGACGTCACTCGTATTGGTATTGATAAAGCCTATGGCATGCAGAAACTGATTGATACATTGGATATCTCTAAAGAAGACATTCTTTTCTTTGGCGACAAGCTAGAAGAGGGCGGTAATGACTACCCAGTAAAAGCTTTTGGCGTTGACTGTCTTGATGTTTCGAAGTGGGAGGATACGGTGAATCGGTTGGAGACGATTTTGGCGGTGATTAAATAAAACTATCTCGTTTACTTTGAAGGCGGGGCGTAATCACCAACAATCTTCAAAATCTTCGTATCAAAAAGCCCCTTATCAAACCGCTTTGCCTTCCGGTGCAAAGTCGCCGGTGAAAAAGCTCGCAGGTCGCTTGCTTGAATAGCCTCAAACCGCTTCATGGCTTCAACTAAGCTCTTGACGGTCTGTTCTTCGAAAAATACACCTGTCTCCCCATCCTGCACAATATCCAACGCGCCGCCTTTTTTGTAGGCTATAACTGGTGTCCCGGCAGCGAGTGCTTCAACGGCAGAGATGCCAAAGTCTTCCTCATTAGGGAACAAGAAGGCTTTTGATGTTTGGGCAAGTTTGACGAGTTCGGCATCGCTAATACGCCCAACAAATTTCACAGTTGGGCTGGCCAGGCTTTTGAGGCGTTCGGTGTCTGGGCCGGTACCGGCAATGGTTAATTCGGCGTTAAGTTTGTTGGCAGCTTGGATGGCTAAATCGAAGCGTTTGTAGGGGACGTGGCGGCCCCAAATAACATAACCGTGGCGGTCGCCTTTTGGTGGTGGGGTGAAACGGTCGATGTTGACGGGTGGGTAGATGATGGTGCTTGGCTTATCGTAGTACTCTTTAATGCGCTCCTGGGTAACAGTGGAGTTGGCAATGAAAATATCGATATCTTTGACCGATTCGCGGTCCAGTTTGCGCATTTTTTTCACAAAATAGGGAATAACAGGGCGAATAAATGGGGTAAACGGGCCAAAGCTAAATTCCCGGCGAAACTCTTCGTAGTGGCTCCAGTAGTAGCGGGGTGGGGTGTGGATATAGGCGATGTGAACTTGATCGGGTCGGCTTTTGCGGATTGCTTTTGCTTCGGCGCTGGAGCTGCTGATAATAATGTCGAACTCGGAAAGGTTGAGTTGGCGGAAGGCTTTGGCACGGAAGGTCGGCCAGAGGATATGTTTGTAGCGAAGTTTTTTTGGGAGTTTGGTCTGGAGGTTGGTAGTACGAACGTCAATGCCTTTAAAGGCTGGCATTTTTTCAACATCATACACCGAGGTGTAAATTGGTGCTTTGGGGAAAAGCTTGTGGATTTCTAGGACAAGGGGCTCGGCGCCGCCCATGTTGGTCAGCCAGTCATGCACTATGGCAATTTTTGGTGCTTTTGCTGGCATGGGTTACTTTGCTCCCCTGCCTTTCACGACGACCCAAAAAGTCTTAAATAAAATTTTAATATCCAGCCAGAAGGTCCAGTTTTGGGCATAGTAGAGTTCGAGTTCGATGCGATCATCGAAGCTGAGTTCGCTGCGGCCAGAGACTTGCCAGAGCCCGGTCATGCCAGACTTAACGCTATGGAGGAGGGCGCTGCGACCTTTGGCGAGCTTTACTTCTTGCGGCAAGATAGGGCGGGGGCCAACCAGGCTGATGTCGCCCTTTAATACGTTAAAGATTTGCGGTAGTTCGTCGATAGAAGTACTGCGAAGCCAACGGCCATAACGGGTAATGCGCGGGTCGTTTTCAACTTTGCGGTTTTTTTCGTATTCCTCGGCGAGGTCTTCACGGCCCATGGCACGGAATTCCTCAGCAGCATCGTGGCCACCGTACTGGGCGCCCATGCTGCGGAATTTAATGAGGCCGATTGGTTGCGAGAAGCGGCTGAGGCGCTTGCTGACGTAAAAAGCCGGACCTGGGTCGGCAAGTTTTTTGATGACGAAGAATAGGAGCAGAAATGGTGACAAAATAACGATAAGCACAAGGCTCACGAAGAAATCGAAGATACGTTTGACGATAGAACCCCAGCCAACCAGCGGGGTTTGGTAAACAGTGATCATCGGGTAGCCAAGGAAGACATCGACGGTATTTTTACCAGAATAAAACTCCGACTCGCCAGGAATAAAGCTGTAATCAATGTGGTGCTGTTGGGCGGTGGAAAGGATTCGTTGGTTGCGCTCGGGGTTTTCATACAGGTCGGTTTGGATGATTGCCGTAATGCCCATTTCTTTAATTTGGCGAAGGGCAGCTTCGGGCGTTGAGTACGGAGTGGCTTGTGATGTGGCTGGCAGTATCTTTTTTGGGCCGGCGATAGCGACAATTTTGTAGCCGCTACGTTTGGTATCGGCGAGGCTTAATGCAATATCGCTGGTGGCGCCAGATGACCCAATTAGGAGGACGCGCTTGATGTTCTTACCATAACGAAAACTAAGGGTGCGAATCAGGCGCATAAATTCACGCTCAATCACAATAAGGATAAACGAAGTGAGTAGGGCGTAGACGGCAACCAGGCGCGCCGGGAACAGATCTTTATCACTCGCGTACTGCCACCCCAAGACCAGTAAAATACCAATGAACGAACCAACAGCAATTTTTGCCCACTCAACCAAGCGACGGTTGTAGGTTTTTGGTTGGTA
This sequence comes from Dongiaceae bacterium, assembly GCA_035564035.1. GTDB lineage: Bacteria > Patescibacteriota > Saccharimonadia > Saccharimonadales > Saccharimonadaceae > Microsaccharimonas. Next base: position 4,096 of record DATMTU010000158.1, read on the forward strand.
GAGGCCGATGAGTCCAAAGATAAGAATCCAGAACGGCACGATGAGCAGGAAGGCAAAAAGGTAATCGTAGGCGTATATATTATGGAGCAATGGGCGAGGGTCGTACTGGACGCGGGCAACGTAGGCTAAAACAAAGGCAGTAATAAGTACCAATGCGTCGACCAGCATAAGGATGAGGCTGTAGAGCTTAGAATTTCGACGGGTCATAAGTAATATAATAATACCATTTTCTGAGGTACACTAGGGTATATGAGCGCAATACAAAAAACGAACACGGCTGGGGTGGCTCGGCTGGGGTGGCTTGATAAGCTATATGTTGGCCTTTTGCTGGCGGTATTTGGGGGTATTGTCTTGCATGCACCCCTGAGCGTGGGATTGAGCACGCTGTGGCCAGATTATTCACTTTTGATTAAATCGTGGAAAGAAATTCTGCTCGGTGCTGCACTCCTGTTACTTATTGTGATTTTGACCATGCGTCGGCAGTGGGCGTTAATTAAGACTAACCATGTGATTTATTTGATTATAGGGTTTGCCTTGCTGAACGTACTTTTGATTCCCTTGTCACACACCGGGTCGCAGGCGATTTTAGCGGGTATCCTTATTAACCTTCGTTACCTCTTGTTCTTCGCCTTGGTGTACGCAGCGATTCTTCTTTATCCGCAATACTACCGTCCCTTTTTATATGTCTTTATAGGGGGAATGGCTGTGGTAATCGTGTTTGCAATCTTGCAGCTGACGGTCTTGCCGCATGATATTTTGAAATACCTCGGCTATACCAAAGAAACCATTGCACCGTATCTGACGGTTGATCAAAACCCAAATTACATCCGCATTAACAGTACATTGCGCGGTCCGAACCCGTTGGGGGCCTATGCGGTGATTGTGCTTGGGACGATGATGGCGCTTTGGTTCCGTGGCCCAAAGAAGTTATCGAAGCCAGCGTTGTGGACGGTGATTGTGCTGGGGCTGGGGAGCGTGGCGGCGTTATGGGCGAGTTACTCGCGTAGTGCTGTCCTTGGTGCGGTTGTGGCGGTTGGCCTCGTTGTTCTGGCGGTATATGGTGTGAAGATTGGCCGAAAGGCATGGATTGTCCTTGGTATCGTGGCACTGGTGCTGTGTGGCAGCCTGGTCGCTTTTCGCGATACGCAGTTTGTGTCGCAGGTTATTTTGCACCAGGATCCACTGGAGGGAAACCACTTGAACTCTAACGAGGGCCATGCGCAGTCGTTGGCGGAAGGCCTTTCGCAGATGGTCAAGCAGCCACTCGGGGGCGGCATTGGAAGTACCGGTTCAGCGTCACTTTTGAGCAATTCACCGCTAATTATCGAGAACCAATATTTGTTTGTGGCGCATGAAACAGGCTGGCTTGGGTTAATTTTATTCGTCTGGATAACTATTCTGGTGCTCGTGCAGCTTTGGAAGCGTCGCCGACACTGGTTGAACTTAGGGGTGTTTGCCTCTGGGGCGGGCTTGGCGATTGTTGGCCTTGTGTTGCCGGTATGGGTTGATGAAACGGTGGCAATGGTATGGTGGGGAGCCGCGGCGTTGGCTTTAGCTATACCACTTGCTCAAGTAACATCGAAATCATCAAAGAGGGATAAGAGTCATGGCTGAACGGTCCACTAAACGGCAAAAAGAGTTGTTAGATTACGTTGATGCGTTTATTAAAGAGCATGGCTATGGCCCAAGCTATCGGGAAATTATGAACGCCTTAGGCTACAAGTCAGTCTCGACGGTGGCGGTGCATGTCGATGGCTTACTGCGTAAAGGTTATATTCGCAAGCGGGATAATTCGGCACGGTCAATCGAGGTAGTATCAGCGGTATATGGCAGCGGTAATGGTCCAGCGAGTAGCATACCGACAGCCGGCGGTGCGAAAGAAAAATGGTTGGTTGATGCGGTTAATGAACGGTTTGCGCTGTACGAACGATCGCCTGATTCGATGGTACTTGACGAGCTCTACGTGTTAATTGGCGCATTGAAGGTGCTTGGGTTTGACGGTGCTTATGAGGCAACGCGAGCAAAATTAGCCAATGTTATACGATAAAGCTTAAGGATAGCTTGACGCGGCGCGGGCAAGCCGATATTATAAGGGTCTAAACACCCAACACAAACATAAATAAAAAAATGGGGATACATATGAAGATTGGAATAAAACGAGTCGGTCGTGCTTCAACAGCCTTCTTGCTCGTGCTGGGGCTCATTGGCTCGACTATTATTAACTCGCCGCTTATTCACGCGGCCGGGGCAACCGATGTCTGGGTGGGAACCGCCGGTGACGGTAAGTTTAGTACTGCTAGTAACTGGCAGGCGGGCACGGTTCCAGTGAGCGGTGATACTCTTAAATTCTTACCACTCAGTACGGGGAGCGACTACCAAGACATTAACCTAACGAACGACCTTTCTGGTGTCAGCTTTGCCGGGGTGATTGCCGGTTCGGCGGCAACAGGGTACAACACCCAGTTCTATATTGACACTATGACGTATGCGGCGGGGGCGACTATTTCTCGAGACACGACGAATACAAAACAGACGTATGTTTATGGTGGAACGAGCAGTAATACACAGTCTGGAACCGTTACTGCAAACGGCGCTCTTAACCTGACGAATGGCGCTTACGTATCTGGGACACTTAATGCGGCCGGTCTGGTAACTGTTGATGCGCAGTCAAGCCTTTGGCTACAATCTGGCAGTAACCTCCAGCAAGGTGCAAACATTGCCGGCTGGGCAGCTGATAGCGGTGCGACGATTGCCAATGGCCTTACTTTCCCGAACGGTACTGGCGGCTACTTGGGCGAAGGAAGTTCGCGAACGATTTCAACTGACTGGACTATTGGAAGCCCTAAATCTGGCCAATTAAACCAGCTGGCCTTCGGCAGTTGTGCAACACCTGCCAATAGCGGCGGTGGATCGCAGTACCTATCTGTAGGGTGCGCGACTTATGCGCCAGCGACCTTTACTCTGAGCGGTAACATCACGCTTAACGCCGACCTTTTGATTGATGTTGCCAGCCAGTCTGATGTCAAGATTACCGGTAATGTTACCTATAACGGCCACACTATTAAAATTACTCAAGAAAGCCAAGGGACTTTGGAAGTTGGTGGGTCATCGGTTGCGCCAACCACCTTTACAACAAACCTCAGTGATAGCCAGCCAACAACCGACTACACTGTACAGAACCTTGAAACTGCCGTTCTTGATGGACAGCGCCAGAGCGTCACCGTTGACAATGGCGGTATCCTTAAGGGAACCGGTACAGCAAACGGTATCTACGTTAGCAACGGTGGTACGATTGCCCCTGGGCACTCACCCGGTACGTTGACCGCAACAAACTACCTTGACATTGAAGGTACGTACCAAGCCGAACTGCAAACTTCTGCACCTGGCGGCTATGACCAAGTTATCGTCGGCTCATCATCTGATACGGGCACAGACGTCACCATTGGTGCAAACGCCGTCCTTGATACGCAGCTATATAGTGGCTACAACATCAAAAAGGGTGACCAGTTCATGATTATCAAAGACCTCCAAGCGTCTACTTACCCTGTTTCCGGAACCTTTAAAGGCCTCCCTGAAGGGCAACAATTCGCTATTGGTGGCATCACCTTTAACATTACTTACAAGGGTGGCGATGGTAACGACGTCGTACTGACCGCTTTGAACGACGGTTCCGACCCGAACGCACCAAACACAGCAGTGATGAACTTCGTGAAAGCAAACCCATGGACAATTATCGTCCTTGGTAGCGTGACTGCTAGCGTCTTGGTTTTGGCTGGCTTGAAGGCTCGCCGCACTAACCGATAAGATAACCTGTTCCTAAAAAACGAGTATAATGAAGAGCAAGACGAAGCGTTTTGCTCTTCATCCGTTATAAAAAACAAACACCAAAAAATTATGAATAACGACATCATCGCCTATCCAGTCCGAGGAAAGATCGTGCCGCAACCACGGCAGGGTGTTGTTATGGATATTATGCCGGTGCGCAAGGTGGCCGAGCGGGACTATTCGCAACCACAACGAGTGGCAAAAGTTGCTCCAGCCAGCGTTATCCAGGATGTGATTGTTCAAGAAGCCCCTACGTTGGTTGCTGAACCAGTTGCCGTGGCGGCTCCTGTTGAAACCGCACCCGTCCCTTCGTTAACAGATGTTGAACGACATAGGGTCGTGCGCCATGTTTCAAAGCATACCAAGAAAGTGCATCGCAAAGATCGCCGTCGCCGTTGGTATGATTTTATCGTGCACCGCGTTGGACTGTATATTATTGCTGGGTTGCTATTGGCAGCGACGGCGTATGTCGGTATTACGACGATGCTCACGAACCAGCGAGTGCAAACACAGGCACCTGCCGCTTCGGTGAGTGCCGGTGCTGCGGTAGCGCCAACCGATGCGACCCAAGAAGGCGCTGATAAAACACCGTTACCCGCCAATTCACTTGCCAATTACCATGTGGCTGCCGATTTACCTCGAGCACTGTACATTAATAAGATTAATGTTGCCGCCCGAACCATCCCGATGAGTGTCAACAACGATGGAAGCGTTCAAGCGCCAATTAACATTTTCGACTCAGGCTGGTATACCGGCAGCGTCAAGCCAGGCGAGGTGGGTGCGATGTTTATTGACGGCCACTCGTCAGGCGATACCCATGAGGGTCTGTTTGGCAACCTCGATAAATTAGCTGTAGGCGACACAATGCAGGTTGAAAAGGGCAATGGCGACAAGCTCACGTATAAGGTGGTCCATACCGAAGTCGTCGCTTTGAAAGATGTTGATATGAAAAAGATGCTGCTGCCATACGGCAACGCCCTGCGCGGTTTGAATATGATGACCTGCACTGGGCAATGGGTGACGACAAACGGGCAACATACTTTGGATAAGCGGATCTTGGTGTTTACCGAGCAGGTGTAGATACCCGGCACGAGGCATGACTTGTGAAAGGAGCGGTTTGTGACGCGAGGCCTTGACTACCTCTGGTGTGGGCGCTATAATAACCCAAGCTCCGTATGTTAATTCGGAATGCCCAACAAGCCACACGGCAAGTTGAGCGAATATATTCCGGCGTAGCTCAGTGGTAGAGCAAGAAGCTGTTAACTTCGAGGTCGCTGGTTCGAGTCCAGCCGCCGGAGCCAAGAACGATTTTCAAGGCACTCACCAAGTGCATCAAGTGGAGACCACCTCTTATAATCGAGGTGGTTTTCGCTTATTTTAAGG
>DATMTU010000159.1:0-2023 GCA_035564035.1 Dongiaceae bacterium
TACACCGCCAATGCGGATAAATGCTCCATTTTTCCCCGAAGTGGTGCTATGTGGGTTATTCTCTTGATTGTAATTAACTTTCTTAGCCATGATTATTGCTCCGGCACAAATGAAATGCCATTTAATGAAACCCAGTTACCGTTAGTAACTGTTGCACCGCCCTGCCCGATATTTACTGTACCATCGACCTCAATATCAACATCGCTGATACCATCAGTCATGCCACCAGCTGCGGTAGTGCCAGCTGTCACCATGAAGCGTGTGCGATGACCGGGACGAAGACCGGCTGGAAGGGTAAAAATTAGAGCTCCGGCGACTTTGTTTGCCCCACTTGTATTTTTAACCAAACCACTAAGATGCACAACCCCAGCGGCATCCACAACATATCGAGCAGTTCGCCATTGGCTTGTTGTCGTAGTTGGAATTGCTCCAGTGTCCCAAGGGCCCCATCCAGCAGCCAATGTCGGTGTAACGAAGTCGGCCGTTGTGGGTTTCACGAGGATGTTCAGGGGAAGCTTTTTATTGGCATCAAGTGGCAATAATGTATTTGCTGTTGGCACGGGGTTGGCGTTGATGTTATCGACTGTATCAGCATTTCCGGTGACAGCTGCCGCAACCCAATAGCTTACCTCAATTTCATCTGTTGATAATGGCGCTACGTCAGTGCTAAAAACACCGCTCGCTGGGGTAGTTTCAGTGATAGAGAGCCCCTGCATAAGGCCATTAATAAAGACTTGTAACGAGCCCGGCAGATAAGCTTGCCCCCCCGGGGTGCTGAATACGAGGTTAGTGCCATCCTTCGTGCCAACGGCAGCAACTTTTTGAACAGGGAAATTAGAGCCGGTAATCATTGCCGTAGAGGAGGTTGCATATGTTGCGAGCAGCGTTGAGCCGGTAGGTGGCGCATAAAGCATCGTAATTGTGCTGCCAGACAACGTGTAATCATTTCCCACGCCCGGCTGCAATACAAGGCCGTTGAGTGTAAGAATTAAATTACTTGCGCTCGCAGGGAGCGTATAGGAGGTGTTGGTGCCATCAATTGCGCCAGATGGCACGACATTGAATACCCAGCTTGAATTACCCGATGGGTCTTTCCAGCTAGCATCACCATCGGTCGCTGAATTTTTCGTCAGAATTTGGTTAGCTGTACCCCCGTTAGGAAGAGCTGGCTGCAATAGTCGGTCAGCTACTTTGTTCGCCCATTCACTTGTAGGTTTGAGGATAACTACTTGGTCTTTGAAATTACCAATATCGTGATAGCCCGGGGCATATGATTCAATCGTAATAATTGAGCCATCGAGGTGATAATAAAAGACGCTTTTATCGGTAATAACACCTGTGGTGGCATTACGAGTACCTGATTCGACGATTCCCTGTGGCGGCCAGTTGAGCACACTATCGACGATAAGCTGTGTTGAACCCACACCTCGGTCGGTGGTGACAAGAGCGGTTACGGGGATTCCCGAACCGTTTGAGACGTGTAGGTAATCAGTCATTTAGAGCCTATCTACAATGCCCTTCACGGGCGTTAGCAAAAACTCAAGAATAGTCGGCTGCTTGACTGCTGGGGGATTATTTTGGGTTTGCGTCGAAGAGCCAGAATTTCCAGCTGGTGTCGTTTGCGCAGGAGATGATTGGGCTGGTGTCGAACTTTTATTGGTGGGTGTAGATGGGGTCGTTGTCTTGCCGGTATTTACGTTTGCTAGCTCACAATCATTGATGTCAGAAATCTTTTTTTCGTTGCGGTCCTCTTGTGCGAAGAACTGAACGATACAATCCATGTGTTGGTTTAACTGATTGAATTGGTCGGTACGTTGTGCTGCACCGGCAACTAATCGAGCATTTGCATCTTTTAGTTCAAGCAAAATTTTATTCTCGTTGGCGACTTGTTCAGCCTGATGTTGTTGCCCTGCAATGAGCAATAAAAACATCCCAACGAACCCTAAAACGATGATAGCGAGGCTAAGATTTGCGGTATTTCCCCGAATCCAAAGCCCTAAATTCCTAAAAAACTTTTTCATAA
>DATMTU010000160.1:0-8937 GCA_035564035.1 Dongiaceae bacterium
CTATTTTTCGCATTTTATGAAGGAAAGCGTGTCGCCGGAGCTTACGCGATGACTTTTGGCAAAAAAAGTACCTACAAGGACGGGGCTTCTATCCGAAAGCGTACCGCTTATGGAGCAAGTCATTTCTTACAGTGGCAGGTTATCACTTGGGCAAAAAATCGCGGCGCTGTAGTTCACGATTTCTGCGGCTCTCCCCCGAGCGATGAAATCAATAACCCAGACCATCCTCATTATGGTATTGGCCTTTTTAAACAATCCTTTAATAAACAGGTGACCGATTTTATTGGCTGTTACGATTTCGTTCTTTCACCCACACGCTACAAAGCTTGGGTAAAACTCGGTGAGCGTATTCATCGTCACTTGTATTACAAAAAGACAAAAGATTATTACTATTAACCAAGTCCTACTAACGGAGATTTCATGATTAACACAACCGTCCTTATGTCTGATGCCCTTAACTTTAGCTCCGAGCAAGCTATTAACCCTTATTATTTCGACAGTCATACCAACACCGATAGAGCACAGGTGGAACATACTGCCATCCGGGATGCGTTTACGAAAGCTGGTATTACCGTTATTACCGTCCCTTCGCCCACCGATAGCCAAGATGGTGTTTATACTGCCAATTGGGCATTAGTGCGTGGTAACAAAGCTGTTCTGGCGCGGCTTCCCAACGTTCGAAAAGCAGAAGAAGCTTATGCGAAGCGCATTTTGCAAGAACAGGGAAAAGAGGTGATCGAGGTGCCAAATGACCTTCGTTTTAGCGGCCAAGGTGACGCGTTGGCATGCGGCGATTATCTCTTCTGCGGATCAGGCTATCGTAGCGACGCGGCAGCACAAGCATTTGCCGCTGAGGCACTTGGGTACACGCGTATTCAGCTGCAAACTGTTCCACAGCAAGATGAAAATGGGACGCCAATGATAAACCCTATTTCTGGCTGGGAAGATAGTTTCTTTTACGATATCGACCTTGCACTCTCGATACTTCGGGCGCCTACCGACAGTGAACCCGGGCTGATTGCGTATTGCCCTGAAGCATTTACCGACGAGAGCCAACGCACTCTTGCTGAACTACCCCGCGAAACATTTGAGACTATCCTTATCTCACAAGAAGAAGCCAGGGAGGCCTTTGCCGGTAACCTTGTCTCAACCGGTACTTCGGTGATAATGAGTGCCCACGCCCCGCACTTCCAAAGTGAGCTTGAACAACGAGGTTTTACTGTTTACACACCCGCCATCCATGAGCTCGTAAAGGGTGGTGGCTACATTCGCTGTACAAGCTTAACGCTTGACTGATTTCGATTCAGCCTGAAGTGCACGTAACGCTTCGCGCGCTACTTCTGCTTCATTCCACGGATAGTCGCCATCTTTTCGTTCAATTGTCTTTTCATGGCCTTTTCCAAGCAACACTACAGCATCGTCCTTACCGGCAACCCGGGTTAAGGCAAAACCAATTGCCTCTTCACGATTAGGGATAAGGAAGAGGGTTTCATCCCTCACCTTTCCTTTTTGTACTGCCCCCTCGGCAATCTGTTCAAGGATCTTCGTACCATCTTCATCACGATCATCCTCTTCGGTCGCAATAACCTCGTCGGCATAGGCAGCAGCAATTGCCCCCTGTGCAGCACGCTTACTTTCATCACGTCGCCCAGCTGAGCCAAACACGGCCACAAGTTTCCCTTTTACCAGCGGGCGGATACTTGCAAAGAACTTTTCGAAGCCATCTGGAGTACTGGCAAAGTCAACAATCACCTGGAATGGCTGCCCCTCTTTAATAGCGTTCATGCGGCCCTCAACTGAGGTAAGAGCGGCAAGCCCTTTTTCAATCTGTTGTTTCGTGAGACCTAATTTGCGCCCAACCGCTAGGGCAGCAAGGCTATTACTCACGTTAAACTCACCCGGGATATTAATTGAGATATCGTAGGTATCATCGTTAACCGTTGCTTTATAGGTTGAACCAGTACTTTTCAACTTTAGGCTTTTTGCTTGTAAGTCACCGCCTTTAATGCCATAAGTTGTCGAATGAGCAATTGCATCGACAAATAGCTGCGCGCTTGGATCGTCAGCGTTCACAACGCCAAAACGAAGCCCTCGCTTGTTTGCCAGCGTAAACAAGCTCCGTTTTGCGGCACGATAATTCTCGAAGGTGCCGTGATACTCAAGATGGTCATGGGTAATATTAGTCATGACAGCAATTTCATAGGGAACACCCCAGACACGATGCTGCGCTAAAGCGTGACTTGAGGTTTCAACAATCACCCACTCAATACCCGCTTTACCAAAATCACGAAGCGACCGCTGCAAATCCCCGGCGTTTGTGGTGGTCATATGAATCTTACGGCTATTCACTTCGCCATTCATACCTGTTGCGACCGTACTCATGAAAGCAACTTTCAAGCCAGCGCTATGTAATAGTTGATAAATAAACAACGATGTTGTCGTTTTTCCGTTCGTCCCTGTTACGCCAATCACACGGACATGGCGCCCAGGAAAACCATAGCGGGCATTCATAAGCATTGCTTCAAGGAGATGTCCAGTTGGCTCGATACGGCGGAAAAGGCTTGTTGGAATGAGTGTTTTGACGATGCGACGGATATTCATAGGAGTCATTATACCTGCTTATCTATGCCCTGTCGTCTTCGAATGAGCCAGAAGAAGCTGAGGCCTAAACCCATCAGCCCCATACCACCAAGAACAAAGGAATTTGCCATTGCTTGAAAGAAGACGTCGTGTGCCTCTTGTGCCGCTGGAGGTACGACTAATTTCGCAGTTCCCGAGAGCGATGAGAAGCTTCCAAGGACGGTACCGTTGTGACTCGCTATAGGCATAGTGGGTGACCATCCTTTGTAGAGGCCTTCTTTTGCGCTATCTGCAGCATGGATAACTACCCCTGATACCTTCATTTTCTGATTAATCGAGTCGGCGGTATCACTTCCATTAATAGGAAGTGTCCCATATCCTTGACTTCTTACTTCAATAACTTGGTACACATCAATAACCTCACCTGACCAAGAGGTACCAAAAAGATGCAGTGTATGGAATCCATCAATCGTTTCTTCCGGGAGTGTTGCTTCTGCGCTTACTTTACCGCTCCCATCGACTTTGATTTCTCCCAACTGTCTATTTTGTGAATGGAGCTCGATTACAACTGTCGTCCCCTGGCGAAACACAAAAGGATTCGTCGCGATACTGAGCACGTTACCAGGCCTGTGCGCCTGCTCCGACACTATTGACGACTTCACCTGACGAGGAGTTTGTACACCAGTGACGTCGCTTTCGGCCTTCCAATAGGAGGACTCTTCCGGCAGGACTGTGCCATACGCACAATTATTACAATCAGCTTTATCTGGTGGCAGAGGCAGCGCACGAAGCAACGCCTGAGCAACAAGACTATGGCCAAGTGGTGTTGGGTGAAACGATTCTGATCCAATCACCTTTAACTGTGGTAATGCTTGTATCGGCGCAGCGTCAAGTCCCCACCGAATATCGTTCATTGCATCTGATGCTCTATCACAAAGTCGATGCCCAACCAAAGCATCTTGAATATTCACGTAGGTCACCCCTTCCGAGCGCGCTGCCATCTCGAGAGTCATATTCAAGAGCTTAATCGACTCGTCCATAAAGCGACGCTCTTCAGGTTTTAGCAAGGTGTTTAATAAGGGGCTGCAGTGCGCCTCTTCGGCCTCGTTCACTACCCTAGGATATCCAACAAGGACAACACGGCTACCTGGCGACATAGTACGAACATTACCAATCATTTGGCGAAGCTTGCCATAAATACCCTTAATCTCGTCAGCAGTTGCCTGTCGTCTGCTGTCGTCCTTCACCCACTCACACACATCAACACCCAGGCAAGCTCTTAGTTTATCCATCAAGCCGGCATCGTTTCCTCCAATGCTCACCGTAACGACGGAAGGCGTGTATGTCGTAATAAAGTCCAGTTGCCGAACAATACCTGGTTGGAAGCTTCGTAGGCCCACCGTCTCTAAACTTTTACGATCACTCTCCGACAGGCTTTTCGTCCGGTCACCCTGCCCCATATATACCCCTGAGCCAACAATATCGTTGGTCTGTGCGCCCGAACAGGCAACGCTTTTTACATCAGTCCCCCAACTCGCTCCGACTAGGTAAGGGTACGATCGATCGCTCACGTGACACCGGTGTACCTCCGTATCTGTCCCCATAAGGTAATGGTCATTGCTCGTCTCACCCTCGCCACTTGTAAATGAATCACCAAGAGACATGAACGCGAGTGATATGTTTGATGCAAGAGAAGTGGGCGACAAAACGGCTCTTTCGCGGCTGTAATTTTGCGCCGTTACTGTTATACCAAGTTGCGTTCCACTTATATTAAATTTAGGAGAGGTGGCATAAAGAAAGGTAGGAAAAAGCTGGAATCGATCAACAGACACTCCCCGACATGGATTTACTTCACGACTGAAATACTTGTCCGAGGTGTCAGTCAGTGTGTCGCCGCACTGTGAATCAACTTCAAAAATATCAATGCCCACATTCCGACCAACAGCTGCCACCTCTTTTCCTGTATCAGAAATGGCCAATTCATACGATGGATCAAACCCATACCCATAGTCGGCTCCTGGTGCCATAACGCGTCTCGTTTGTCCGGAGGCTACATCAATTCGAATAAACCCATAGCTAATCACCTCAGCAATCGCCCAATGCCCATTTTCGGAAAAGGCAAAAGCATTCACCGCTGCGTTCGACGAACCGCGCTTTATCATGACGGGACTCGCATGGGGAACAAATTGATAGTAAGCCGTCATCGTCCCCGGATCAATAAAACGTTCGAGCTGTTCTGAAAAATGGCTATAAATTCCCATTGACGTATAAAAACCAATCGGCCCTTGCGGCAGCGCGAAAGTATCGGTTTTCGACGCATAGTCGCAACGAGCAGCCCCAACACACAAACCTCTAATATCATAGAAGTCAACATCAGTTGGAAAGGCAATTGCTGCCACCCTCACCCCCTGCCCATTGAGATAAAAGGCCACCCTCGTCTCGCCACCTGCCCCACGAACACATGCCGTATTCGTATACTCACGACCCTTAAGGTGGATGGTTTGGTTCGTTCCGACGCACAAACTCTGTTCTTGACCAGCAAGTGCCCGTGATACCACCTTCACCTCTGCATCACGCCATGGAAACTGAGCTTCAGCCGCCGCAGCACCTCCTTGTGCCACACATGCTACCCCTATCATCACCCCTGCCAAAAGTAATACACCCCGTTTCATACACCACCCTTCCTGAAATGTAACTTAGTATCCACTGATAATTCTAAGTATTTTCTCAGCAAACAGCAAGCTAAAACGTCTAAACCACAACACGTGGTACAATATAACAGATGAGAATTCTGGGAATTGAGAGCAGTTGTGATGAAACGGCCGCGGCTATTGTTGAAGACGGCCACCGGCTTCTTTCCAGTGTCGTCAAGTCGCAAATTGATATTCATAAGGTATACGGTGGCGTTGTCCCAGAAGTTGCCGCTCGTAACCATATCGAGGTCGTTAACCCCGTCATTGATGAAGCCCTCAAGGAAGCTCACCTGACCTGGAATGATATTGATGGTATCGCGGTTACCTATGCACCTGGTCTTCTTGGCTCACTACTTGTGGGGACTTTGGCCGCTCGAACAATCGCTCTCCAAAAGAATCTTCCCCTCTACCCTATCCACCATGTTGAAGCGCACGTTTACGCCAACTTTATTACCGACCAGGCCGACCACCTCTCTTTAACCCTCCCTTCGAAACAACCCTCTTTCCCTATGCTCGCTCTTATCGTCAGTGGCGGCCACTCTCAATTAGTTCTATTTCACGACCATGGTAACTACGAGCTCCTTGGCCAAACCCAAGATGACGCTGTTGGTGAAGCCTTTGATAAAGTCGCAAAAATTCTTGGCCTCCCCTACCCTGGCGGTCCTTCAGTTGCCGAAGCGGCACTCCGCGGAGATCCAAAAAAGTACCCGCTTCCAAAAGCCAAACTCCAAGGGGCCTATGATTTTAGCTTCTCTGGCCTTAAGACAGCCGTTCTGCGTGCCGTTCAACGGGAAGTAGGCGTGGACACATCTTTTCCTTCATTCGAGCTTCCAGGGCGTTTAAACGACGCTCAGCGTGCCGACTTTGCCGCTAGCTTCCAGTACACCGCTGTCGAAACGCTGGTTGATAAGGCCGAGAAAGCCTACCATGACTACTCACCTGCCTCAGTTGTTATCGCCGGAGGTGTTGCCGCCAACCAAGAGTTACGCCGTCAACTCCAAGAACGGCTCCCCCTTCCTATCGAATACGCCCCAATGCAGCTCTGCACCGACAACGGCGCCATGATCGCTACCCTTGGATGCTTCTATGCACAAAAGATGCAGCCTATCTCTCCTCTTGATCTTGAGGTGCAACCAAGCCTTTCGATGACAAAAACAGCCTGGGCACAGTAACCCAGGCTTTCATTCTATAATTTAAGCTTTATTTCAGCTTTCCTTACTTTTTGCGACGGATGCGCTGCAGGGTTCGCTTGGCAAATGGGAGCCCCTTACTCCAAAGGGTATAAAGAGGGGAGAGTGGCCGGTCAAAGGTACCCGCAAATACCGTCACGTCATCTGACCACCCCTGTTTAAAGTTTGAGACCCCGCCAGCGACAAGACCGCCGAAGTCGTAACGGGTCAGCCCCCATTCTTTTACTTTACGGATGGCGTACCACTTCAAGGCATAGTTGGCGCGGAGCTCTTGGCCTCGTTCGTCCATACCCCCATATAATTCGTAAGCAGTTGATTCGCTAATTGCCAGCCACAAGAAGGCAACCGGCTTCCCCTCAACATATGCTGCAAAAATAGGGGAGTAGTCTTGCATCTGTAAGAAAACATCAAGGTAGTAGCGTTCGTTGTGCAGGTTGAACCCAGCCCGGTGGGCTGTCTGTTTATAAATTGCCAAGCAGGCTTCGATATCTTCTTGCTTTCGTACCCGCTGCACGGTAATATCACTGGCCGATTTACGAATGTACTGGCGTGTTTTCTTGGCCATCCCCGCCAGCAAATCGCTCTCTGTCTTGGTTAAATCAAGCAAGATTGTTTCTGCTGAAAGGATTTTATTAGTCGAGCGAACCCACCCATCGGGTTTCTCAAATTCCAGCACGTCGGGCTCTATTGAGAGGACAACCGAGTGGTGTTCACGTTTCACGAATTGTGCAAGGGTATCAAGGATTTCATCTTTATATTTCACGGCTGATTTCACGTGAAATAAAGGCCCGCGAGGGATATAGGCAAAAGATCGGAAAGGTGAGGGGAGTTTGCGAATCAGTACTTGTGCTGCCCCAAGCGTTTCTCCTTCTGCGTCATAGGCAAAAAGCCGCTCTGCTTTCCAACCATGTCCGGCTTTTACTTGGCCCCACTCCCATAACTGAAGGGGATGGCCACCATTTTCAAGGACGTAATCGTCCCATTGTTCCTTATCACTACACCGTTGGAGCTCAATCATATCTCCTATTATACCTCGTTCTGAAAGGGAGCCCTCGTGTTATCTCGCGCCTTCATCACGACATAACACAGCGTCGGTTCGGAAAAGAGTGTAAACACTCTTTTCGCTCACCTCCTCGTGTTATAATAACCCCAGAGAAAGCGGAGTTTCTACTACCGTGACGTGTTCATTTCACGTGAAATAGTAGCCACCTCTGTGTGAAATAACAAAGGATTTCCTGTGAAATTAGCAAAAACATACGAACCGAATCAGTACGAGCCGAATATCTACGCACTCTGGGAAACAAGCGGTGCTTTTGCGCCAAAAGGCGAAGGTATCCCTTTTAGTACGGTTATGCCGCCGCCAAACGCCAATGGTAACCTTCACCTTGGTCATGCCCTCGATAACGGCCTGAAAGACATCCTCGTTCGCTACAAACGTATGGCCGGTTACGACACCGTTTTCATCCCTGGCGCCGACCACGCCGGTTTTGAAACCTGGGTCGTCTACGAAAAAGAGCTGCAAAAGAAAGGCCAGAACCGCTTCGATTTTTCACGCGAACAACTCTACAGCCAAGTATGGAACTTCGTTGAACAACAACGCGGCAATATGGAACTTCAGGTACGCGCCCTGGGCATTAGTGCGTCTTGGAAAGACCTTGTTTTCACGCTTGATAAGAAGGTGATTGATACCGTTTACCAAACCTTCAAAAAACTCTGGGATGAAGGCCTTATTTACAGGGGTGAGCGTATTGTTAACTACAGTACGAAATACCAAACCAGCTATGCTGACATTGAAGTTGACCACAAACAAGAAAAGGGGACTTTGTGGCATATTGCTTATCCACTCATCGATAAAATCGGCGAAATCGTCATCGCTACCACTCGCCCTGAAACACTATTCGGTGATGTTGCCGTAGCCGTTCACCCAGATGACCCTCGCTATAAAGATTTTATCGGTTCGCACGTCGTCCTCCCTCTGACAAACCGTGAAATTCCAATCATCGCTGATGAATACGTCGACCCGAAGTTTGGCACCGGTGCCGTTAAAATCACCCCAGCCCACGACCCGAACGACTTTGAAGTAGGGAAGCGCCACGACCTTCCACGTCCACAAGTCATCGACTTCGACGGAACAATGATCAACGTGCCAAGCCAATTCCAAGGGCTCGACGTTGTGGCTGCCCGTAAACGTACTCTTGCTGCTCTCGAAGCCGAAGAACTTATCCGCAAAGAAGAAACTATCGAACACACCGTTGGCTACGACTACAAAAGTGGCCTGCCAATCCAGCCGCTCATCAAAGAGCAGTGGTTCTTAAGCATGCAGCCATTGGCGGAAAAAGCGCTAGAAGTTCTTGAAACCGATGCCATTACTTTTTACCCAGCCGGTCGCAAGCAAATCCTCATTCAATACCTCAAAAACATTCATGACTGGAACCTTTCGCGCCAAATCCCATGGGGTATCCCCATCCCAGCCT